>JAVVET010000032.1:0-35910 GCA_032251235.1 Wenzhouxiangellaceae bacterium
TTCGAATTCGTCGCGATACAGTTCGCGCACGTGGTAGGGATTGTCGTAACCGGTCTCGTCGGAATAGGTTTTCCGGTCCGGCGAAGACAGCAGCACGAAGCCGCCGGGCTTGAGCACGCGCTTGAAGCCGGCGAGCAAGTCATCGTGCGCGGCCAGGTGTTCGAGCGTTTCGAACGAGACGACGCAGTCGAATTGCCGGTCTTCGAACGGCAGCGCCAGTGCATCGGCCCGGCGAAACTCCAGCTTGTCGTGCGCGTAGCGCTGCCGGGCGTGGGCAATCGATGTCTCGTCCAGGTCCACGCCGACCACCGATCGGGCGCTGTCGGCCAGTAGCCGCGAGCCGTAGCCCTCGCCGCAGGCGCAGTCGAGCACGTCGAGCCCGGCCACGTATGCGCCGGCCCAGGCGTAGCGGTGCCAGTGCTCGTAAAAGATTTCGCGCACGCACTCGGGCGTGAAGCGCTCGCCGGTAAACTCGAGCGTCGGATGCTGTTCAGCTTGCACGTTCGATTCCATTTCGACCAGGCCCTAGTACACCAGTACTCTAAAGCCGGAACTCCTTGCCGAGATAGACCTTGCGCACCTCTTCGTCGGCCAGGACTTCATCGGGCGAGCCCTGGATCAGCACGCGGCCTTCGGAGATGATGTAGGCGCGGTCGCAGATCCCGAGCGTCTCGCGCACGTTGTGATCGGTGATCAGGATGCCGATGTCACGGTCGCGCAGGTGCGCGACGATGTGCTGGATTTCGCCCACCGAGATCGGATCGACGCCGGCAAACGGTTCGTCGAGCAGGATATAGCGCGGGTCGGCCGCCAGCGCGCGTGCAATCTCGACCCTGCGGCGTTCGCCACCCGACAGGCTCGCACCCATCTGGTCGGCCAGGTGGCTGACGTTGAACTCGTCCATCAGTCGGCTCAATTCCTGCTGCTGCTGGTTGCGGTCGAGTTCGCTGCGCAATTCGAGGATCGCGAGAATGTTGTTTTTGACCGACAGGCGGCGAAAAATCGAGGCTTCCTGGGGCAGATAGCCAAGCCCGTGCCGGGCCCGTCGATGCATGTTGGCGCGGGTCAGTTCGCGGTCGTCGATCATGATTTTTCCGTCGTCGGGCTTGACCAGGCCGACGACCATGTAAAAGCAGGTGGTCTTGCCGGCGCCGTTGGGGCCGAGCAGGCCGACGACTTCGCCGCGCTCGACCTGCAGTGAGACGCCATGCACCACGGCCCGTCCGCCATAGTGCTTGACCAGTTTCTCGGCCCGCAGCATCAGCCCAGGTCCGCTTGTTCGGCCACCCGGGTTCCGGATGATTGTTTCGGCGGTTCGACGTCAGCTTCGGATTCGGAATCATCTTCAGCTTCGGGTTTGGTTTCAGAAGCGGCTTCGGACGTGGCGTCGGCTTCAGTTCCGGGCCCGGATGCCAATTCACTATCGGTTGCCGAAGCGTCTTCAGGTTCAAAAGTCGACTGGTCTTCAGGCATGGCTTCGGACCCGGTTTTGCCTCCGGACAAGGACTCAGGCTGGGACCGGGCTTGAGGCACGGGCTGAGAGTCGGTCTCGGTGTCGGACTCGGTGTCGGACTCGATTTCGTTTCCCTCTTCGGGTGGGACTGCGCGCTCGCCTTCCGTTTCGGGCCTCGACGGCGGTGGGTCTTCCGGTTCCGAACCGGGTGCGCCGTTGTCATTCCGGTTCTGGTTTCTGTTCATCGCTTCGGGCTCGATGACGACCCGGACTCTTCCGTCGCCGGCGCTGCGTCCGGCCAGGCTTTCGCTGTCGAGGTCGTAGACCAGTTCATCGCCGGTGAATTCGCCCTGTTCATGGCGAATTCTGGCATTGCCGGTCAGCGTTACGATGTTGTCGATGACGTTGAAATGAATGTTTTTGGCCTCGCCCTCGACCTGGCTGCCGTCCTCGAGCCGGTCGCGCCAGATCGTCGGGCTGCCTTCCAGTTCGACGACGGTGATGCGGCCGTTGGCCTGGCGGATGATGCCCTGGTCGGCGTTGACGCGCATGTCGCCGCGCTGGATTTCGACATTTTTGCTGAATCGCGTGACACCGGAGCGCAGGTCGTATTCGTTGGTTTCCGAATCGATGATGATTGGGGGCTCGACGGCGGGGTCGCTGCTGGTTTGATCCGCGGGCTGCTGGGCGCTAATCGAGAGGCTGACCAGCAACAGGATTGGCAACAGCGTCAGCCGCGCGATAAATCGCGTGTACATGATCTTCAAGCTCCATTCTTTCATCATTGATCCAGACGGTAAGAGTACCACCGGTCAGTTCAGAACCGGCTTGCTGCATGTGGGCTGTTTCCGGCGAATGCAGCGTGGCTGTATTGCGGTCATAATCCAGTTGTTCCGATCGAATCAGGATCAGGCCGCGCGGGTGCGGTTTTTCGATCACGGCGCTGCCGAACAGCTGTAGCTGATCCGAGGCGCGCTTGAGCAGCGCCCAATCGGCATTGCCGGACCATTTTTCGCCATTCGGGTCAATCGCAAATTCGGGCCGCGTGATCCGGGCCTGGCGAGTCACGGCGTCATGTTCCAGCAACGGACCCCGGACCGAAAATTCCAGCCGGCCGTTGGCATCCAGAAATTGCGCATCGAAGTCGCTCAGTACGTAGTCGGTTCGGCGGTCGGGCAGACTTTCCGGACTGTCGGGCGGGGAGGCCGATTCTCCCAGCCACCAGTTTCGGGCCAGCAGCAGCACCAGCGTCGCAATCGCTATGGCCCAGTAGTGGCGCTGCTTCAACGGAATGAGTTCCGCCATGCATCGAGCCAGCCGTTGGCTTCGAGCAGCAGTTCGCAAACCTCGCGCACGGCGCCGCGACCGCCCCCGGCTGCCGTAACGTAGTCGGCCTGCCGGCGGACCCAGCTATCGCCGTCACCGGGGCAGAGCTTCAGTTCGGCTCGCCGCATGGCCGGCCAGTCGACCAGGTCATCGCCCATATAGGCGGCCCGAGAGGCGTCGATCGCGGTTTGTTGCAGCAGTTCCTCGAACGCTTCGCCCTTGTCTTCGCGACCCTGTACCAGGTGCTCGATGCCCAGTTCGGCCATGCGCACGCGGACCAGCTTCGAATGCCGCGCGGTCAGTGCCGCAAGCGTGAATCCGTGACGAATCAGGGCCTTCATGCCGAGGCCGTCGCGCGAATGAAAGGCCTTGATTTCATGCCCATTGTCGTCGCGAAACAGGCGTCCGTCGGTCATTACGCCATCGATATCGAAAACCACCAGGCGAATCGGGCCGGCCTTTTGCAGCAGCGCTGCCGGCCAATCGGGCGCGCTCATACGACACCGGCCTGCAGCAGATCCTGAAAGTTCAGCGCACCGAGCAGCCGGCGATCGTCGTCGACGACCAGCAGGCCCTGGATTCTGCGGTTTTGCATGATCTCGACGGCCCCGGCGGCCAATTCGTCCGCGCCGATAGTCTGCGGGTCGGGCGTCATCAACTGGCTGACCGGCGTGGTCCGGATGTCACCGATGTCGTCGAGGCCGCGCCGCAGGTCGCCGTCGGTGAGTACGCCGACCACGCGCTGCTGCTGATCGACCACGGCGCACAGGCCGAGCCGGCTGCGGGTCATGACCACGATCGCCCCGGAAATGGTTTGTTCCGGAGTCACCACGGGCAGGTCTTCGCCGCTGTGCATGACGTCGCGAATGTACACCAGCAGGCGCTTGCCGAGGGTGCCGCCGGGATGCGAGCGGGCGAAATCCTCGGCGGTAAAGCCGCGCGCATCCAGCAGCGCAATGGCCAGCGCATCGCCCAGTGCCAGCTGTGCCGAAGTCGATGCCGTGGGCGCCAGCCCCAGTGGACAGGCTTCACGGTCGACGCTGGTATCGAGGTGGACATCGGCATGCCGGGCCAGGCTCGACTCGGCATTGCCGGTCATCGCAAGCAGGCCGATGCCGAGACGCTTGATCACCGGAAGCAGGCCGACGATTTCGCCGGTCTCGCCGGAATTCGACAGCGCGACGATCAAATCGCCGCTGCGGATCATGCCCAGGTCGCCATGACTGGCCTCGGCCGGGTGGACGAAAAACGCCGGCGTGCCGGTGGAGGCGAGAGTTGCTGCCAGCTTGTGACCGATATGTCCGGATTTGCCCATGCCGGTGACGATGAGATGTCCGTGGCAGTTCAGGATCATCCGGCAGGCGTCGACGAAGGAGCCGTCCAGTCTGTCGATCAGTGCCGATATGGCGCGCGCTTCGGTATCGAGAACTTCGCGGGCGCGCCGGATCAGTGATTCGGGGTTGATTTCGGGCTTGGTCATCTGGCCAGTCTATCCTTTGGATCGAGCATGGTTCAGGCCATCGCCTGGTAAAAAACCGTAATCTGGTAAACGATGTAGGTGGTCAACAGCAGCGCCGCGCTGGCGCGTCCGATGCGGCCTGCGAACAGCGCCATCATGGCCAGCATGACGAACGTACCGACCATGACGGGCAGGTCTCGAACGATCAGGATCGACTCGATCGTCATCGGGTGAATCAGGGCCGCCAGCCCCAGCACGCCGAGCAGGTTGAACAGGTTGGAGCCCAGGATGTTGCCGATGCACAAATCGTCTTCCTTGCGGATCGCGCTGGCGATCGCCGCGGCCAGTTCGGGCAGGCTGGTGCCCAGCGCCACGATGGTCAGGCCGATCACGGCCTCGGAAACACCCAGCGTCGCGGCCATGCCGATGGCGCCCTCGACCAGAATCTGGGCGCTGGCTGGGAGCACGATCAGCCCCACCACGGTCCAGATGATGGCCCGGTGGCGTGACATGCCATGCGAGATTTCGCTGATCAGGGCCTCAGTCGAAGGATCGATCGTCTCGGCGCGCTTGCCGCGCAGGATCATCGCGGCCAGAAAAACACCGAGGCCGCCGGCCAGTACGATCCCGTCGATGCGTGACAGCGTGCCGTCGACCATCAGGATCGCGGTCAGCGCCGTGACGGCGGCCAGCAGGGGCAGTTCCCGGCTAAAGGTCGAGCGTTCGATGTGCATCGGGTAGACCAGCCCGGTCAAACCCAGGATCAGGCCGATATTGGCGATGTTCGAACCCAGCGCATTGCCGACGGCCAGCGACGGGTTGCCTTCGAGCGACGCCAGCGCCGAAACCACCATCTCCGGCGCCGAGGTGCCGAAGCCGACGATGGTCACGCCGACCACCAGTGGAGAAATTCCGAGGTTTCTGGCCAGTGCCGAGGCGCCGGCGACCAGTCGATCAGCCGACCAGACCAGCAGCACAAATCCGACAAGCAGGTAGATCAGCGCTGTAAGCAGCGTCATTCGATATTCCTTTGTTCGATAAACTGCATTTGGATTAACATGATCGTTTGGTCCACCCGACGGCCGGTGGGCGTGAATTCACGAGCCTCGCCGGCAGACAGAGCCAAGTCATACCCCGCCCGAGTCGAACAGGAAAACACACAGCGTATGGATAGTGAACGAATTGAGCAACTATTGCGGGAGTCGTTCCCGGATGCCGAGATAACCGTTAGCAGCGATGACAACGTGCATTTTAGCGCGAAAGTGGTCGATGCCGGCTTCGACGGTTTGAATCGCGTCGCGCGCCACCGTCGCATTCATGCGGCGATCGGCCCGGCGCTGGGTCGGGAAATTCACGCCCTGACGATGGACTTGAGCACGCCGGCTGAAGCGGCCGGCCGCGAAACCAGCTGATGGCACGCATCGAAATCGAAGGCGGTGTCGCGCTGCGCGGATCGGTTCCCATTTCCGGCGCCAAGAACGCGGTCCTGCCGATCCTGATGGCCAGCCTGCTGACCGATCAGCCGTGCCGGCTAAAGAACGTGCCGCACTTGAAGGACGTGACCACCACGATCGAGCTGCTCGCGCAAATGGGCGCCGAAGTTGGGCTTTCCGACCAGTTGCGCATCGAGCTCGATACCAGCGGCGTCACGCACCAGGAGGCGCCTTACGATCTGGTCAAGACCATGCGCGCCTCGGTGCTGGTGCTGGGCCCACTGCTGGCGCGTTTCGGCAAGGCGCGCGTCTCGTTGCCCGGCGGTTGTGCGATTGGCGCCCGGCCGGTCGATCAGCACCTGCGCGGACTGACCGCGCTGGGGGCCGAGGTGCGGGTCGAGGCCGGCTATATCGTTGCCGAGGCAAAACGCCTGCGCGGCGCCCGGATCGTGCTCGATACGGCCACGGTCACGGGTACCGAAAACATCATGATGGCGGCCGTGATGGCCCAAGGCCTGACCCGCATCGAAAATGCCGCGCAAGAGCCCGAAGTGGTCGATCTGGCCGAATGTCTCAAGACCATGGGGGCCGACATCGAGGGCGCCGGCAGCAATACCATCCGGATCAACGGCGGGCAGCCGCTGAGCGGATACGACTACACGGTGCTGCCGGACCGGATCGAGGCAGGCACGTTCCTGGTGGCGGCGGCAATGACCGGCGGTCATATCACGGCGCGCCGGGCCGACCCGGACACGCTGGATGCGGTGCTGCAGAAGCTCGAACAGTGCGGTGCTGAAATTTCGACCGGCCGGGACTGGGTCGAGTTGAACATGCGTGGTCGGCGGCCCAAAGCGGTGGATATCACCACGGCGCCCTATCCGGGGTTTCCAACCGACATGCAGGCCCAGTTCACGGCCCTGAATGCAATCGCCGAAGGCGTCGGCGTGGTGCGCGAGACGGTGTTTGAAAATCGATTCATGCACGTTCTGGAATTGCAGCGCCTGGGCGCCGATATGCGCCTGGAAGGCAATGCCGTGGTCATTCGCGGCCAGCCCTACCTGACCGGCGCGCCGTTGATGGCGACCGATTTGCGTGCATCGGCCAGCCTGGTGCTGGCCGGCCTTGTGGCACGCGGCAGCACCGTGATCGATCGCGTTTATCACATCGATCGGGGTTATGAAAACATCGAGGAGAAGCTGGGCCAGCTCGGCGCCCGAATTCGACGCCTGGCGCTCAACGCAGCCTGATCGCCGCGGCCGGCTCTATTGCCCGGCTGCGCCCATTTCCTGCAAGGCCTGGCGGGCACGCTGGCCGACCTGGTTTTCCGACTGCGCGGCGATTCGGTAGTTTTCGATTGCCGTGGCACGGTTGCCGGTCTGGCGCTCGATGTTGCCCAGCGTGTAGTGGCCGATCGCCGTGGGCATGAGCTGGACGCTTGTTTGCAGGTCCGAGCGGGCTGCCCTGGCTTGTCCGAGCTCGTTGCGCACCATGCCGCGGCGCAGGTGATGGTAGAACCAGCCCTGGTCCTGTGCCAACGCGCGGCTGAAGGCTTGTTCGGCGCGACGGAAATCCGAGCGCTGCGCCAGCGCATCCCCGCGCAATGAGTGAAAAATGGCTTCTTCGGGTTCGATTGCAATGGCCCGTTCGGCCTTGGCCAGGGCGGTGGCGCTATCGTTTTCGGCGAGCGCAGCGCGGCCCTCGTCAAAGGCTTCATAGGCCGGCTGCGCCTGCTTTAGGCGTGCGATTTGCTGCTGGTACTGCTGTCGGCCGATTTCGCCGGAATCGCCCAGTTCCTGGAGCAATTCACGATTGTTCTGAACGCGCTCGCGGCTCGGCGGATGCGAGGCGAACAGGGCCTGGAAACTCGACGGTGTGCGGCCTTCGGACAGGCGCAGGAAGGTTTCCTGCAGTTCGACTGCACCGCGCGGGTTGTAGCCGGCGCGTGCCATATAGCGCATGCCGTAGAGATCGGACTCGCGCTCGGCTTCGCGAGAGTAGCTTTGCGAAATCAATTGCGCGCCGACCATGCCGCCAAGCAGGGCAACCGAGGTGAAGCGGTCATCGTCGGTGGCTGCTCCCACGGCAATGCCGCCGGCGAGCACGGCGCCCTGCAGCAACACCGACCGTGATTGGCTTTGTGCACCGTGGCCGGCCGCTGAATGCACGATCTCGTGACTGAGCACCGCGGCCAGTTCAGCTTCGCTGTTCATCTCGGTCAACAGGCCGCGATTGACCGCGATCTTGCCGCCGGGCAGGGCCCAGGCATTGGGCACCGATTCGTTGATGATGCTGAATTCGTAGGGCAGGTCGCGGTCGGCGACCCGGGCCAGGCGTTGACCGACGCGCTGCACGTAGTCGACCAGTGACGGATCGAGCGTGAAATCTCCGCCTTGGGCCTGGCGCAATGGCGCGTACTGCTGTTGGCCGACGTCGAGCTCCCATTGTTCACTGACCAGGTTGAGATTGCGCTCGCCGGTAACCGGGTTGACCGAGCAGCCGCCGAGCACCAGCGCGGCGAGCAGGAAAATCATTGTGTGTCGCATCAGTCCACTCCGGTAGATTCGGGTTCAGCTGTCTGTGCCGTCAGTCGCCATTGCCCGGACATCGGCCGGGTTCGGGCAGCGAGATTGGAGACGGTTGCCGTGGTGCTTGTAACGACTGCTCTGACAGTTCCCACTGCGACAACGAAAGCGTGATCGGCTTGCCGTCGTCTTCAAATGAAATTTGTACCGGCATCCATCCCAGGGACCGGGCGTGCCAGGCAGTATAGTTTCGGTTCGATCCGTCTTTACGGAATCGATGATACACCGCGGCATCGAAACAGCGGCCGTCGACTTCGATTGCTTCGTTCCGGACGAAGCGATAGTGCTGGTTCTCGAGTTCGTCTCGCTCCAGCACGGTAAAAGCCAGGTCGACAAAATCCGGATCGCCAGGCTTGGGAGCGCCGGATGCTTGCTGCACCATGCTGGCGACTGCGGCCAGTCTAAGCGTGAGCGGGTCCAATGTGCCGTCTTCAAGCGCGATCTCGAGGTTTCCCGAATGGGTCCGGGTTTGCGAGCGCATCGTGTCCCAGTCGTATTGATGCTGCCAGAAACGATCGTGTCCGGGTTCGCCGGATACGTGGCGGTAAGTCAGCGGGACCAGACGATCCTCGCGCCAGTCGAACCAGACCGATTCGGTGGTTGATATGCCGAGCATTCGGACATACCAGGCGGTGGCTCTTGATTCAAGAATGTAATGCCACAAGCCGTCTTCGCGCCGACTCAATCGCGCATCGACGTAGCCGATGGCCGAATCGCCACGTGTGACCTGGTAACGTGCCTGGTACTCGAAGAACGGCGCTTCAGTCGCCGCCAGCGGGCTCGACAAGATGGCCAGCAGCGTCGAGAGAAAGATCCAGCAGCGGGGGTTCGCGGTGTTTTGAAATGTCATGGAGGTCTAAGACCGGATTTCGGATCAATAGTGCCAACGCGGCCGGGTAAAGCCGATGTTCCTGCTCCAGCACGCGTTCTGCCAGGGTTTCGCGGGTGTCTTCGGGCCGCACCGGCACGCGGGCCTGGGCGATGACCGGCCCGGCATCCAGTTCGGGTGTCACCCAGTGAACGCTTGCACCGTGTTCGGCATCTGCGGCCGCCAGTGCGCGCTGGTGTGTATCAAGGCCCCGGTATTTGGGTAACAGCGACGGATGGATATTGACCATGCGCTGGCTGAAATGGGTGACCAGGTCTGCCGACAGGACACGCATGAAGCCGGCCAGCGCGACCAGGCCGGGTGCGTAGGACTCGATGACCTCGGTCAACGCGCGTTCGAACGGCGCTTGTGCGGAAAATGATTTTCGTGGTACCAAAGCCGTGTCGATGCCCCGGTCGGCCATGCGCGCCAGGCCGGCTGCCGGACGATCGGCGATGACTGCATGAATGCGCGCCGGCAGGCGCCCGTCGTCGATCGCCTCGGCAATCGCCAGTGCATTGCTGCCGCGTCCGGAAATCAGGATGACCAGGCCGGGCAGGCTCATTCGCCAAGGTACCGCACTCTCGGCTGATCAACATCTGCGGCCACGACCCTGCCGATCGGGATGGCGGCCGGGTGCCCGGCTTCGACCAGGCGAGCACTGATGGCTTCGGCCTGGTGGTTTGGCGCGATCAGTACCAAGCCGATGCCCAGGTTGAAGGTTTTGCGCATTTCATCGTCGTCGATGTTGCCGATGCCGGCCAGCCAGTCGAACAGTTCCGGGCGAACCCAGCTCGACAGGTCGATTTCGATGCCGTAGACCTCGGGCACGACCCGGATGATGTTTTCGGTCAGGCCGCCGCCGGTGATATGTGCCATGCCGCGAATATCGCTGTGGGGCAGCAGCGGCAGCACCGCCGAGACATAAATGCGGGTGGGCTCGAGCAGCCGGCTGGCCTGCTCGCGATTTTTTTCGATGCCGCCGGCACGCTCCAGCACCTTGCGAATCAGCGAATAGCCGTTGCTGTGCGGGCCCGAAGCGGGCAGGCCAAGCAGCACGCAGCTGTCGTCGATGCGGCTGCCGTCGATCAGCCGCGAGCGCTCGACCGCACCGACTGCGAAGCCGGCCAGGTCGTAGTGGCCGGGTTGGTACATGCCGGGCATTTCGGCAGTTTCGCCGCCGATCAGGGCACAGCCGGCCTGTTCGCAGCCATCGGCGATGCCTTCGACGACGCTGGCCGCGGCGTCGACATCGAGCTTGCCGCAAGCGTAATAATCAAGGAAAAACAGCGGTTCGGCACCGGTGACCAGGATGTCGTTGACGCACATCGCGACCAGGTCGATGCCGATGCTGTCGTGCTTTCCCAGTTCGCGGGCCAGCATCAGCTTGGTGCCGACACCATCGGTGCCCGATACCAGGACCGGATCCTTGAAACGCCGGCCCAGTTCGAACAGCCCGCCGAAACCGCCCAGGCCGCCGATGACTTCGGGGCGCCGGGTTCGCTTGACGGCCGGCTTGATTCGTTCGACCAGCCGATTTCCGGCGTCGATATCGACGCCGGCATCACGGTAGCTCAGTTCGGGGCTGGAGGATTTATCCATGGGTTTGCTTCCGGCAATCGGGCGTGTCAGCCTTTGAATACGACCTGACGGCAAAATGGTCAGGAATTGATGCGCCTATTGTGCCGAATGGCGGCTCGACGCGCACGACAACGCGTCGGCTTGTGCTATCTTTTCGGCGATGGCTGGAGCGCGCTTCATTGCATTATTCCTGGTTCTCGCCGGCTGGCTTTCGATCCTGCCGGCCGGCGCGTCCTTGTATGTTGGCGAGGCCGATATCGAGCCGACCGGGAAATCAGCGCGGCCGCCGATCCTGGATGCCTTGAACCAGGTGCTGGTTCGCCTGACCGGGCGGGCCGATGAAGACCTCGTTGCAAAGCTGGGCATCGATTCGGCACAGGCGAATTCACTGTCGCTGGGGCGCCAGTTTCGCAGCGCATCGGTCATCGGGCCCGACGGCGATGCGTTCGAACAGCGCCGCCTGAGGGTCGATTTCGATCCGGCTGCGGTCAACGATTTGCTTGAACGGGCCGATTTGCCGCGCTGGGGAGGCGAGCGGCCCGAATTGCTGTTGTGGATTGTCGATGACGGCCCGCGCGGTGCCCGCTATCTGGGCGATGACGCGGTGATCGACCATGCGCTCGATCGGGCCTCGTTCCGATATGGTTTCGAGTTCGCTCGACCGATTCTCGATGCCAGCGACCGGATCGAGGTCACGCCGGCCGATATTCGGGGCGGCTTCACCAGCGCGGCAGCCGATGCCGTTCGCCGCTACGGTGCCGACGGCGTGGTCATGCTCGACCTGCGGCAAAGCGATGCCTACTGGACCGGGCGCTGGGCCTGGCGCATCAATGATTTCGAGAGCACCTTCGAGCGCTCCGGCAGCAACCCCCAGGAAGTGATCGAGCTTGGCCTGGGCCGAATTGCCGGCGCGCTTGCGGCCCGTTTTGCGGTACGAAGCGATGCGCCGGTGCTTCGCAGGCTGGTCGTATCCGGTGTTTCAAGCGTCAATCATTACACTGAAGTATCCGGGTTTCTGCGGCGCCTGACCGGCGTGGACCAGGTGCGCCTGCTGGCAGCCGATGGACAGTCTCTGACGTTCGAGCTGCGCACCTCGGCCGATGGCCTGCGCCAGCGCATCGAGCTGACCGGGCCGCTGCAGTTCGAGCGCCATGACCTGTCAGCCGGCACGCTCTACTATCGGCTGGCCTGGTAGCCAGCCGCCTGCGCCGGTCATGATTTCGGTCAGGGATCTCCCCAATATTCTGACGGTCGCGCGCATGTTGCTGGTCGGGCCGCTGGTGTACATGCTGTTGACCGAACGCTACGTTGCCGCACTGGTGCTGGCGCTGGTGGCCGGCATCAGCGACTGGCTCGACGGCGCGCTGGCCCGGCGTTTCAACTGGCAGAGCCAATTCGGCGGCATCTTGGACCCGCTGGCCGACAAGCTGCTGATGCTTGCAAGCTATGCCACGCTGACCTGGCTCGACGCGCTGCCGGTTTGGCTGCTGGCGCTGGTGGTTGCTCGCGACCTGATCATCGTTGCCGGCGGCATGGTTTATCACTACTGGTTCGAGTCCTTTCAGGCCCAGCCGACGCAATTGTCCAAGTACAACACGCTGTGCCAGCTGGTTCTGGTATGGGTGGTGCTGACGACGCTTGCCGGTCTGCCCGTGCCGCAGTGGCTAAGTGTGGCGCTGGTCTGGCTTGTGGCGTTGATGGCAGTCGCCACGCTGGTCCAATACGTCTTCAAATGGGGACGGCGCGCGGTCCGCATCGCGCACACGCGCGACCTGTCGCGATGATGCTGCCGCAGCTGCCGCTATCGCTGACGCCGCCGCGACAGCCGCGCTTTGAAAACTTCGTCGTTGGCCGAAACCAGGCGGCGGTGGTAACGCTGCGACAAGGATTGCTCGAGGGCCAGTGGTATCTGTTGTCGGGCCCCGAGGGCTGCGGCAAGTCGCACCTTGCCCTGGCTGCCCTGGCCGAGTGGGCCGCCCAGGGCAGGCAGCTTCGCTATGTCCCGTGTCGTGATGCACGCGTCATCGATCTTTTGGCCCATTGCGAATCCGAACAGGTCATCGTCGATGACATCGACGTGCTGGCCGCCTCGATCGAAGGCGAGCGCGCCCTGTTCAATGCAATGAACGCCTGGCGTGCCGGCAAGGCCACGGTGCTGCTCACCACTTCGGCCCGCTCGGCTTTTGTATTGCCCGACCTGGCCTCGCGCGTTGGCCAGGCGGCAAAGCTGGTACTCAAGCCACTCGACGACGCAGGCCTGGAGCAATTGATCAGCTATCTGATCCACGATTTTCAATTGGTGCCGGGGCGTGGCCTGAAAGACTATTTGCTGCGTCACGGCCCGCGCAACGGCGACCGCCTGACCGGCTTGTTCGAATTGATGAGTCGCCGTGCGCTGGCCGAACGGCGGGTTGTATCGGTGCCGCTGGCGCGCGAGTGCCTGGAGCAGTCGCGGGCAATCGATTGATCCGGCATCATTCACCACTCATTCGTTACAAGGCGCCCGCAGCAACGGTAAATCAGCGTTATGTCCTGGCGCAGCGAAAGCGGACTCGTCTGGCTGGCAAACAAGGGCAGGGTGAGGATGCGCGACTGGAAACGCCCGGTCTGGCGGCGCCACAGTTGAATGATGCGGGTCGATGGCGGATCGGGCGCGGCCCGAAGCCGCAAGGCCGGGAACGGCCGTGCGGCGGGCGGGTTTACTTCATCGTGGTTTCGGCAACGAAATCGATGCCGTTCTCGGCCAGTCGAATCTTGAACCCGGCCTGCTCGTAGACTTCGGCAATCGCCTCGTACTGTGCGCGCTGGCCTTCCAGTCCCAACGTAGAGTCGCCACCGCCCAGCGTATCCTCGGCCATTTCGATCAGCTGGATCATCGTATCGAAGTCCAGTTTTCCGGTCAGCAGCAGATCATCGGCATCGGTCGCCGTGATCTGCTCCATCAATGCATCGATGTGCGATTCGCCGACAGCGATGCCGATCGCGTTTTCAGCCATCGCCATCCAGGCCTCGACGCCGAACGATTCGAGCTGCGGCAAGGCCTCGGGCGGAATTTTCTGGGCTTCGCCGCCGGGTTCGAGCTGCAGCTGGGCCACGGCCGGGGAAAACATCTGTGCCATTCCGACCAGCAGCTGCGGGTTGTTCATGAACAGGCTGAAGGTGCCGCCACCGGTCGGAATGCCGCCCGGTCCGAGTTCGAGACTCTGCGCTTCGAGGAAAATTCCCTGGAGATTGGTCACGATCGGCGGGATCGGACGGTTCAGGCCCTGCTGCATGGTCGGTGCCTGTTTTGCGATTTCGGCAAAGGCGGGGCAGGTCGGCGGATTCTGGACCCAGCCGTCGACGAGGCCGCGGGCAAATTCCCGACCCTTGACCAGATCGATCGCCAGGCCTGCGCTGAACAGGCCGCTGAGTTCACGGTCGATCGATACCGGCGCGCGTGCGATCGCTGCGATTCCCTGGCCGATGGCGGTCGAGGTTTCCTGGCGTGCAAGAAAGTCGGCATGTTTTTCGTTCAGGCGGTTGTAGCCAAACACCAGGCGTGGAAGCGCCGTGGTCAGCGCCTGAAACTCGACGGCGCAGGCCGGCTCATCGCGGATGGCCGCCAATTGATCGCCCTCGCCGGGTATGGCATCACCGTCGAGGATTTCGGCAACGACGCGGCGCCAATCGGCATAACCGCTGCCGAAGACCGTCAGGCCGGTATCGCGGTTGAACGATTCCATGGTTTCTTCGTCCAGCGGATCGAGCGGGCCGGTCAGGCCGGCTGCGCGCGACAGCATCGGGCCGGTATCGGGTATGACCGCTGCGGTGAGCATGCGCTGGTCATGTCGAAGCGCGATGCCGATGCCGCTTTCGATGCCGATCCAGATCACCTCGACGCCTTCGACATCCCGGCGCTCCAGCGGCGTTTCCAGTCGGGCCTCGACGCGCGCGATCAGGGCCTCGAAGGCCGCGTCGTCGGAAAGTTCGAGATGGGCGAACGGGTATAGCGAAACGGCGTGGACGAGGTAATTGGGGTTGCTGTGCAGGCCGGCATTTTCCCAGCCTTCGCGGGTCGATAATTCCTTGAGTTCACGGACCAGCGCGCGCGCCTGTGACGGCATGTCCTCATCTTCGACCATGGCATCGAACATTGCGTCGTTGCCGGCTGCGGTGGCATCGTTGATTGCCCAGATCTTGTCGATCACGCTGTCCGGCAGGCGCTGCAGGTTTGCGTACAGGTAGGCCGATTCCCGGTCGGCCAATTCCAGGAACGGATTGCCGCTGCCGGTGGTTCGTGCCGGCGGTGAAGATTTCGCGTCCTGCTGATCCGGACCGGGTCCGGAATCCTTGCATCCGGCCAGGGCCATCGATGCGATCAGAAATATTGTCAATAGTCGAGTCATGTTGTCATCCCGTTGGATAAAAGCGAATTCGCGTACATACATAGTGTTATACAACACCAACACACTTGTCAAGCCCGCGGTTTTTGCCAGGCCTGCAATCAATGTTGCCGATTGCGGTCATAATACCCAAGGAGTCGGCCGAACAGTCGCTGCACCGCTGGTGTGGAGGAAAGTCCGGGCTTCACAGGGCAGGGTGCCAGGTAATGCCTGGGAGGCGCGAGCCTACGGAAAGTGCCACAGAAAATATACCGCCAGCGGTTTTCGACTGCTGGTAAGGGTGAAAAGGTGCGGTAAGAGCGCACCGCGTCGCGGGTAACCGTCGGCGGCATGGTAAACCCCACCCGAAGCAAGGCCAAATAGGGATGCATTGGCGTGGCCCGCGTCGCATCCGGGTAGGCCGCTCGAGGCGGTTGGTGACAGCCGTCCCAGATGAATGACTGTTCTCGACAAAACCCGGCTTACAGGCCGACTCCTTTTCCCTTTCGAACCATCCTGGCTGTGTTTCAGCTGTCGTCGATCTGCGGTATTTTTTCGGCCAGCCGACGGTCGCCATCCATTGCCGATGAGATTGAAATAACTCGGAATTTCTGCTTGACAGCAATCACGCTAAGGTCTATTGTGGCACTTAGTGGGGAATTGTGGGAATAAGTGGACTAAGCGTATCCGTCATGTTTTTCGGTGAAACCGCCATCAATCTGGATTCGAAAGGCCGCATGGCACTGCCGACGCGGTATCGCGAGGCGATTGCGGCGGCATCGTCGAACCGGCTGGTGCTGACCTACTCGGCATTCGACGCCGGATGCCTGTGGCTGTATCCGGAGCCGGAATGGGAGCGCGTGCGCGACCAGGTCATGGCGCTTTCGACTTTCAATCCCAGCCATCGCGGATTGCAGCGGCGGTTGGTCGGCTCGGCGACCGCGCTGGAGCCAGATGGCAATGCCCGGTTGTTGTTGCCGCAGACCTTGCGACAAGTCGCCGGGCTGGAGAAAAAAATGGTGCTGATGGGCATGGGTGCGCGTTTCGAAATATGGAACGAAAACGTGCTCAACCAGCGGCGTGCCGAAGAGGAGCAATCGATGCAGGAGCAGGCCTCAGCCGAAATGGCTCAACTGGTCTTGTAAAGGAGTTTACGGATCATGATGCCCGGAGCGCGTTTCATTCAGGAAAACTGCAGATTGCACGTGCCCAGGTGCCCGGCAAGCGCAGGCGCTGCCGACGCCGGACGGCATAGTTTCGCGAAACCGGAGTGCGCCCATCATTGTTTTCGGATCGTCCGGGCGAGTGCATGTCGCGCCCCGCGCAGCTTTACCGGATGACTCATGTTCCTGTACTACAGGAGGCCGCGGTGAACGCCTTGAACGTGCGTGAAAACGGCATTTATGTCGACGCGACCTTCGGCCGCGGCGGGCACAGCCGCCTGATCCTGGAACGGCTGGGGCCGCAAGGGCGACTGATCGCCATGGATATCGATCCGACCGCGATCGCCGAAGGCCGCCGGCTTTTTGAGAATGATCCCCGGCTTGCCCTGATCCACAGTAATTTTTCGGAAATCGATGTCGTTGTGCGTGAGCAGGTGCCCGAGGGGCGTGTGGACGGCATTTTGATGGATCTGGGGGTTTCGTCGCCGCAACTCGATACGCCCGGGCGGGGCTTCAGTTTTCGCCACGAAGGGCCGCTGGACATGCGCTTGAATGCCGAAGCCGGCGAATCGGCGGCGCAGTGGCTGGCGCATGTCGACGAGGCGGAGCTGGTGCGCGTTTTGAAGCAATACGGGGAAGAACGCTTTGCCCGGCGGATTGCGCGTGCCGTGATCGAACAGCGCGAAATCGAACCGATAAGAACCACCTCGCAATTGTCTGAGATCGTCGAAAAGGCCATCCCTGCAGCGGCCAGGCGCGCCGATCGCATTCATCCGGCAACGCGCACATTCCAGGCCGTGCGCATTGCGATCAACGCGGAACTCGAAGTGTTGCCGGTTGCGCTGGCGGCGGCAATCGAGGTGCTGGCAGACCACGGCCGGCTCGTGGTGATCAGTTTCCATTCGCTGGAGGATCGGCTGGTCAAGCAGGCCATTCGAACGGCATCCAGCCCGCCCCAGGCCAGCCGGCGGCTGCCGGTCGCACCGGCTTTCAAGCCGCGCCTGAAGCCGGTCGGCAAGCTGGTGCGCCCAGCTTCTGCCGAAGCCCGGGAAAATCCACGTGCGCGCTCGGCGCGAATGCGGGTCGCTGAACGAGTCACGGTCAATGATGTCGGAGGTCTGCGATGAAACACTGGATTGTCTTGCTCGTGCTGTTGTTCTCCATCGTGGGCACGGCGGTCGCGCTGGTTGCGTCCAAGCACCAGGGCCGCCAGATGTTCATCGCAATCGAGCAGACCAACCAGTTGCGCGATCAGTACCAGGTCGAATGGTCACGCCTGCAAATCGAACTGGCATGGCTTAGCGAGAGCGGAAGAATCGAGCGCCAGGCCAGTGAAAATCTGCAAATGGAATCGCCCTCGCGGGTGGGCGTGCTGGTGGCCGACGATGGCTGACTCGCGCCTCGATACCGGCGTGAGCCGCTTGCGCGTGATGGTGGTCATCGTGCTGATGGGCTTGTGTGCGACCGGGCTTTTGGCCAAGGCGATCAAGCTGCAGGTCATGGACACCGAGTTCTTGCAGGGTGAGGGCGAGGCGCGGTTCCTGCGCCAGGTCGAAATTCCCACCATGCGCGGCAGGATCGTCGACCGAAACGGACAGCCGCTGGCGGTTTCGACGCCGGTGTCCTCTGTCTGGGCGCATCCCGGCGAATTGCTGCAGGCCGCCGACCGGATTCCGCTGCTGGCCAGCGTGCTGGATCAGGATGCAGAATCGATCGAGCGCCGGCTGACCCAGCGCGCCGATCGGCAGTTTGTCTGGATCATCCGTCGCATTCGGCCGGAATTGGCCGAGCAGGTCAGCCAGCTCGACATCCCCGGCGTCTTCCTGCAACGCGAGTATCGGCGTTTTTATCCGGCCGGTGAAGTCAGCGCCCAGGTGGTGGGCATGACCAACATCGATGAAATCGGCCAGGAAGGCCTGGAGTTGGCCTACGACAACTGGCTGACCGGCCACGCCGGCGCCAAACGCGTCATCCAGGACCGGCTCGGCCGGGTGGTCGAAGACGTCGAGCTGATCCGCGAGCCAGAGCCCGGCCGGGAATTGCAGCTGACGCTGGACCGGCGCTTGCAGTACCTGGCTTATCGGGAGCTCGCCGCGACGATCGAACGTCACCAGGCCAAGTCGGGATCGGTCGTGGTGCTCGATATCGCGACCGGCGGCGTTCTGGCGATGGCGAATTTTCCGTCCTTCAACCCCAATGCGCGTGACCGTGGCAGTTCCGAGGGCATGCGCAACCGCGCCTTGACCGATGTGCTCGAACCCGGTTCGGTGGTCAAGCCCTTCGTCGTGGCCGCGGCCATGGAGGCCGGCCTGGCCTGGCCCGATATGCTCATCGATACCGCGCCGGGCTTTTTGAATGTTTCCGGCCACCGCATCGAGGACTTCCGAAATTACGGCGAACTGACCGTCACCGGGGTGTTGACCAAGTCGTCCAACGTCGGCGTGGTGCAGCTTGCCATGGCGATGGACCCTCAACATATGTGGAGCATGTACTCGCGCCTGGGCTTCGGGGCGGTCACCGGCATCGGCTTTCCCGGCGAGTCGGCCGGCGTGCTGCGCGATCACCAGCGCTGGAGAAAGCTCGAACAGGCCACGATGGCTTATGGCTACGGGCTGTCGGTCACCCCGCTGCAACTGGTGCGGGCGATGGCGGCAATCGCCGACGACGGACGCCTGCGCCAGCCGACACTGATTGCCGGTGCCGACAACCCGCCTCAAAGCATCATGGATCCGGAGCTTGCCGGTCAGCTGCGCCTGATGCTCGAGACCGTGACCGGCCCGGATGGGACTGCCACGCGGGCGGCGGTCGATGGCTACCGGGTCGCTGCCAAGACCGGCACTTCGCGAAAGGTTGGCGTCAGTGGCTACAGCAGCCGCTACGTATCCAGCATCGCCGGATTCGCGCCGGTTTCGGCGCCAAAAATTGCCGCGGTCGTGGTGATCCAGGAGCCCGGTGGCGACACCTACTATGGCGGACTGGTGGCCGGCCCGCTGTTTGGACGCGTGATGGCCGAATCCCTTCGGCTGATGAATGTGCCGCCCGACGATGTGAGCTCGCTGATGGCCTTGCGCGGAGAGGGTGGATGAAGCTTTTGTCCGATCTGCTGGCCGGATTGTCGGCTGAACAGGCGTTGCCGCCGGTCATGATCGGCGGGCTTTCGCTCGATAGCCGCCGGATCAGGACTGGAGATGCATTTATCGCACTCGCCGGCGCGCGCGCGCACGGGCTGGAGTTTGCCGACCAGGCGCTGCAGGCCGGCGCCGCCGTGGTCCTGCATGATGGCCAAGCCCGACCGTCGGCGGCGATTGCATCGCGCTGCATCGCCCTGCCGCAACTTGGCGAGCAATTGGCCTTGGTGGCGCGTCGGTTCTGGGACGATCCGGCCGACTCGCTGGAACTGACCGCGGTCACCGGTACCAATGGCAAATCCTCGGTCGCCTGGCTGCTGGCCCAGGCGCTTGATGGCGGCGTGATCGGCACCCTCGGCACGGGTCGTCCGGCAAAGCTGCAGCCGGCCACCCATACCACGCCTGATTTGCTGTCGCTGTACCAAACCCTGGCAGCGCAGCGCGATGCAGGGATCCGCCACGTCGCGATCGAAGCCTCATCGCACGCGTTGGCCCAGCATCGGCTCGCCGGGCTGGAGTTTCAGGCCACGATTTTTACCAACCTTGGCCATGACCATCTCGACTATCACGGCAACATGGAGTGCTACGGTGCGGCAAAAGCCCGCCTGTTCAAGGATTATTCGAGCCGTCGGCAGTTGCTGAACATCGACGATCCATTTGGCCGCGACCTGGCCGACGAGTTGGCCGGCCGGCCCGGCTTGCTCAGTTACGGACTGGACCGTCAATGGCAGCCCGATGTGCTTGGCGTGATCCAAAACGCGAATCTGGACGGTCTGGTGATGGATGTCGTCGCGCCGCATGGCCGGGTGGCCTGCCAAAGCCGGCTGCTGGGCCGGGTCAACGCCTACAACATCATGATCGTCGTTGCCGAACTGCTGGCCCGCGGCTGGCACCGCCAGGATGTTGCCCGCAAGGTGGCCACGCTGGAGCCGGTGCCCGGGCGCATGAATCGCGTCGATGGACCGGCCGGGCAGCGCGTGATCATCGACTACGCGCATACCCCCGATGCCTTGCAAAACGCACTGGCAGCGCTTCGCGAATTGACGCCCGAGCGCCTGATTTGCGTTTTTGGCTGTGGCGGTGAACGCGACCGCGCCAAGCGTCCCGACATGGGCAGGATCGCCGAGACGCTGGCCGACCGGGTCATCGTGACCGATGACAACCCGAGGCGTGAAAACAACCTCAAGATTCTGCGCGAAATCCAGGCCGGCATGGCGCGTCCCGACCGTGTCTGCGTCATTCCGGACCGGCGCCAGGCGATCGCGCGGGCGGTTGCCGAGGCCGAGCCGGGCGACTGTGTACTGTTGGCCGGCAAGGGCCATGAACAAGTTCAGGATGTTGGCGACCAAAGCATCCAATTTTCAGACTTTGAAGCGGTTCGCGCCGCATTGACGGAGGCCGCATGATTCAATTCGATCTGCAGCAGGCGGCCGAACTGACCGGTGGGGTGCTGCACCGGCCGGAACAGAACGGCGTGGCCGAGAATTTTGTCGGCATGACCCAGGATTCGCGTAATCTGCGTGCCGGCAACCTCTACGCGGCGCTTGTCGGCGAACGCTTCGATGGACATCGCTTCCTGGCCGATGTTGCCGCATCCGGCGCGGCCGCAGCGCTGGTGTCGCGTCGCGTCGATGCGCCAATCGCGCAGATACAGGTCGACAATGTGGTGCGCGCCATGGGCGACCTGGCCCGTGCCTGGCGCAGCCGCATGCCGGCACGACTGGTCGGCGTGACCGGGAGCAACGGCAAGACCACGGTCAAGACCATGCTCGCCGCGGTCCTGTCCCGATGTGCGCCAACGCTGGCGACGCGAGGCAATTTCAACAATGAACTCGGTGTGCCGCTGACGCTCTCGGCACTGGGCGATCAGCACCGATACGGCGTTATTGAAATGGGTTGCGGGCAGCCCGGCGATATCCAGTACCTGGCCTCGATTGTCGCCCCGCAAGTCGGCCTGGTGACCAACGCCGGTCCGGCCCACCTGGAGCGCCTGGGCAGCGTCGAGGGCGTGGCTCGCACCAAGGGAGAATTGTTTTCCTCGCTTGGCGCCCATGGCATCGCCGTCATCAATCGCGACGACGCGTTTTTTGAATTCTGGTGCGGGCTCTGTGAAAACGCACGCGTGCTTAGCTTTGGCATCCATCCGCAGGCCGAAGTGCGATGGGTGAGCGAGGCACGGCATGACTGGGTCGAAACGCCGAACGGCCGCTTTGAACTGCAGCTGCAGCTGCCGGGCCGGCATAACCGGCTCAACGCGCTGGCCGCAACCGCCGCGGCGCTGGCGCTGGGGCTGGACCTGGATCCGATTGCCGCCGGCCTGGCGGGTGTCGGCAGCCTTCCCGGCCGCCTCAACGCGCGCCAGATGCCGGGCGACTGGACGCTGATCGACGACAGCTACAATGCCAACCCGGCCTCGACCAGAGCCGCGCTGGAAGTGCTGGCCGAAACCGCGGGCAAGCGATGGCTGGTCCTCGGCGACATGGCTGAACTTGGCGGCGATGCCGAGCTGTTGCACTCTGAAATCGGCCAGGCCGCTCGCCAAATGGGGGTGGATCGGCTGTTTGCCATCGGTCGTCGCGCGGCATTCGCGGCCGACGCCTTCGGTGTCGGAGCCGAACATTTCGATTGCATCGAAGATCTCGCACAGCGTCTGGCCGAAGAGCTGGAACCGGGCCTGACCTGCCTGGTCAAGGGCTCCCGGTCGATGCAGATGGACCAGGTGGTCGCGCGCCTGCACGCCGCGGAGGCCGCTCGATGCTGATGTGGCTGTTCGAAAACCAGCTGGCTGATGATCTGGCGCTGTTCGGCTTCATCACCTTTCGCACGATCATGGCTGCGTTGACTTCGCTGGTGGTTTCGCTGGCCATAGGCCCGCTGTTCATCCGCTACCTGACCGCGCGCAAGCTGGGCCAGCCGATTCGCCAGGTGGGTCCGAAGTCGCATTTCGACAAGGCCGGCACGCCGACCATGGGTGGTGCGCTGATCCTGATTTCGATCGTGATTTCAACGCTGCTGTGGGTCGATCTGGCCAACCGTTATGTCTGGACCGTGCTGTTCGTGACCGTGGCCTTCGGCATGATTGGCGCTGTCGATGATTACCGCAAGCTCAAGTACAACGATTCACGGGGTCTGCCGGCGCTGGCGAAATACCTGTTGCAATCGCTGGCGGCGCTGGTCGTGGCGGTTTTTTTGTATGTCACCGCCGATGTGCCGGGTGCCACGACCCTGCTGGTGCCGTTCTTCAAGGATGTGATGCTGCCGCTGGGTCCCGGGTTCATCGTGCTGACCTATTTCGTGATCGTCGGTTCCTCCAACGCGGTCAACCTGACCGACGGACTGGACGGGCTGGCCATCGTGCCGGCGGTCATGGTCGCGATTGGCCTGGGTATTTTCGCCTACGCCGTGGGCAACGTGATCTTTGCCGACTATCTCGGGTTTCCGTTTATCCCGGGTGCCGGCGAACTGGCGATCTTTTGCGCAGCCCTGGCCGGAGCCGGGCTGGGCTTTTTGTGGTTCAACACCTATCCGGCCCAGGTCTTCATGGGCGATGTCGGTGCGCTTTCGGTGGGCGCGGCGCTCGGTCTCACGGCGGTCATCGTGCGCCAGGAGCTTGTGTTCATGTTGATGGCGGGCATCTTCGTGCTCGAGACGGTTTCGGTGATCCTGCAGGTTGCCTCGTTCAAGCTGACCGGCAAGCGGATTTTCCGGATGGCGCCGCTTCACCATCACTTCGAGCTCAAGGGATGGCCCGAGCCCAAGGTCATCGTGCGGTTCTGGATTGTCGCGGTCATGCTGGTGCTGATCGGCCTTGCAACCTTGAAGGTGCGCTGATGGCCATTGCGCACCGACAAGCACGTCGATATTCGGAAGCGCCGCGGGGCGTGCGCATCGACCAGCCTCTGGTGCTCTCGGCACTGGCGTTGCTGGGAATCGGGATCGTGATGGTGGCTTCGACCTCGTTTGCCGTGGCTGAAAAATACGAGGTTGGGCAGTGGCATTTCCTGACCCGGCATCTGAGCTTCGTCGCCATCGGGGTGCTGTTGGCCACTGGCGCCCGCTTCGTCAGCATTCGTCGCGTCGAACAGTCGAGTCGATTGTGCCTGCTGGCTGCGCTGGTGCTGCTGATGGCGGTGCTGGTGCCGGGACTGGGCGTGACCGTCAATGGC
The DNA here is from genome assembly GCA_032251235.1 of Wenzhouxiangellaceae bacterium. Lineage (GTDB taxonomy): Bacteria > Pseudomonadota > Gammaproteobacteria > Xanthomonadales > Wenzhouxiangellaceae. Next base: position 23,524 of record JAVVET010000032.1, read on the forward strand.
GCGACGCGCTGGCTGGAGCTTGGTTTGTTCCGGTTCCAGGTGGTCGAGGCGGTCAAACTGCTGACAATTATCTACGTGGCCGGCTACCTGGCCAATCGCCCGGCACTGGGCCAGGCCGGACTGCTGGATACGGTCAAGCCGTTGCTGGTCGGCGCCCTGATTGCAGCCATTTTGCTCAAGCAGCCCGACATGGGTTCGGCGGTGGTGGTGATCGCCATCCTGGCCGGCATGGTCTGGCTGGCCGGGGCGGCCTGGAAATATCTTTCCCTGATGGGCCTGGCCGCGCTGCCGCTGGTGACCTTTGCTGCGCTGGAACCCTACCGCATGCGCCGCCTGGCCATCGTCGGCGATCCGTTCTCCGATCCGTTCGACGCCGGCTTCCAGCTTGTGCAGGCGCTGATTGCAGTCGGGCGCGGCCAGGTCTCGGGTGTGGGCCTGGGCGGAAGCGTGCAAAAGCTTTTCTATCTGCCCGAAGCGCATACCGATTTTATTTTTGCCATTCTTGCCGAAGAACTGGGGCTGATCGGCATCTTCGCGGTTCTGGCCCTGTTTGCGGTGCTGGTCTGGCGAATCTTTCGAATCGGCGTTCGAGCGTTGCAGGCCGAGCGGCCGTTTGCGGCTTTTACGGCATTTGGAATCGGCTTGTGGCTTGGGCTGCAGGCGCTGGTCAGCATCGGTGTCAATCTTGGCGTGCTGCCGACCAAGGGCCTGACCCTGCCGCTGATTTCGGCCGGTGGCAGCAGCATGATGATGGTGCTGATTGCGCTGGGGCTTGTGTTGCGAATCGGCTGGGAGCTGGATTCCGAGCAATTATCGCGACCGCGTCGCCAGCGGGAGTGGATGGCATGACCGAAGCTTCGCACCCGGCCATGACCCCAAGCTTTCCAGCCGGCACGCGCGTGACCGTCCTGGCCGGCGGCACCGGCGGCCATATCTTCCCGGGTCTTGCCGTGGCCGAGGTCTTGCGCCGCGCCGGCGCGAAGGTGTCCTGGCTGGGTACGCCGCATGGCCTGGAGAATCGCCTGGTGCCGCCGGCCGGCATCGAACTGCAACGCGTGGCCATCCGCGGCCTGCGTGGTCGCGGCCTAAGGGGCTGGCTGTCCGCACCGTGGCGAATTTCGACGGCCATCGTTCAATCCTGGAAGATCTTGCGCAGCCAGCGTCCGCGCTGCGTGCTGAGCATGGGCGGCTATGCCGCCGGTCCGGCCGGCATCGCCGCCCGCTTGCTGCGAATCGACCTGGTGGTGCACGAGCAAAATGCGGTGGCCGGCTGGACCAACCGCTTGCTGGCGCCGCTGGCGCGGCGGGTCTGCACCGGCTTTCCCGGCGTGTTGGCCGGAGCCCGGGTGACTGGAAACCCGGTACGCCCGGCAATCAGCGCCTTGCCCGAGCCGGGTTCTCGCTTTCAACACCGAACAGGTCCGCTGCGGCTGCTGGTGATCGGCGGCAGCCAGGGCGCAGCAGTGTTCAACACGGTGGTGCCCGAGGCCCTGGCCCGGCTGCCTGCCGAAAATCGTCCCGAAACCCGGCACCAGGCCGGCGCCCAAGTTCAATCGGCAATCGATAACTATAAAAAAGCCGGGGTCGAGGCGCAGGTCGCCGAATTCGTGGACGATATGGCAGAAGCCTGGGCCTGGGCCGATTTTGCAATCTGCCGGGCCGGGGCGCTGACGATTGCCGAACTGGCCGCTGCCGGCGTGCCGGCCATCCTGGTGCCGTTGCCGGCAGCGGTCGATGACCACCAGACCGCCAATGCCCGCTTTCTCGAGCAGGCCGGTGGCGCCTGGCTGATGCGGCAGGCCGGGTTCGGCCCGGCCGCGCTTGCCGGCAGGCTTGCCGACTTGACCCGAACCGAATTGGTCGACATGGCGGTCCGGGCACGAGCCTGCGCTCGTCCGGACGCGGCCGAGCAGGTCGCCCAGGCCTGTGCCGAGGCCTGTCGATGAATCACGGCACGACCTCCAGTTCGATCTCCAACGGGGCCACGAGCGCCGGCGATCGTCGCGCACCCAGTCTGATGCATCGGGTTCGACGGATTCACTTCATCGGCATCGGCGGGGCCGGCATGAGCGGCATCGCCGAGGTGCTGGCCAATCTCGGCTTCGAGGTCAGCGGCTCGGACCTGCAGGAATCGGCCACGCTGAAAAAGCTGAGAAATACCGGCATCGACGCGCTGGCCGGGCACGCTGCCGAACGCGTAGCCGGTGCCGATGTGGTGGTCGCGTCCAGCGCAATCTCCGAGGACAATGTCGAGATCGCCGCGGCCCGGCTTGCACGTATTCCGGTGATCCCGCGGGCCGAGATGCTGGGCGAGCTGATGCGTTTTCGCCAGGGCATTGCGGTGGCCGGCACGCACGGCAAAACGACCACGACTTCGCTGATCGCGAGCCTGCTGGCCGAAGCCGGGATGGATCCGACCTTCGTCGTCGGCGGCCTGGTCAACGCATTCGGATCCGGCGCGCGCCTGGGCCAGGGACGCTACCTGGTGGCCGAGGCGGATGAATCGGATGCGTCGTTTTTGCTGCTGCAGCCGGTGATTTCGCTGGTCACCAATATCGACCGTGATCACCTCGATGCCTACCAGGGCAGTTTCGATCGTCTGCAGGCTGCGTTTCTTGAATTTCTGCACCACCTGCCGTTTTTCGGCGTTGCCATATTGTGCGTCGACGATCCGCACGTCGCCGAGTTGCTGCCCGAAGTCGGCCGCAGCGTCAAGACCTATGGTTTTGGCGAAAATGCCGACGTGCGCGCAAGCGCGATCGAACAGGTCGGGCGCTGCATGCGCTTCTCACTGCACCTGCCGGGCCAGGATGCGGCGCTGGCGATCGAATTGTCGCAACCGGGCCGGCACAACGTGCTCAATGCGCTGGGCGCAGCGGCGGTCGGCTGGGAGGTGGGGCTGACGCCTTCGCAGATTCAGGCCGGCCTGAACGGCTTTGCCGGCATCGGTCGGCGCTTTGCCGAAATCGGCGAACTGGGCTTCCGCTCAGGTCCGGCGCTGGTGTTCGAAGACTACGGCCACCACCCGACCGAGCTGGACGCGGTAATCCAGGCCGCCCGCGGCGGATGGCCTGGGCGGCGCCTGGTGATGGTCTTTCAACCGCACCGCTATACCCGAACGCGCGATCAGTTCGATGCTTTTGCGCGCGTTCTGGCCGATGTCGATCTGCTGCTGCTGGCCGATATTTACGCCGCCGGCGAGACCCCCATTGCCGGGATCGGATCGGACACCCTGGCCGATGCCGTACGCCAGCGCTCGGCCGCCACGGTCATGCGTGTCAGTGGCGTAGACGAGATTCCGCAGGCGCTCGACCAGGTGATCCGGGCCGACGACCTGGTCCTGATCATGGGTGCCGGCGACATCGGCGCGCTGGCCGGACTGCTCAAGGAGTCGCGCTCGTGAGCCGCCACGATGCAAGCCGCTTCGGCAACATCGGACTGGTCTTCGGCGGCACCAGCGCCGAGCGCGAAGTTTCGCTCAAAAGCGGCGCGGCGGCGGCCGCGGCGCTGAACGCGATGGGCATTGAATACCAGGTCTTCGATGGCGCAAAAGCGGTGATCGAGGCGGCCCACGGCCGCAGCATCGACACGGTTCTAAATCTCTTGCATGGACGCGGCGGGGAAGATGGATGCCTGCAGGGCGCACTCGCGATTTACGATATCGATGTGACCGGTTCGGACCTGCTGTCCTCGGCGCTGAGCATGAACAAGCTGCAGACCAAGCGAATCTGGCGCGCCTGCGGCCTGCCGACGCCGGATTGGCGTGTCGCTACCTCGACGGCCGACGCCGAAAGAATCATCGCGGAACTTGCCCTGCCGGTATTCGTCAAGCCGGCCCGCGAGGGCTCCAGCGTGGGCATGAGCCGGGTCTCGACGCGGCAGGCCCTGAGGCCGGCGCTGGAGCAGGCCCTGTTGCACGATTCGATCGTGCTGGTCGAGCGTCTGGTTCAAGGCCCTGAATACACCGCATCCATTTTGCAGCAGCAGTCGCTGCCGCTGATTCGCATCACGACGCCCAGCGGGTTTTACGACTACAACGCAAAGTATCAATCCACGCAAACCCGATATGCCTGCCCCTGTGGGCTCGACGTCGGCCGGGAAATCGAGCTGCAGGAACTCGCGCGCCAAGCGTTCCAACTGCTGGGATGTTCCGGCTGGGGAAGGGTCGATTTCATGCTCGACGAGGACGCCGCGCCGTGGTTGCTGGAAGCCAACACCGTGCCGGGCATGACCGATCACTCGCTGGTGCCGATGGCGGCCGCTGCAGCCGGACTTGACTTTCAGGAACTGGTTTGGCGAATCCTCGAAACGGCGTGTAGCCATTCTGCGGAGCAGCCATTATTTAACCGTCAACCGAAAGGGAGCCAATCATGGGACGACTAGCCGTGTGGATGCTGGTACCTGCTGCGGCTGCCCTGCTGGTGCTCGGCTTTCGAGCGACCGGAGCGTGGGCCGATGCCGAACGCTGGCCGATTCGCTGGCTGGAAGTCGAAGGCGACCTGCAGCGTGTAACCGCAGCCCAGGTCCGTGCCGCGATAGCCGATCAGGCGCGGCGTGGCTTTTTTGTCATCGACATCGACGATGCCCGACAAGCCGTCGAGGCGTTGCCCTGGGTTGCAGAATCTTCGGTGAGCCGGCGTTGGCCGGACGCGCTTTTGATTTCGGTCGTCGAACAGCGAGCGGTTGCACGCTGGAACGGCGAATCGCTGCTCGGCATTGGCGGCGAGGTTTTCGAGGTTGCCGGCACGGCGGGCATGCAGGGCCTGACCCAGCTGGTCGGGCCCGACAGTCGGCGCAAACAGGTCTTCGACCAGTGGCGAAAGACATCGGCCCGACTGGCGTCGATCGGGATCGAAATTCGCCAGCTCGGTGTCGATGCGCGCGGCGCCTGGACGCTGGAGCTGGCCAACGGGCGGGTCCTGCTGCTGGGACGAGAACAAATCGAGCAGCGCCTGCAGCGCTACATCTCGGTACGCTCGAATTTTTCCGACATCGCGCAAGTCAGCCGGGTCGATCTTCGCTACCCGAATGGCCTGGCCCTGCTGCGCGGCCCGAAAGTCGAGGCTGAATTGTCGGCCCGGCCCGAATCGAATACAGGAGCACAACCGAACCATGGCTAGAAAGCCGGATAAATCGCTGGTCGTCGGCCTCGACATCGGCACCAGCAAAATCGTCGCGATCGTCGGCGAGGTTCAGCCCGATGGCGGTGTCGAAGTCATCGGTCTGGGCTCGCATGCCTCGCGCGGGCTCAAGCGCGGCATGGTCGTGGATATCGAATCGACCGAGCAGTCCATCCAGCGGGCGGTCGAGGAGGCCGAACTCATGGCCGATTGCGAGATCCATTCGGTTTTCGCCGGCATTTCCGGTACCCATGTCAGTTCGCGCCATTCCCACGGCGCGGTGGCCATTCGTGATTCGGAGGTCGACGAATCGGACGTCGAGCGCGTTCTGGAGTCGGCCCGCGCGGTGGCCATTCCGGCCGATCAGCGCATTTTGCACGTGCTGCCCAAAGGCTTCGTGATTGATTCCACAGACGGTATCCGGCAGCCGATCGGCATGTCGGGCGTGCGCCTGGAAGTCCAGGTTCACCTGGTGACCGCGGCGGTCAGCGCGATCCAGAACGTCACCAAGTGCGTGGCCCGTTGCGGCCTGCAGGTCGATGATTTGATCCTGCACCAGTTGGCCTCGGCCGAGTCGGTGTTGTCCGACGACGAAAAGGAACTGGGCATCGCGCTGGTCGATATCGGCGCCGGCACCACCGACATCGCGGTTTTCGCCGACGGCGCGATCGCGCATACCGCCTGCATCCCGATTGCCGGCGACCTGGTGACCAGCGATATCGCGGTCGCGCTGAGAACACCGACCCTGCATGCAGAGGAAATCAAGATCAAGTACGCCTGCGCGCTGGAACAGCTGGCGTCCAGCGAAGAAACCATCCAGGTGCCCAGCGTCGGCGATCGGGCCCCGAGAAAGCTCGAGCGCCAGACCCTGGCCCAGGTGGTCGAGGCGCGTTACCGCGAGCTTTTCAACCATGTGCACAAGCAATTGCGCCAGTCCGGCTGCGAAAACCTGATTCCGGCAGGGCTGGTGCTGACCGGCGGCGGGGCGCGCATGGAAGGGGTCGTCGAACTGGCCGAGGAAATCATGCACATGCCGGTGCGCCTGGGCGCGCCCCAGCATGTGCGCGGCCTGTCAGAGGTCGTCAACAACCCGATCCATGCGACCGGCGTCGGCCTTCTTCTTCGAGGCAGCAAGATCGATCGGCCGCGCAGCATCGGACGCGGGCGCGGATCGCCGGGTGGAATGCTGAATCGATTCAAACAGTGGTTTCAAGGCGAATTCTAGAGCGTGAAAAATTCAAAAATGGACAATTCAAGGATTGCGGGCACAGCCAGTTGCAGGCGCCAAACGGTCACCAAGAGCCGCGCGCCCATACCGGTTTGTCCGTGCTTTTACAACGGCGAGGATGAGGAGAACAATCATGGCATTTGAATTAGTCGAAAATTACACCCCCAGCGCGACCATCAAGGTACTCGGCGTGGGTGGCGGCGGCGGCAACGCGGTCAACCAGATGGTCGATGCCAATATCGAAGGCGTCGAATTTATCTCGATCAACACCGATGCCCAGGCGTTGAAGAGCTTTGGCGGCAAGAGCACGCTGCAGATCGGATCGAGTGTCACCAAGGGCCTCGGCGCAGGCGCGAACCCGGAAGTTGGCCGCCAGGCTGCGCTGGAAGACCGCGAGCGCATCTGTGAGTTGCTGCAGGGCTGCGACATGGTGTTCATCACCGCAGGCATGGGTGGTGGCACCGGAACCGGTGCGGCACCGGTCATCGCGCAGACGGCCAAGGAAATGGGCATCCTGACGGTTGCCGTGGTCACCAAGCCCTTCCCGTTCGAAGGCCAGCGGCGTCTCGGCATCGCTCAGCAGGGCATCGATGAGCTGAGCCATCACGTGGACTCGCTGATTACCATACCGAACGCCAAGCTGTTGAGCGTTCTGGGTCCCGACATCACACTGCTCAACGCATTCAAGGCTGCCAACCAGGTCTTGTCCGGCGCGGTTCAGGGCATTGCCGAACTGATCACGCGTCCGGGCCTGATCAATGTCGATTTCGCCGATGTGCGCACCGTGATGTCGGAAATGGGCATGGCCATGATGGGCTCTGGCAGTGCGACCGGCCAGGATCGTGCTCTGATGGCCGCACAGTCGGCAATCGGCTCGCCATTGCTCGAGGACGTCGATCTGGCCGGGGCTTGCGGCATCCTCGTCAACGTGACGGCTGGCCTGAACCTCTCGATGCGTGAATTCGAGGAGGTCGGCACGATCATTGCCGACCTGGCCAGCGAGGATGCCTCGGTGGTCATGGGCACGGTCATTGATCCGGACATGAATGACGAGATTCGGGTCACCGTGGTCGCGACCGGCCTGGGCCAGCGGCGCAGCCAGCCAAAGGAAAAACCGATGAAGATTGTTCGCACCGGCACCGATTCCGATCCGGTGTTTGTCTCCGACGACGATTACGAGCCGAGCCCGTCTGCGCGTCCGGACCGCGCAAGGCATGCGCCTTCGGCCCGGGATGTCGAGCAGAAGGAACTGGAATATCTTGATATTCCTGCATTTCTGCGAAACCAGGCCGATTGAGCCCGGCGCGAGCCGGGCCGGCCCAGGCCGGCCCGGCTGCGATCACAGTCCAGGTCGCAGGCCACGTGGTGTCCACGACGGCTACTCGCCGAGCCGTCGTGGATTGACGGGCCGCCGCTGGTCGCGCTCGGTTTTGTCGATTTTGTGGTGTGCGCGCGACACGGTGTTGTCAAAATACAGAAACAATCTCAAGGTCGGCATCGCTGATGTGCTAGTATCTTGCGGATTTTCGAGGAGCGCGCGTCAACCGTGATCAAGCAGAGAACGTTGAAAAATGTCATTCGTGCCACCGGCGTCGGCATGCATAATGGCGAAAAAGTGGTCATGACATTGCGCCCCGCGCCGATCAATACTGGTGTCATTTTCCGGCGTGTCGACCTGACCCCCATTTTCGAAATTCGCGCGCAGCCCGACACGGTTGGTGATACGGCATTGTCAACCACGCTGGTGGGCCAGGACGGAACGCGAGTTGCAACCATCGAGCACCTGATGTCGGCATTGGCCGGGCTGGGCATCGACAACCTGTACGTCGATTTGACCGCCTCGGAAGTGCCCATCATGGATGGCAGCGCCGGACCCTTTGTATTTCTCATCCAGTCTGCCGGGATTGCCGAGCAATCGGCGCCCAAGCGTTTTATTCGAATCAAGCGCGCGATGGAATTGAGAGATGGGGACAAATGGGTGCGCTTCGAACCCTATAACGGTTTCCGGGTCTCGTTCGAAATCGAATTCGATCATCCCGTTTTCAGACGCCGCAACTGTGAAATTGATCTGGATTTTTCAACGACTTCCTATCTGAAGGAAGTCGCGCGTGCACGGACCTTCGGATTCATGCGCGATATCGAGTTTCTGCGTCAGCGCAATCTGGTCCTCGGCGGCAGCCTTGACAACGCCGTCGTGGTCGATGATTACCGCGTGCTCAACGCCGATGGTCTGCGCTACGACGACGAATTCGTCAAGCACAAGGTGCTCGATGCCATCGGCGATCTGTATCTGCTCGGCGCCAGCCCGATCGGGCATTTCACCGGCTATAAATCCGGCCATGAGCTGAACAATATTCTGCTGCGCCAATTGCTGTCCAGCAAGGATGCCTGGGAAGAAGTGACCTTCTCCGAGGCCAACCACGCGCCAATTTCCTATCTGCAGCCCGCCCAGGCATTCTGAACGGAGTTTTGATCGACACCGTTTCTGGCTCGGTTGCAGGGCCTGGCCGCTGGTCGGGCCGAAGCGAACGATTCCGATAGAATGCGGCTTGGGCCTGCGAATCTCCGGTCTCCCCCGAGTCGGGTGCCGGGCCCGCCAGGCAACAGAAATCAGCGTTCGAAGCGGATTCCTGGCACCACGATGATCCTTGTCTCGGTCAGTTCGTCCGGCCAGTCATTCGCGGCGGCCTGGAGCAGCGCGGAAGCCAGCATCCTGGCCTGGGTTGCGCGGGCCGGCGAGGCGGCGGCGATCACCAGGCAGGCTCCGGAAACCCGTGCAACGCCGATTTCACCTCGAACCGACTCCGGCAGTCGATCGCGGATCCGCCGGTTCAGGGCGATGTAGCTTTCTGCCTGGCGCAGAACTTTTGCCAGGCCGGAATTGCCGCGCGCGATGCCATCGAGTTGCTCCCAGCTTCGGCCGCGGCTGGTCCGGGTTTCAGATTTGGCCATGCTGGATCCTTTGGGCAAAACCACACGCTGATCTGTTCTTCGTGGACGACTGGACTGCAAAAAAGCCGGAACGGGCCAGCTTTTTTGCACTTTTTTCGTTCGCCAGCGTCACGGCTGGCGTCAAAAGGTTGAAAATCCGACGCGACGCGATCTCGCCGCGGGCCGATCAGTCAACGTCGGCCAATTCATCGACGGAATCTGCCGAAATTGCGGTAACAAAACACCGCGCTAAAATTTTTCGACGCCGGGCGCCGTCCAGGCCGCTTGTCGAGAGTTTAAACCCTGTTCGCAGCGATGGCCATGCCAATGGCGGCCCGACTCCTGATGCGCTTTTACAATCCGCGCTTGCCGACCGCAGCCCGGGTATTTCCGAGGGCTTGGCGAGCACGGGATTTTTTCGGGCCCGGTGATCTTGATCCGACATTGCCGGTGTATGTTTATGCTTTGGGGCCGTCGCGCGGGGTCTGTTGCGTCAAGGCTGCCCGTAGTACGGCCCGGATAAACTAGAATGTCGGCTTTTACCGCATCGCTTGTGGGGCGCAGGGTTTGCCCCCATTTCTGCATGGCGCGCGCGGGTCGCCAAATTTTGCCAATGTAAGGCTCTGGAACCATTATGCTTAAAAGTCTCATCACAAAGTTTGTCGGCAGTCGAAACGAACGGCTGCTCAAGCAGCTGCAAAAGGATATCGTTCGGATCAACGAGCTGGAGGCGCAGACTCAGCAGCTCAACGATGAACAAATCCTGGAAAAAACCGAGGAATTCAAGCAACGGCATCGTGATGGCGAGTCGCTCGACGATTTGTTGCCTGAGGCCTTTGCGCTGGTGCGCGAGGCCTCGGTTCGTACCCTGGGGCTGCGGCATTTCGACGCCCAGCTGATCGGCGGCATCGTGTTGCACCAGGGCAAGATCGCCGAGATGAAAACCGGCGAAGGCAAGACCCTGGTCGCAACGCTGGCCATTTATGTCAACGCGCTGGCCGGCAAGGGCACCCACGTGGTCACGGTCAACGATTACCTGGCGCGTCGCGATGCCGAGTGGATGACGCCGATCTACCGCGCTTTGGGCATGACCGTCGGGGTTTCGATCCCGGGGCTGACCGCTGCGGCCAAGCGGGCCGCCTATGCCGCCGATGTTACCTACGGAACCAATAACGAATTCGGTTTCGATTACCTGCGCGACAACATGGCATTTTCGCTGGAGCAGAAAGTCCAGCGTGGCCAGCATTTCGCAATTGTCGACGAGGTCGACTCGATCCTGATCGACGAGGCCAGAACGCCGTTGATCATATCCGGCCCGGCCGATGAAGGCCCGGAGCTGTACGTCAAGATCAACCGCATCGTGCCGGAACTGACGCCGCAAAAGGAAGAGGACGGTCCGGGCGACTTTTCGCTGGACGAGAAATCCCGCCAGGTCCACCTGACCGAAGACGGCATGGCGCATGTCGAGGAACTGCTGACCCGGGATGGCCTGCTCAAGCCCGCTGACAGCCTTTATGATGCCAACAACCTGGCCCTGATGCATACGCTGGGCGCCTGTCTGCGCGCGCATCACCTGTTCAATCGGGATGTCGATTACATCATCAACGATGGCGAGGTCGTGATCGTCGACGAATTCACCGGCCGCACGATGCCGGGCAGGCGCTGGTCGGATGGGCTGCACCAGGCCATCGAGGCCAAGGAAGGCGTGCCGATTCAGCGCGAAAACCAGACGCTGGCCTCGATCACGTTCCAGAATTACTTCAGGCTGTATGAAAAGCTGGCCGGCATGACGGGCACGGCCGACACCGAAGCCTATGAATTCCAGACCATTTATGGGCTCGAAGTCATCGTGATCCCGACCAACAAGCCGATGCTGCGGAAAGATAACCCGGACCTGGTGTTTCTGACCCCGGCCGAGAAATACCAGGCGATTATCGAGGATGTCGAGGAGCGCACGGCAAACGGTCAGCCGTCGCTGGTCGGCACGACGTCGATCGAAACTTCCGAATTGTTGTCGCGTGAGCTGAACAAGGCAAAGATCGGCCACGAGGTGCTCAACGCCAAGCAGCACGAGCGCGAAGCGCAAATCATCGCGCAGGCCGGGCGCCCGGGTGCGGTCACGATTGCCACCAACATGGCCGGTCGCGGCACCGATATCGTCCTGGGCGGCAGCCTCGATGCCGAATTGGCGCAACTGGGCGATGATGCGCCCGAAAGCAGGATCCGCGAAGTTCGGGAAGAATGGCAAAAGCGGCATGACCGGGTGATCGAGGCCGGCGGCTTGCACATTATCGGTACCGAGCGCCACGAATCGCGCCGCATCGACAACCAGCTGCGCGGCCGCTCGGGCCGCCAGGGCGACCCGGGCTCCAGCCGCTTCTACCTCTCGCTCGAAGACAGCCTGATGCGAATTTTCGCCTCCGAGCGGCTCGGCAACATGATGCAGAAGCTCGGCATGAAGGACGGTGAGGCCATCGAGCATCCGTGGGTGACTCGAGCGATCGAAAATGCCCAGCGCAAGGTCGAAGCGCACAACTTCGACATTCGCAAGAACCTGCTTGAATTCGACGATGTCGCCAACGATCAGCGACGGGTGATTTATGCCCAGCGCAACGAGCTCATGGAGGCCGATGACGTTCATGACTACATTGAGGAAATGCGCGCCGAGGTCTTCGATGACCTGATCAGCCGATACATTCCGCCCGAATCGATCGAGGAAATGTGGGATCCCGAGGGCCTGGAAAAGGCGCTGGAAGGGGAATTCGGAATCGACGCCCCGATCCGCCAATGGCTCTCAGCCGACGACGACCTGGCTGAAGAAGGTTTGAGGAAACGCATCATGGAGCGCGTCGAAGCGCATTTCCAGGCCAAGGAAGAGCAAACCGGCCACGATGTCATGCGGCAGTTCGAAAAGGCGGTCATGCTCAATGTGCTCGATCAGCAGTGGAAGGAGCACCTGGCCAGCATGGACTACTTGCGCCGGGGCATCCATTTGCGTGGATTTGCGCAGAAGAAGCCGCAGCAGGAATACAAGCGTGAAGGCTTTGAAATGTTCACCGACATGCTGGCGAACATGCGAACCGAGGTCATGAAGATCCTGGCGCGCGT
>JAVVET010000033.1:0-19131 GCA_032251235.1 Wenzhouxiangellaceae bacterium
TGATCGACAACCTGCTCGAAAGCGTGGCGATCGAGGTCAACGAGGATCGGCTGGAGTATGCACGTCACGATGTGCGACAAATCATCGACGAAGCCTTGACGCTGGTGCGCCCGATCCTGCGTCAGAAGCATCAGACGACGGCAATCGAACTGGACCAGGCGCCCGAGACCGTCGAGGTCGACGCCAAGCGCATCCTCCAGGTACTGGTCAATCTGCTGTCGAATGCGAGCAAATACTCGCCCGAGGGCAGCAGCATCACGCTGACGGTCGACGCCGTCGCCCACAATCTGCGCATCGTGCTGGCCGACCAGGGGCCGGGGCTGGGCGACGAAGACGGCGCGATGATCTTCGAGCGCTATTACCGTGCGCCCAGCCTGAGCGCCGGCCAGGCGGGCATGGGGCTGGGTCTCTGGGTGGTTCGCTCCATCGTCGAGCGGCATGGCGGCTGGGTCGAGGCGCAAAGTCGGCCGGAGGGCGGCAGCGTGTTCCGGGTGTTCGTTCCATGCCAGCGGAGGAATCATGAAAATCCTGGTGGTTGACGACGACATCGATCTTCGCTCGCTGATCGGCTTCGCGCTGCGGCGCGACGGCTTGCTCGCCGTGGAAGCCGGCAGCGTGGACGCCGCACGGCGCGCATTCATTGATGAAACGCCCGACCTGGTCATTCTTGACGTCAACCTGCCCGACGGCGACGGCATCTCGCTGTGCCGGGAATTGCGCGTAAGTTCGCGCGTGCCGATTCTGATGCTGACCGTGCGCGCCGCCGAAGACGACCTGGTCGAGGCCCTGGAGGGCGGCGCCGACGATTACCTGACCAAGCCGTTCAGCCCGCGCACGCTGATGGCCAGGGTCAAGGCGTTGCTGCGGCGCGCCGGCGAGGGCGGGTCGCCGGATCTCGGGCCTTCCGGAGCGCCAGGCCTGGACCTGGAAATGCACCGGCTGTCGCTGCCGCACCGACCGGCGCTCAAGCTGACCGCGCTGGAAACACGGCTGATGCAGATCCTGATCGCGCACCAGGGGCGGGTGGTGACCACGGACAAGCTTATCGCGCATGTCTGGGGGCCGCGCCGGATCGCTGACAGGCAGATGCTCAAGCAATTGGTGCACCGCCTGCGCGGCAAACTCGAGATCGATCCGGGCGAGCCGCAACTGCTGCGTACCGAAGCCGGCATCGGTTACCGCTTCGTACTGGATTGAGGGCAGTTTTCATGAGATTTGACATAGCGATCATTGGCTGCGGCGCCAGCGGCGCGGTCCTGGCGACCCAGCTGTTTCGCCAGGCTGCGGGTGCGATCTCGGTGTGCTGCGTCGAACCGGCCACCAGGCTCGGCGCCGGCCTGGCCTACGGGCGCTGCGGCGAGGAACACCTGCTCAACGTGCCGGCGTCCCGGATCAGCGCGATTGCGGGCGAGGATTTCGACTTTGTCGAATGGTTGACGTCGCGCGGATTGCTGCAGGGCGACCCGTCGGCGTTCTATGCCCCTCGATGTCGCTATGCCGACTACCTGACCGATAGCCTGGGACGATCGCTGAGGAACTCGTCCCATCGACATTTGATCGATCATCAACCGTCGCGGGCCGTGGGAATGGAGCCTGACGGGGGTGGCTGGCGCCTGCGACTGGCATCCGGCGAGCGGATCGAGACGAATGCGGCGGTGCTGGCGCTGGGCAACCTGCGTGCCCCGGACCCGCCCACTGGACTCGAAGCGCTGGCCGAGGATAGCCGCTATCTGCATGATCCGTGGCAACTGGCTAACCGCAAGCTCCGGCGCGATCGCGCGGTGGCGATCATCGGCAGTGGTCTGACTGCGGTGGACGTCTTGCAAACGCTCATGCATCGAGGGCACCGTGGCGCGATCGAGGTTGTCTCGCGCTCCGGGTCCTGGCCGTCGGAACACCTGCGCACGCGCGGCGCTTACGCAGTGCGCTGGCCCGAAGGTTCGCTGCGGCAGCTGTTGCGCGAGCTGCATCGTCACCTCGATGCCGACGAAGCGGTGGACTGGCGCGATGTCATCGACAGCGTGCGCCCACACACGCAGCGCCTGTGGCAGGGCCTGTCCGACGCCGACAAACGTCGGTTCAGAACCCGGCTGGCAGGTCGGTGGGGCCGGGCGCGCCACCGGATGCCGCCGGAAATCGGCAAAGCCCTGCGCCAGTGGCAGCGCGAGGGTCGTTTCCGACTGCATGCCGCCGGTCAGCTGCGCGCCGAGCGCGGCGAAAGCGAAATTCATCTGTTTTTGACCGATGGCGGTGCGCCGTTGAAGGTCCGACGGGTCATCAATGCGACCGGGCCGTTGCTGGATCTTCGCCGATCCGACGATCGGCTGCTTTCGGGCCTCCTCGCCGATGGCCGGGTACGACCCGGGGCGCTGGGCGCGGGCCTCGATGCCGACGGCGACGGACGCTTGATCAACCGCGCCGGCCAGGTCTGGCCCGGGCTTTTTGCGCTCGGGCCGCTGCTCGCCGGCAATCTGCTCGAATCCACGGCCATGCCCGAGATCAAGATTCAGGCCTTTCACCTGGCCGCGACCCTGCTTGGCGATGCGCGCGCGGTCGCTGAGATCAGGACTAAGACCGGCTGATAACCGTTTCACAACCGGGACGAAACCATCGCTGCGACCGGCTGCATGCACACTTTCGTGCACTGAGGTCAACGCAGGGAGTCTCAAATGTACAAGCAATGCCTGGTCGGTCTAATCGTGCTTGCCCAGCCGGCGCTCGCCGTGGCCCAGAGCGATTCGGGATGGACGTTCAGCGGCGACGCGCGACTGTCCTACCAGAACCTGTGGCGCGACGATCGCGATCGCAGCGAATCCGAAAGCGACGTGCTGGCCTCGCGCCTGCGCCTGCGGCTGGACAAGGCGATCGACAGTAACTGGAGCTTTCGCACCCGGCTGGCAGCAACTTTCGAGGAGGACGGCAACGAGACCGAGTTGTTTATCCGCTCGCAGCGCCAGAGCCCGACTGCGATCCAGCCCGGCAGCATTACCTTCGACGAAGCTTACCTGCGCTGGCGTTCCGACGATCGCAGGACTGACCTGCGGATCGGGCGCCAGGGGCATTCGATTCGACTGCCACTGGTTGTCGATCGCAGCCTCGATCGCGAAACGGCAAACAACGTGGATATTGGCTACAACGACGGTATTCAGTTGATCCAGAAGATTGCCGGCGGCTGGAGCGGCAACCTGTTTCTTCAATACAATGGTCACGACGGCAACGGCATCGCCAACCGTGGCCCGACCGACTTTCGCGACTCCGACAGCCGCATCAGCTACTACGCCGGTCTGCGCAACGATGATTCCTGGGGCCCGGTATTCTTTCGCCAGCTCGGTGTCAACTGGTACCGGGACTTCCTGGCGCCCGATGGACTGAATGCCGCAAGCCGCGAGGACTACGTCACGGCTTCTGCCAAGCTGGCTGCCGGCTGGGACGTCGGCGAAAGCATCGGGGCGGACGGCACGAGATTTGTTCTTGCCGGCGAACTGGGCCGCGCTTTCGATCGCCCGACGGAACAAACGATGAGAATCGGCCAAAGCGGCGATGTCGGCGGCTGGGCCTGGCAAGTCGGCGTCGATCTGCGCGGTTTCGTTCCCCGACACAAGCTCGGTGCGCTCTACGGTCACGCGCAGGCCGGCTGGTTGATCACCTCGAGCTTCCGCGAAAACAGCGACTATCTCGAACTGCGGTATGTTTTCGACATCACCAATCGTATCGCCTGGGAAATCAGGGGTCGCAAGCGCGAAGAACTGGAACGGCGTCTTGGCGCCCAACGCAAGCGCGAGGACATTGACTTTCGCACTCGGCTCACGTTCAAGTTCTGACATCATTGTATAGAGAGTTTTCGGAAATCAGACCGTGGCGATTTTTTCCGAATGCCGTTCCGGAGTGATGCGTGGGCTTTGCGTGTCCGGTGGTTATTGAACGCTGGAGTTCAGTTGCCGACGACTTGCAGCGGCCATAGCCAGTTGAGAGCAAGTGAGGTGACAACCATCAGAATCACATTCAGCGGCCCTCCGACCTTGATAAAATCGGTGAATCGGAGCACGCCGGTGCCGTAGATCATGGTGTTGGTCTGGTATCCGACCGGGGAAAGAAAGCTCGTCGAGGCGGCGAACATGACCGCGAGCGCCAGCGCCATCGGGGGCAACCCCAGCAACTCGGCCACCGACATGGCGACCGGAATCAGGATGACGGCCGATGCGTTGTTGCTGACCACTTCGGTCAGCAACGTCGTGATTGCATACAGGGCCATCAGGATGAATACCGGGTGCCAGTCGACTGCGTAAATCGCGAACAGCGAGCCAAGCCAGTCGGCAGCACCGGACTTGGTCATCGCGATACCGAGCGGAATCACCCCGGCCAGCAGGAAGATCACGTCCCACGAGACGTCGGCGTACATGTCCTGCTTGCTGATACAACCGGTCGCCACCATTGCGATAACCCCGGCAATCGCGGTCAGCACGATCGGCATCGGCGTCAAGGTTGCCAGAAGTATTACACCAGCCACAATGCCGCCTGCAACCATCATGCGTTTGCGATCAAAATCGTCTTCGTATTCACCCAGCACAACCACGTCGCTGTTGCGATGCAGGCGCGTCAAGGCGGTCTTGGAGATTTCGAGCAGAACGATTTCGCCAACGTGAAGCTTTTCCTGCGACAGCCGGCGCGAGCGGACCGTGCGCACATCAAGTCCGATCAGTCGCCCCTGGTAGCGCTTCCAGAAGTCCACCGCGCGCGCTGTGCGCCCGTTGAAAAGGCCGCGGTTGCGCAGCAGGACCGGCACCAGCTGGCCGTCGGTTCTCGCCTTTCGGGTGTCGCCGAAGTCCGATAGTACGTCGACCTTGTTTTCCTTGATCAGGTCCATGATCTGCCTGACATTGGCTCTTGCCATGATGACGTCGCCGGCCTCGATATTCGTCGTCCGCGCGCGCTTGATCCAGGTCTGCTCACCCCGGGTAAGTTTCATGATTTCGGCACCGCTTTGCGGTTCGAACTTGGCCTCTTCCAGGGATTTTCCGATCAGACTGCTGTCGCGCCCGACCGCAAGCTCGATGACGAAGGCCTCTTCGTCGGGTTCGGCCAGCGGCCGGGCGTCTCTGCGCGGCAACAGGAAACGGCCGATCGTCAGGAAGTAGATCACGCCGACCCCAAGCACGATCAACCCCAGGTGTGTGAACTCGAACATCCCGAGTTGCCGACCGAAGCGAGGGTCGTCGGCCAGGATTGACGAGGCGAGAATGTTTGTAGAGGTGCCGATCAGGGTCAAGGTACCGCCCATCATGGCGAAGAAACTGACCGGAATCAGTACCCGCGAGGCCTGGAAATTGCTGCGCCGAACCATGTCAAGCACCAGCGGAATCGCGATTGCAACGGCGGCTGTATTGTTGATGAAGCCCGATACAAGGCCTACAAGCAAACCCACACCAATGATCTGGCGCATCTCGGAATTTCCGACGAACGGAAACAAGCGTTTGCCGACCAGGTGGATCAGCCCGGAACGGCTGATACCGCCGGACAGGATGAACATGCACAGCACCGTGACCGTTGCAGTGCTGGAAAGACCCGACAGGCTTTCTGATGGCGTAGGGAAGGCCGCCTTCAGATTGACGCCGCGCTCCAGCAGCCATTCGGAGTGGAACAGGATCGGGATGGCCATCACGGTGACGAGAATCGCCAAAGCGGTCACGTCCACCGGCAGCTTCTCGGTCGCGAACAGATACAGCGCCACGCCGATGATCAGGAATACCAGGCCGATTTCTACGGTCATAAGGATTTGAGACAGGTTGCCACGGGTAGGAGCTTAACCGGTTTTAAAACACCGGTTGGAAGCAAGGGCTGAGGCCGGGCGGGCCTCAATTGCGTTCGTTGACCAGTTCCCGACCAATCAGCATGCGTCGGATTTCATTGGTGCCGGCGCCGATATCGTACAGCTTGGCATCGCGCAGCAGTCGGCCGGTAGGGTATTCGTTGATGTAGCCATTGCCGCCGAGTGCCTGGATTGCCTCCAGCGCAACCTGGACCGAGCGCGTCGATGAATGCAGCAGGCAGGCGGCCGCATCGATCCGCGATTTTTCGCCGGCATCAAAGTCGGCGCCTACCTGGTAGGCAAAACCACGCGAGGACTGCATCGAGGCATACATGTCGCCAATCTTGGCCTGCATCAGCCCGAAATCGCCCAGTCTTCGATCGAACTGCTTGCGTTCGCGCACGTAGGGAAGGACCTGTTCGAGGCAAGCCTGCATGATCCCGATCGGGCCGCCCGACAGCACCAGGCGTTCGGAGTTGAGGCCCGACATCAGGATTTCCACGCCGCGATTGACCTCGCCGAGCACGTTTTCGTGCGGAATTTCGCACTGATCGAAAACCAGTTCGCAGGTATTGGAGCCGCGCATGCCGAGCTTGTCGAGTTTCTGGGCCTTGGTGAATCCACGAAAGTCCTTTTCCACGATGAAGGCCGTCATGCATTTGGAACCGGCGTCCTTGCCGGCCGTGCGCATGTAAACGATCGCCACGTCGCACTCGGGGCCATTGGTGATCCACATTTTGGAACCGTTGGCGACCCAGACATCGCCGATTTTCTCTGCCTTGCACGCCATCGAGCCGACAACGTCGGAGCCGGCGCCGGGTTCGGACATTGCCAATGCGCCCTTGAACTGTCCGGTGACAAGTTTAGGCACGTATTTTTCGCGCTGGGCATTATTACCATTGCGATAGAGGTTGTCCAGGCACAGGTTTGAATGTGCCCCGTAGGAAAGGCCAACCGAAGCCGAGGCCCGGGAAATCTCCTCCATGGCGACCAGGTGCGCCAGGTAACCCATGCCGGCGCCGCCCAGGGCTTCTGGAATGGTGATCCCCAGCAGGCCCATGTCGCCGAGTTCGGACCAGAGATCCTGCGGAAATTCATTCGATTCGTCGATCGCCGCGGCTCGCGGCGCAATCGATTCATCGGCGAATCGGCGGACCGATTCCCGCAGCATTTCAATGTCTTCGGATAGCTTCATGATATTTGACCTCCGGCATTTGGATGTTCGACAACGACGGCCACGAAGAGCGCCTGGAAAATCCACGGGATTTTCGTCGGCACTCTTCGTGACTCACCGGCCCTTGATCTGGACCGCGCGGCTGCGCTTAATGGTTGCCGCGTTCTCGGCCCGGGAAGCGATGGGCGCGACCCATGAAGGGCAGTTTGAGCTTGCCGATGGTCGTGATGCGTTCCTCGGCCATGCGGTCGGCGGCTTTCCAGCTTGGGATATTGTCGCGTTCGGCGATCTGGAAGATTTTCGAAACGTTGTAATAGATGGTGCGCATCATGCGCTTGGCGCGTTCCCGGTTGTAGCCTTCGAACTCGATCGATACGTTCATCAAACCGCCGGCATTGACCGCGTAATCCGGTGCGTAAAGAATGCCCTGGCGCTCCAGTTCGTCGCCACACTCTTCGGTCGCCAACTGGTTGTTGGCCGCGCCGCAGACAATCTTGAACTTGAAGCGCGGGATGGTTTGCTCGTTGATCACGGCGCCCAGGGCGGTCGGGCAGAAGACATCGGCGTCGACATCGTAAATCTCGTCGAGCCCGATGGCTTCGCAGCCCAGTTCGACGCAGGCGGCAACGGCTTTTTCGTTGATGTCGGTCACAAATACCTTGGCGCCGGCATTGCGCAAGAGTTTGACCAGTTCGAAACCGACGTGGCCTACACCCTGCACGGCATAGCTGTAATCGCCCACTTCTTCGTTGCCGAACTTGTGCTGCAAGCTGGCGCGAATGCCCTGCAAGGTGCCGAAGGCGGTGAACGGGGACGGATCGCCCGAGCCGCCATGGACCTGGTGGACGCCGACGCAGTTGTCGGTTTCCTGGAAAACATATTCCATGTCGTTGACATCGATGCCGACATCCTCGGCGGTAATGTAGCGGCCGTTCAGCGAATCGATGAACCGCCCAAACGAACGAAACAGGGCCTCGGACTTGTCGCTGCGCGGATCGCCGATCAATACCGACTTGCCGCCGCCGAGATTCAGGCCGGCAACCGCGGCCTTGTAGGTCATGCCGCGAGACAGGCGCAGGACATCGTCCAGGGCTTCCTGCTCGGTTGCATAGGGCCACATGCGCAAGCCGCCCAATGCCGGGCCCAGTGTCGTGTTGTGGATGGCAATAATGCCTTTCAGGCCTGCCTCCTTGTTGTGACAGAAAATGACCTGTTCGTGCTCGGTCGTGTGGATGGTTTCAAAAAGATTCATTCAATCCTCCAGACTTCGCGCTTCTTGCGGCGCGAATAGGCGAAAACGTAACCGGCCCCCGGGAACCGGCGGGGATGAAGAGCAGCGCTCGCAAGCGAGGACGACTCAGCCGCGTATTTTAGCGGATTTGGGTCTCGGGCATGGCATTTGAACGTAATTGGCAAACCCCAGCTCGGTCGAGTACGCGGGCAGCGAGATTTTTCGTCTTTTCGTCTTTTTATTCTTTCAATCGATTCCAATCGGCCAGACACAGCAATTGCCCTCCGCGCGGTGCCGGGTCGAACCGGGCATTGATGAATCCCGGGATCGATCGAGAGCTGGCCCGGTTTTCATTCACACACCCACCGTATTAGCGATATAGAATGTATACAGGTCCCGCCAAGGTGGTCGACATGGAATTGGATCCGGTTGTGCTGTCCAGAGTCCAGTTTGCGTTCGTGATTTCCTTTCACGCGATATTTCCGGTGTTCACGATCGGGCTGGCTGCCTACATCGCCTTGCTCGAGGCGCTGAATTATTTCAGGCCAAGCCCGGTTCGCGAGAAACTTTCGCGTTTCTGGATCAAGATTTTTGCCGTGGTATTCGGCATGGGTGTGGTCTCGGGCATCGTCATGGCCTTCCAGTTCGGCACCAACTGGTCGAAATTTTCCTATGCGGCCTCCAATTTTCTTGGACCCGTGCTCAGCTATGAAGTGGTCACGGCATTCTTTCTCGAGGCCACTTTTCTGGGCGTTTTGCTGTTCGGCCGCGACAAGGTGCCCCAGGGCGCGCATCTGTTTTCGGCCTGCATGGTGGCGTTGGGCACGTTCATCTCCTCGTTCTGGATCCTGTCGGCCAACAGCTGGTTCCATACGCCGGCCGGGGTCGAACTGATCGACGGTCACTTCCAGGTCACTTCGTGGCTTCAGGCAATCTTCAATGCCTCGCTGCCGTATCGTTTCGGGCATATGGCGCTGGCCTCGTTCATTACCGGCGGGCTGGCCGTGGCCGCGGTTAGCTCGATGTACCTGGTGCAGGGCAAAAACCCGCGCACCAGTCGCATGGCGCTGCGGATGACGCTGATCATGCTGGCCGTGGCCACGCCGCTGCAGCTGTTCATCGGCGATCTGCATGGCCTGAACACGCTCGAACATCAGCCGATGAAGGTCGCGGCCATGGAAGGTCACTGGGAGACCAAACAGGGCGCACCGCTGATCCTGTTCGCGATCCCTGATTCGCAGGCCGAAGAAAATCATTTCGAAGTCGGCATCCCGAAACTGGGCAGCCTGATCCTCACGCACAGTCTCGACGGCGAAGTTGCCGGGCTGAAGTCGGTCCGGGCCGAAGACCGGCCGCCGGTGGGCATCGTGTTCTGGAGCTTTCGCATCATGGTGGCACTGGGCCTGCTGTTCATCGTGTTGTCGTGGGCCGGGCTGGTCCAGCTGCTGCGCGGCAGGCTGTTTGAATCGAAGCGCTTGCTGACCGCATTTTCGTGGTCCTATCCGTTGCCTTTCATCGCGGTTCTGGCTGGATGGATCGTCACCGAAGTGGGGCGCCAGCCGTGGATCGTCCAGAACATGATGCGGGTCTCCGATGCGGTCACGCCGTCCTTGACCGGCTGGATGGCGCTGACCACGCTGATCGGCTACATCCTGGTCTACGCGGTCGTGTTTGGATCGGGCATTTATTACCTGCGGCGGGTCATCCGTGGCGGACCCGATCCGATCGAGGACCGCAAGGACTCCGAATCGGCGCGGCCGAAGCGACCATTTTCGGCGCTCGAAACCGACTTTGATGACGAACTTCAGCCGAAGCGAGGTTAAGACCATGGAAAATATCGACCTGACCCTGATCTGGGTTGCCATCATCGGCCTGGCGGTCTTCATGTACGTGCTGATGGACGGCTTCGACCTTGGCGTCGGCGTGCTGTTTCCATTTGCCCCGGACGATGAATCGCGCGACTTGATGATGAATTCGGTCGCACCGGTCTGGGACGGCAATGAAACCTGGCTGATCCTCGGCGGCACCGGCCTGCTGGCCGCGTTTCCGCTGATTTACGCGGTTTTTCTGCCGGCGCTGTACCTGGGCGTGTTCCTGTTGCTGGCCGGGCTGATCTTCCGCGGCATCGCGTTTGAATTCCGGTTCAAATCGACTTCGTCGAAGCACTGGTGGGATCGATCCTTCAATATCGGCTCCACGGTTGCCGCGTTTGCCCAGGGCGCGGTTATCGGCGCCTATATCCAGGGCTTCGAGGTGGTCGACTGGCAGTACGCAGGTGGCGCATTCGACTGGTTGACGCCGTTTACCGTCATGACCGGCATCGGCGTGGTCGTGGGCTATGCGCTGCTGGGTGCGACCTGGACGATTCTCAAGACCGAAGGCAAGACCCGGGATTGGGCGTATCGCGTCAGCGAACGCCTGTTGCTCGCAGTGTTCGGGTTTTTCATCATCGTCAGCCTTTGGACGCCTTTTACCAAGCCGTTCGTCTACGATCGCTGGATGAACAACGTCGAATGGCTGTGGATCTTCCCGCTGTTGACGGCGGTTTCCAGCTACTGGGTCTGGCGCGGTATCCACAGGCGCAGCGAGGCGATTCCGTTCATCGGGTCGATGGTCCTGTTCGCCTTGTTTTACCTGGGCATCCTGATCTCGATGTGGCCGTACGCGGTGCCGCCGGATTACACGTTCTGGGACGCCGCGTCGGATCCGGGCAGTCAGCTGTTTTTGCTGCTCGGCGTGCTGTTTCTGATCCCGGTCATCCTGGTTTACACGGCCTTCAACTACTGGGTGTTTCGCGGCAAGGTCAGCGCCGAGTCGGGCTATCACTGATGTCGTGGTTGCCGGGGTTCGGGGAATCGAGTCGATCCTGAGTTGCCCGAAGTGAATGCGGGTGCCTGGCTAGTGAGACATGCCCCGTCCTGGCTGGTGCCGGCGGCGGCTGCATCGGCACTCGTCGAGGCCGGCCTGCTGATTGCCCAGGCCGGGTTGATTGCCTGGCTGGCCAATGCCGTGCTGATCGAAAAAGCCGGTATTGCCAGCCTGTCGACGCCGCTGCTTGAGTTGCTGACTGCCCTGATCGCGCGGGCCGGCCTGGTGGGCATTCGATCACTGACCGGTGCGCGCGCTTCGGCCGCCGCCCGACTGCGCCTGCGGCACAAGCTGATGGTGTCGCTACTGCGCGCTGGTCCTGCCCGTGTGCCTGCTTCGGGACAAGTCCTGTCGGCTTTCGAACGCCAGGTCGAAGCGCTCGATGGTTACTACGCCAGTTATCTGCCGCGCACGCTCGAAACCCTGATCATCCCTGTACTGGTGCTGGCTACCGTGTTCAGCTTGAACTGGATCGCCGGACTGGCCCTGCTGTTGACCGCGCCGTTGATTCCGTTTTTCATGGCCTTGATCGGCATGGGCGCCGAAAGCCTCTCGCGTTCGCAGTACCAGTCGATGGCACAGCTTTCGGGCTGGTTTCTCGACCGGGCCTCGAATGCCGCGACCTTGAAGTTGTTTGGTGCCGAGGCAGCCGAACTGGAACGGGTGCGCGAAATGACCGATTCGCTGCGCCAAAAGACCATGCGAGTGCTGCGCCTGGCGTTTCTTTCCTCCGCGGTGCTCGAATTCCTGACCGCCATTGCCATTGCCAGCGTCGCAATTTATGTCGGCATGAGCCTGCTGGGTTACCTGAAATTTGGCCCATCTTCCGGCCTGGATTTTTTCTCCGGCCTGTTCGTGCTGTTGCTGGCGCCTGAATTTTTCCAGCCCTTGCGCCAGTTTTCGGCCAGTTGGCACGACCGTGCCGACGCGCGCGCCGCGGTTGCAGAAATTCAGCCGCTGCTGAATCTGGAGCCGGCCCGAGCCGGGGGCCACAAGCAGGTCGCGGCACCGGTTCACGGCGGTTGCTCGATCCGCATTCAGGAAATCCGGTTCGCTCATCCAGGCCGTCAGCCGCTGTTCGAGCAATTCAAGCTGGAGATCGGCGCTGGCGAAAAAGTGGTTCTGGTCGGTCCCAGCGGCGTCGGCAAGAGCACGCTGATGCAGATGCTGGCCGGATTCATCGAACCACAGTCCGGCCGGATTCTGTTCGACGGTGTCGATATGACCACATTGAGCGATGAAAGCCTGTCGAGCCATGTGGCCTGGCTCGGCCAGCGCCCGGTGCTGTTTCACGGCACCATCGCTGGCAACATTCACCGGGGCTGGCCCGAGGCGAATGCCGACCAGGTTCGGGACATGGCCGTTTTGGCCCGGGTCACCGAATTTGCCGACCGTCTTCCCGAGGGCCTGGAAGCACCGGTCGGCGAGGGTGGTTACGGCCTTTCCGGCGGCCAGGTTCAGCGCATCGCACTGGCACGGGCATTGCTGCGGCCGCGCCCGATCGTCCTGCTCGATGAACCCACGGCCAGCCTGGATCCGGCCGGCGAGGCCCGGGTCATCGCTGCCCTCGAGGCGGTCTTGTCGCGGCGTTCGGCAACCGTGGTGTGCGCCACGCATCGGTCGGCGACCATGCAATGGGCCGAGCGGATCATCGAAATGCCCGTTTGTCGCCGAATCGAGCTTGCGTCTTGAGACGCTGGGTATCGTTGCTGTTGCCCGAACCGGGACAGCGCAGATGGCTGCTGCTGGCGCTGCTGCTGGCCTCGATTGCCGCGGTCGCCGCGGCAGGCCTGCTGGCGCTGTCGGGTTGGTTCATCACCGCGACCGGCCTGGCGGGCCTGGGGCTGCTGGCAAGTCTCGACATCTTTGCCCCGGGCGCCGGCATCCGTGCATTTGCCGTCGGCCGCACCGTCGCCCGCTACCTGGAGCGCCTGATCGGGCACGAGGCCACGTTCGCGCAGTTGGCGGCCTTGCGGGTGCGACTTTTTTCCAGCCTGTTGGGTTTCGATGTGATGGCGTTGCAAAAAATGCGCCGTGGCGACACGCTCGCGCGCCTGACCGGTGATGTCGATACGCTGGATCATTTTTTTCTGCGCCTGGCCTCGCCGACCATCGCGACACTGGCGCTCACGGCGCTGGTTGCAGCCGGACTGTATTGGCTGGCACCCGGGTTGGGCATGATCGTGGCAGTCATGCTGCTGGTGCTGGGTCCGCTTCAGCTGCTGGCGCTTCAAGCGGCCTGTCGCCGGCCGGGGGTTTCGCTGGCGCATGCGGCTGTCGAACAAAGCACCGGGCTGGCCGAAACGCTGTCGGGCATGGCCGAAATCAAGGCGCTTGGTCAGGCCCGACAGCAGGTGGAGCAAGCATCCCGCTCGGCGCGCCTGCGGCTGGGCTTCGAATTCGGTCTGCGCCTGCGCGAGTCGCTGGCACGATTTGGCTTGGCGCTGGTGGGCAATCTGTCGATCTGGCTGGTGCTGGGTCTTGGGCTGATGCTTTTCGAGGCCGCCGAGCTGACCGCTCCGCAGGTGATCCTGGCCAGCCTGGCGGTGGTTGCCGTGGCCGAGGCCTGGCCAGGGCTGGCGGCCGGCTGGTCGTTCTTCGAAACCAGCCGGCAGGCCGGCAAACGCGTGCTGGCGCTGGAGCGCAATTCGCAAGCCGCGATTTACGGCCGAATGCGGACGTCATTTGACCAGCCGATCATCATGGATCGGGTTTCGTTTCGTTACAGTCCGGCGGCCGACCCGGTGCTGGACGATCTGAGCCTGGTCATCGAACCGGGCGAGCACTTGCTGGTGGAAGGCCCGAGCGGTTGCGGGAAGTCCACGCTCGGCATGCTGCTGGCGCGAATGGCGCAACCTTCTGCGGGTTCGATCAGGATCGGCGCTGTCGATTACCAGCAGGTCGAGCCGGCGTGTTTTCGAAAGCAGCTCGGTTATCTGGCCCAGCAACCGGTGTTGTTCCAGGACACGCTCGGCCACAACCTGCGCCTGGCGCGACCGGATGCCGACGATTCATTGCTGCAGGCAACACTTGAATCGCTGGAACTGGGGGATTTTTTGCGACGTCTTCCCGATGGCCTCGACAGCTGGCTGGGCGAAGCCGGGCATACCGTTTCCGGGGGAGAAGCCCGGCGGCTGGCGCTGGCGCGATTGATCCTGGGCGACTTTCGGGTGCTGGTGCTCGACGAACCCACCGCCGGCGTCGACCTGGCAACTTCGCTGAAAATTGCCGCCCGGCTCGAGCCGTGGCTGGCCGGTCGCACCGTCATCATGCTTTCGCACGATCCGAAAAGCCTGCCCGGTTTTAGCCGCCGGATCGTGCTCGAGCCCTGGGCTGCGGGTCGTGAATTCACGCCTCGGGCGGAAGTTCGACCTTGCCCGTGAATGCACCGCGCAGATCGCCTGGCGAAAAGCCGGTGGCCTGGTTTTCGGGGTGTAATCGAAGCCGCGAATCCTTGCGCCATTCGGCGCCGAGTTCAACCGCGGTCGGCGGTCCTGGCTCGCAGCGATTCGGTCAGGTGTGGCTCGATAGCCTTGCGAATCGGGGTGATGAGCTTGAACGGGGCGGCAATGATGTGGCCCGACTGCAGCCACTGATCGCCGCCGGCGATATCCATGACCACGCCGCCGGCTTCCTGGACCAGCAAGGCGCCGGCCGCCGTATCCCAGGGCTTGAGTGCCAGTTCGCAGTAACCGTCCAGTCGGCCGCAGGCGACGTAGGCCAGGTCGAGCGAGGCGGCACCGGCCCGCCTGACATCCTCGCACTGCTCGAACAGCGCGTTGAACATGCCCATGTAGGCCGGCATCAATCGGCGCTGGCGAAATGGAAATGCGGCCCCCAGAATGGCACCGGAGAGATTGCTTCGCCCCGAAACGCGAACCCGCCGGTTGTCCAGTGTTGCACCCTGACCGCGGCTGGCTGCGAACAGTTCGTCGCGTGCCGGATCGTAGACCACGCCGTGCTCGACCCGGCCGCGAATGACCAGCGCAATTGAAATCGCAAAGTGGGGGATGCCGCGAAGATAGTTGCTGGTGCCGTCGATCGGGTCGATCAGCCAGACATGTTCGTCGTCACCGGTCTTGCCTTGTTCTTCGCCGATGATTGCGTGGTCGGGATAGCGGCGCTTGAGCTCGCCGCGGATCAGTTCCTCGCAGGCCCGGTCGACTTCGCTGGCATAGTCGCCCCTGGCCTTGCGCTCGACCGGGATGGAATCGAGCCGGTCGCGGTACTTCATGATCAGGTCGCCGCCCTTGTGGGCGGCCTCGATTGCGGTGTTGAGGAACGGGTGGCTCAAGGTTTTTTTGATCCGGAAAGCACAACCCGGCATGGTAGCAGATCCAGGCCTGATTCAGCCCGCCTTGTTCGCCAGGCGTTCGTCGCCCGGTATCTTCAGAGCCCGCAGACGGTGCGCTTGGCGACCCGGCGCAACGGAAATGCTCCCACTTGTTTGGTGGCCGCGCCGCTGGCCTTGAAATGCCCCGGATGCTGGGCGGCGGGACCAATCGCGCGGCCGTAAACGGGGATGGCGAACAAGGCGGGTTCGACACCGTCGTTGGTCAGCAAGTGAAAGTGACAGCACGCGATGGCGGGGTGCACTAAAATCCCCGAAATGAATTCTCTGAGCAATATCCGGATCGTCCTCGATCACACTTCGCACCCGGGCAACATCGGTGCCGCGGCGCGGGCCATGAAAGTCATGGGCCTGGAGCAGTTGCACCTGGTCAATCCGAGCCGCTTTCCACACGCCCAGGCCACGGCACTGGCATCGAGCGCCGACAGCGTGCTGGATGCCGCGCAGGTGCACGCCACGCTCGATGAAGCGCTGGCCGGCTGCACGCTGGTTCTCGGCACCTCGGCGCGCAAGCGCTCGGTGTCCCAGGAACTGCTCGAGCCGCGCGAGGCGGCTGCGCGACTGATGGCCCAGGAAAGACCGGTGGCCGTGCTGTTTGGTCGAGAGCGCAGCGGGCTGGAAAACGACGCGCTCGATCGCTGCCACCACCTGGTCTGCATTCCAACCGGTGACCAGTACATGTCGCTGAACCTTGCCCAGGCGGTGCAGGTACTGACTTATGAAATGTTTCTGGCCGCGCGGGCAGGGCAGCCGCAGGCGCCCGGGCACGAGCCGCGGCCGCTTGCCCGAGCCGAGCGCATGCAGGTGTTCTTCGAGCGCCTGGAGCGCACCGTGCGTGCCATCCGCTTCAGCACGCCGGGGCAGACCGAGACGCTGCACCGGCGACTGCGGCACCTGTTCATGCGGGCCGCGCCGGATGACGACGAGCTGAATATGCTCAATGGTATCCTGTCGAAAACCCTGAAGATCGCGCAGCAACATGACTTCGAAAGCAAAACAGAACCCGGCGAGCAGTGACGATGGTCATGACGGTGGCCATAACGAGCATCCGGACCATCGAAACGACAGCAGCAACGACGATAGCCAGGATCATCGTTATGCCCGAATCTGGTCGGTGGTCGCCGGTATCCCGGCCGGCTGCGTGATCAATTACGGCGAAGTCGCGCGACTGGCCGGTTTGCCCGGTCGCGCCCGGTTGGTCGGACGGGCGCTGGCGCTGGCGCCGAAAAAAATGCAATTGCCGTGGCACCGCGTCGTCAATGTCCAGGGCCAGATCAGTTTCAAGCCCAATGGCGCCAGGTACCGCCGTCAGCGCGAACTGCTGCAGGCCGAAGGCGTCGAATTCGTCAACAACGCCATCGACCTGGAGCAGCATGCCCCGGCCCAGGTGCTGGACCGGATGCTCTGGGGGCCCTGACGAAGACCGGTTTCCGGGTCCTCGATGAGGCTTTGTCAGGCCGCCTGGTCGGCGTTCCCGACCTCGTGCAGGTGCACGTCGCGCTGCGGGAACGGGATCGAGCAGCCAGTCGCTTCCAGCTCGGACTTGATCTGTTCCATCAACTCGCCGCGTACCACCCAGTAGTCGGAGGACTGAACCCACGGACGAACCGCGAAATTAACGCTGGAATCGGCCAGTTCCATCAGCATGATCACCGACTCGGGTTCATCCAGCACCTTTTCGTGGCCGGCAATGACTTTCTCGATTGCCTTGCGTGCAGCCTTGAGGTCATCGCCGTAGTCAACGCCGATGATCATATCGATGCGGCGTGTCTCGTAGGCCGAGAAGTTGGTGATCGCGTCACTGGTGATCTGTCCGTTGGGCACGATGATCCGGCGATTGTCCGGCGTATCGAGAATGGTGTTGAAGATCCCGACTTCCCGGACCGTGCCCATGGTGCCGCCGGCATCGATGAAATGGCCTTTGGTAAAAGGTCGGAAAAAGATCAGCATCACGCCGGAAGCGAAGTTGCCCAGCGAGTTCTGCAGCGCCAGTCCAACGGCCAGGCCGGCGGCACCGAGTACGGCAATCAGCGGCGTCGTCTGCACGCCCAGTTGGCCGATCGCGGCGATGATCACCGCGAGCAACAGGACCGCGTAGACGATCGCGCCGAGAAAATTGACCAGCATTTCGTCGAGGCCGCGGCCGGACATCATGCGCTTGAGGGCGCCGGTGGCAAATTTCGCAATCCAGCGGCCAATGACAAAGATCAGCAGTGCCGCGAACAGTTGCCACGCCCAGGCCATCAGCGTGGCGCCATCGAGATCATTCAGGTAGTCGACGATCGAGTCCATCGGTATCTCCTTTGATTGCAAACCCTGTTACAGGCCCGGTTTCCAGGCACACCGGACTCGTTGCGATGCGATTGACATGAATGCGGCTTAAAAGTAATCCTTGCCATGGGTCAGTGTTTCTTCCATGCCGTCGCCCAGCGATGCAAAATGCCGAATGTAATAGTCGAGTAAATCGGCGTCGAGATTGCGGTAGGTCAGATTGTGGCACAGCTTCAAAAACGGGATGCCTTCCATGTCGCCCACCGCCAGATAGCCGATTCGCAGCATCAGGTTTACGCGCAGCACCTTGACCGGGTCATGATCGGCCAACGGCGCAACCGTGGTTTCCAGGCGGAGAAAGCGCCGATCGTCCGGGCTCTTGATTTCGGCCAGGAAAATGCCCTGGCGACGCTCGCTGTCGCCGGCAGGAAGCTCCAGGCCAAGCACGAATTTTTCGTCGAAGACGACGTCATAGTTCTGCTCGACGTACGAACGGATTTCGGAAAATGTCAACATTATTTGGGCTCCAGGCGAATGGCGCCGTCCAGTCGAATCGAGGTGCCATTGAAATAGGCGTTTTCGACCAGGTGCACGCACAGGTCGGCAAATTCCTCGGGCTTGCCGAGGCGCCTGGGGAACGGTACCGAATCACCCAGCGCCTGTTGCACTTCCGGCGGCATGGTGTCGACCATGGGCGTATGAAACACGCCGGGCGCGATGGTGTTGACGCGGATGCCGAAACGTGTGAATTCGCGCGCCATCGGCAGCGTCATGCCGACGACACCACCCTTGGATGCCGAGTACGCTGCCTGGCCGATCTGGCCCTCCCAGGCCGCCACCGAGGCGGTGTTGATGATCGCGCCGCGCTCGCCGTCTGCATTCGGCTGGTTGTGCTGCATCCTGTCGGCACAGGCCTTGGCGACGTTGAAACTGCCGACCAGGTTAACCATGACCGTAGACTTGAAGCGATCCAGCGGCATCGGGCCGTTTTTGCCCAGCACGCGCCCGGCGCCGAGAATTCCGGCGCAGTTGACCAGCACGTTGATGCCGCCGAGAAACTGTTCGGCGGCGGCCACCGATTCGGTCACGTTCTGTTCGTCGCTGACATCGGTGCGAAAGAAGCTGGCGTGATCGGCACCCAGCTCGGCCAGCGCCGCATCGGCGCGGTCGGCATTGACGTCGAACAGCGCGACCTTCGCGCCGCCGGCAATGAAGCGCCGGGCGACCGACAGGCCCAGTCCCGAAACGCCACCGGTGACGATGGCCTTGATTCCTGAAAACTCCATGATTAGTTGCAACTCCTGGTCGTGGTTGCGGCGGCTTGCCGCTGTGATGGTGATTCCTTATGCGCTCAAATCGCCGCGTTGTGTCGCGATCGGAGAGCGCACGCGAGCTGACGATTGATGGCCCATGGATCGGTTGTCAATCGG
>JAVVET010000033.1:19231-35592 GCA_032251235.1 Wenzhouxiangellaceae bacterium
ATCGGTTGTCAATCGGCGAAACACTTGTTGTAAATGGCGGTACCGGCCCGGCTGCCGGGGCGTCCGAGCTTGCCGGAAATCCAGTTGCCGACGCGCGACAGGGCCTTGAGATCGACGCCGGTTTCGATGCCCATGCCGTGGAGCATATAGATGACATCTTCGGTAGCCACGTTGCCGGTAGCGCCCCTGGCATACGGGCAGCCACCGAGACCGGCGACCGAGCTGTCGACGATACGCAGCCCCCTTTCCAGCCCCACCAGGATGTTTGCCAGGGCCTGGCCATAGGTGTCGTGCAGGTGTACCGCCAGCTTTTCGGCCGGCATCGAGCCGAGTACCGCGTCGAGCATGGCGCCGGTCTTTTTCGGCGTGCCCACGCCGATGGTGTCGCCCAGCGAAATCTCGTCACAGCCGGCCTCAAGCAAGGCCTCGGCCACGCGCACCACGTCGGAGACCGGAACCTCGCCCTGGTAAGGACAGCCCAGCACGCACGAGATATAGCCGCGCACACGGACAGCGTCTTCCGATGCGCGCCTGATCACCGGCCGAAAGCGGTCGAATGATTCGTCGATCGAGCAATTGATGTTCTTGCGATTGAACGCCTCGGAGGCGGCCGAAAAGACCGCCACTTCGTTTGCGCCGGCCGCCCGCGCCCGCTGGTAGCCTTTTTCGTTCGGTACCAGCACCGGGTAGTGCACGCCGGGCTTGCGCTCCAGCCCGGCCATCAATTCAGCCGCGTCGGCCAGCTGCGGCACCCAGCGCGGCGAGACGAAACTGGTCGCCTCGACCACCGGCAGGCCGCAGTCGGCCAGGCGGTGGATCAGCCTCAGCTTGGTTTCCACCGGCACATAGCGCGATTCGTCCTGCAGGCCGTCGCGCGGTCCGACCTCGACGATCTTTACGAAATCTGAAGGCATTGCGTGGGGTCGTGAATCCGGAAAGTGAAATCAGGCTGCATTTTACCGGCTTTTGGTGGGTCGGCGATGACTGGTACCGGTGGCCCGGTTTCCGACCGGGCCGCCACGGCGCCAAGGTTGACGACCCCGGAGCAGACGACCCGACCGGAGATTTTGCTACCAGGCGATGCCGTAGTCCTCGCCGTAATCGCTGGCGCCGCCCTGCATGGTGCTGGTTTCGAAGTCGAACCAGATTGCCGTGGTCGGATTGTAGGTACGCTCGACGACCTCGACGTCGTAGCCCATACCGCGCAGCTGATCGATGGTATACGGCAACAGGCGATCGGAAACCTCGATTCGGCCGGGCTCGGCCTGGTGCGCGCCGAACGAGCTCTGCATCTGGTAACTGAGGAAATGGCTGCGGCCTTCGGCGGCCTGCTGTACGTTCATGTCGAACTCGACCATGTTCAGCAAAAACTGCAGCAGGTTCTGGTCCTGGGTGTCGCCGCCCTGGACCGAAAAAGCGATCAGCGGCTTGCCGTCCTTGAGCGCAAGACTGGGCGTGAGCGTAACCCGCGGCCGCTTGCCGGGAGCCACCACGTTATAGGGGTTGAGCGCCTCGTCGAGGACGAAGCTCTGCATGCGCTGGCTCAGCCCGATGCCGGATTCCCCGGCAATGAATGCCGGGATCCAGCCGCCGGACGGCGTGATCGAGACCACCCAGCCTTCGGCGTCGGCGGCCTGGATCGATGTGGTGCCGGCCTTGAAGCCTTCGTCATGACTCATCTGCAGGGCCTGCTGAAAGCCTTCGACCCCGGCGGCCTCGGCTTCGGGCGGTACCGGGGTCCAGTTCTGGCGCAGCGCCTCGAATGGATTGCTGCCGTCCTGGAACGCATAGGGATCGCCCGGTTTGAGATCAACGAGGTTGTGATCGGGCTGAATCAGCTTGCGCCGTTCAGCCGCGTATTCCTTCGAAAGCAGCCCGTGGATCGGCTCGTCGGGCGGCATGTACGGGTCGCCGTAATAGAAATCGCGGTCGGCGAAGCTCAGGTTCATCGCCTGGTAAAGCGTGTGGATGTAGCGCGCGCTGTTGTATCCCATGGCCTTCAGGTCGAAGCCTTCCAGGATATTCAGCGCCTGCAGCAGCACCGGACCCTGAGTCCAGGTAGTGAGTTTGTAGACATCGATGCCGCGATAGTTGGTGGTCACGGCTTGTTCGATCCTGACTTCCCAGTCGGCCAGGTCCTGCATCGTGAACAGCCCGCCATGTTCGCGCGTGGCGCGCACGATTTCCTCGGCGATGTCGCCTTTGTAAAAGCGGTCATAGGCCGCGTAGATGGCCTGCTTGCGGTTCTTGCCCGCTTCAAGTGCACTGGCCTCGGCGGCCACCAGTTTTTCGAGTGTGGCCAGCAGTTCGGGCTGGCGGAAAATTTCGCCGGCGCGAGGTGCGGCGCGCACCGTTGCGTCATCCGGATCGAGGTGAGGCAGGAACACACGGCTTGAATCCGGCCAGCGCTGCAGGATCTCGCGGCGCCGCTCGATATTGTCGGCCTGGCTTTTTTCGATCGGGTAGCCGTCGGCCATTTGCATCGCCGGTGCCAGCACTTCGGCCAGGCTGAGCTTGCCGTATTCGGCAAGCATGACCATCAGGCCGCCGGGCGTACCGGGCGTGACCGCCGCCAGCGGCCCGTATTCGGGCGGGTATTGCATGCCCTGGTCGCGAAAGAATTCCGGCGTCGCCCCGGTGGGCGCGACGCCGAGCGCATTGATGCCCAGCACCTTGCCGGTATTCGGGTTGTAGATCAGCGCCTGGGTCTCACCGCCCCAGCCGAGCGTATCCCACATCGTCGAGGTGGCCGCCAGCATGGCCGCGGCAGCATCGACCGCGTTGCCGCCGCGCTGGAAGGTCATGGCGCCGGCGGTGGCGCCCAGCGGCTTGCCGGTTACGGCCACCCAGTGCTTGCCATGCAGTATCGGCCGCGCGGTTTCCTGAGCCAGGGCGCTGCCGGTCAGCACAGTCAGAATCAGGCCGGCGCTGGCCCCAATCAGGCTTCGAAGCCTGATCTTCATTGTCGGGGGTGTGATATCGAACATGCGTTTTCTCCGGGATATTAAAGCAGCCAGTCTGGAGCATAGCAATCCGGGGGACGGACTGCACATGCCCCGGTTTTCATCGCAACAGCCTGTCGGACTTGGCGAAAGCCGGAGCCGTCCAGGCGATCAGTCGGGTTCGATCTCCAGCAGCACAAATTCGGCTTCGACCAGTTCGCCTTCGACGGTGTGGATGGAACGGACGTGGCCAGCAACGTCGGACTTGATCGACAGCTCCATTTTCATCGCCTCCATCAGCGCCAGGGTCTGACCTTCGACGACGCTGTCGCCCTCGGCCACCGCGATCTGAATAACCTTTCCCGGCATCGGTGCGAGCATTCGACCGCTGCCTTCGCTGATGGCCTCGAGCGCTTCGAAGCGGCGGTGACGCAGCACGCTCCAGCGGCGGTCGGCACCGATGATCTCGAGCTTGATGTCGTCGCCGTGGACCACAAGACGGCGGGTTTCACCGTCGAGTGTGAGCGAACAGACATCGTCTTTCCCGAAACGGGCACGGGCCTGGTGGCGGTCGCCCTGGTGCTGAAACGAAAATCCACCCCGGCCATCGGCCGTGCATTCGAGTTCGATCCGCTGTCCGGATATTTCCAGGTCAAGCTTTTGCGAGGCCGTGCCGCCAATCCGCCAGCCGTCGAGCGTATCCCAGGGCGAACGGCTTGATGTTCTGACGGAGGCCTCGGGGCGGCTCAGGAAAACGCCACAGGCGGCGGCCAGAATCTCCACCGGTGGTTGCGCGCTGTGATCAAGGAGTTCGTCGAGCGCGCGGTCGAGCAGGCCGGTATCGATGGTGGCGGTCGTGAACACCTCGCTGGCGGCCAGCTGCAGCAAAAAGCCCAGGTTGGTGGTCAGTCCGGCGATATGGCAGTGGGCCAGTGCGGCCTTGAGCCGGGCTCGGCAAACCGTCCGATTCTCGCCCGATACGATCAATTTTGCGACCATTGGATCGTAATGCACGCTGACGGTGTCGCCGTTGTCGACGCCGCTATCGATGCGCGCCCAGGGCCGGTCGGGAAAATCCAGCTGCGAGATCGTGCCGGAAACAGGCAGAAAGCCCGAGTCGGGGTCCTCGGCGTAGATGCGCGCCTCCATGGCATGGCCGCGGCAAACGATTTCATCCTGGGTGCACGGCAGCGCCTGGCCGGCCGCGACCCGCAGCTGCCACTCGACCAGGTCCTGGCCGGTCACGCATTCGGTAACCGGATGTTCGACCTGGAGCCGGGTGTTCATCTCCAGGAAATAAAAGCCTTGTTGATCGACCAGAAACTCGACCGTCCCGGCGCCGACATAATTCACGGCTTGCGCGGCGCGCACGGCCGCTTCCAGCAATTGACGGCGGGTGTCCGGGTCCAGGTTCGCAGCAGGCGCCTCCTCGATGACCTTTTGATGCCGGCGCTGGCTCGAGCAATCGCGCTCGAACAGATGCACGACATTGCCGTGGCTGTCGCCGAACACCTGTGCCTCGATATGCCGCGGGCACTCGACATAGCGCTCGATGATCATGCGTTCATCACCAAAGGCTGCCGCCGCCTCGCGCCTTGCTGCGGCCAGCGCATCGAGAAAATCACCTGTCGCACGCACGATGCGCATGCCCTTGCCGCCGCCGCCGGAGGCCGCCTTGAGCATGATCGGGAACCCGACCTTGCCGGCTTGGGCGGCCAGTGTCGCGTCGTTCTGGTCGTCACCGTGATAGCCCGGCACCAGCGGTATGCCGGCATCCTGCATGATGGCCTTGGCCAGCGCCTTGGAACCCATCGCCTCGATGGTTTCCGGCCGCGGCCCGACCAGAACGATGCCCGCGCTTTGCAGCTTTCGAGCAAAGTCGGCGTTTTCCGACAAAAACCCATAACCCGGGTGTACGGCTTGCGATCCACTGTCGCGGGCCGCCTGGATGATCTTTTCGACATCCAGGTAGGATCGGCGCGCCTCGGCCGGCCCAATGGCAATTGCGCGATCGGCTTTTTTGACGTGGCGCGCATCGGCATCGGCGTCGGAATAGACGGCAACGGTTTCAATGCCAAGCCGCCTGCAGCTGTCGATGATGCGACAGGCGATCTCGCCGCGGTTGGCGATCAGGATGCGGGAAAAGAGTTCGCCGTTTTTCATCGCTGCTTCTCCAGCACCCAGTCGGGTTTGCGTTTTTCCAGAAAGGCACGCAGGCCGCTTTGGCCTTCTTCCGACACGCGCAGGCGCGCAATCCATTCGGCAGTAATCGCATCCAGCTCGCTGGCACCGCCCTCGAAGGTCTGCACCCGTCGGATCAGCTGCTTGCATTGGTCGACCGCCCCGGGCGCGCTGGACAGCACCGAGTCGATCATCGAATCGATTCGCCGATCGAGTTCATCGGTCGGACAAATTTCATGTAAAAGGCCGATGCGTTGGGCTTCGGCGGCGTCGAAACGCTCGCCGGTCAGCATGTAGCGGCGCGCGTTTCCAGTGCCGATCCGGGCCAGCACGAACGGTGCAATGGTGGCCGGGATCAACCCAAGCCGAACCTCCGTCAACCCGAACTGCGCGTTGGCATCGGCAATCGCGATATCGCAGCATGAGACCAGTCCAGCGCCACCGCCGAAAGCCGCACCATTGACTCGCGCGATGGTCGGGCAGGGCAGTTCGTCGAGCTTGCGGAACATGGCCGCAAGGCGTTCGGAATCGGCCCGGTTTTCGGCTTCGCCGGCATCTGCCATGCTGCGCATCCAGTCCAGGTCCGCTCCGGCCGAAAACGACTTACCGACACCGGTGATGATCAGCGCGCGCGGAACCTCGGCGGTCAGTTCGTCGAGTTGCCGGCTGAGCCGTTCGATCAGGTCTGCATTGAAAGCGTTATGCACCTGGGGCCGATTGAGCTCCAGCCATGCGACACCGCGTGCGTCGGTCGTGAAAGTCAGTTGTTCAGGCATTGATTTTCCTAGGATTGCCGAAAAGATAGCCGAAAAAGCGTGATTCGCGATTACATCCTGAAGACACCGAAGCGGCCTTTTTCAATGGGTGCATTCAACGAGGCGGCGATGGCCAAGCCTAGAACGCGGCGGGTATCGGTCGGGTCGATGACGCCGTCGTCCCACAAGCGCGCGGTCGCGTAATACGGGTGGCCCTGGGCTTCGTATTGGTCGCGGATGGGCGTTTTGAATTGTTCTTCTTGTTCTGCGCTCCATTCGCGCCCGGCGGCCTCCAGGCCATCGCGCTTGACCGTCGCCAGCACGCTCGCGGCCTGTTCGCCGCCCATCACCGAAATGCGCGCGTTGGGCCAGGTCCAGAGGAACCTGGCGCCGTAGGCACGGCCACACATGGCGTAGTTGCCGGCGCCGAAGGAACCACCGATGATGACCGTGAATTTGGGAACATGCGAACAGGCCACGGCAGTCACCATCTTGGCGCCATCCTTGGCGATGCCGGATTGCTCGTACTTCTTGCCGACCATGAAGCCGGTGATGTTCTGCAGGAATATCAATGGGATATTGCGCTGGTTGCAGAGTTCTATGAAGTGCGCGCCCTTCAGCGCCGACTCGGAAAACAGGATTCCGTTGTTGGCGATGATGCCCACCGGGTAACCGTCGATGCGCGCAAAGCCGGTCACCAGCGTGGTGCCGTAGCGGGCCTTGAATTCCTGGAAATCGGAGGCGTCGACAATGCGCGCAATGACTTCGCGCACTTCGAACGGGTAGCGGGTGTCGTCGGGCAGGATGCCGTAAATGTCTTCGGCCGGGTAAGCCGGCTCGACCGATTCCCTGCGATCCAGCCGGCGGGCCGGGCTTCGATTGAAGTGGGCGACGATGTCGCGCGCCATTGCCAGTGCGTGCGTGTCGTTTTCGGCAAAGTGGTCGGCCACGCCCGAAAGACGCGTGTGCACGTCGGCGCCACCCAGCGTTTCGGCATCCACCTCCTCACCGGTGGCAGCCTTGACCAGCGGCGGGCCGCCGAGAAAGATTGTGCCCTGTTCCCTGACGATAATCGCCTCGTCGCACATGGCCGGCACGTAGGCGCCGCCGGCGGTGCACGAACCCATCACCACGGCTACCTGCGGGATGTTGCTGGCTGAAAGGCGCGCCTGATTGTAGAAGATCCGGCCGAAGTGGTCCCTGTCGGGAAAAACTTCGTCCTGCAGCGGCAGGAAGGCGCCGCCAGAATCGACCAGGTAGATGCACGGCAGATGATTTTCCAGCGCGATTTCCTGGGCCCGAAGATGCTTTTTAACGGTCATCGGGTAATAGGTTCCGCCCTTGACGGTTGCATCGTTGGCGACCACCATGCATTCAATACCCTCGATGCGGCCAATCCCGGCGATCATTCCGGCCGCAGGCGCCTGGTTATCGTACAGGCCATGGGCGGCCATGGCCGAGACTTCCAGGAACGGGCTGCCCGGATCCAGCAGCGTGCGCACGCGTTCGCGCGGCAGAAGCTTGCCGCGCGACAGATGTTTTTCGCGCGATTTTTCCGGCCCGCCCAGCGCCGTGCGCTCGAGTTCTGCGGCC
Source organism: Wenzhouxiangellaceae bacterium (assembly GCA_032251235.1). Taxonomy (GTDB): domain Bacteria; phylum Pseudomonadota; class Gammaproteobacteria; order Xanthomonadales; family Wenzhouxiangellaceae. The sequence continues at coordinate 26,703 of JAVVET010000033.1, forward strand.
AGTGCCCGGGCGAGTTCGCGATGATGCGCCTGGCGCGTGCGAAAATCCTCGTCCTTGCGGCTGATATGGCTTTGAAGCTTTGGCATTGCAAAATTGCCCGCGGCAAAACCGGTAGTTTAGCGGCTTGATCCGGCGCGTGTCGCTGCGCGCCCCATGTTTGGCGAAACCGCCCGGCACAGCAGACGACGATGCGGGTTTGGCCGGATGATGGGCTTGTTGCCATGGCTTTGCAGTACAGTGCCCGAAAGATTCCTGGAGATTCATTGATGCAATTGTTCGGCAGTTATACCTCTCCGTACGTCAGGCACTGCCGGATCGTTCTGGCACAGACCGGTCTTCAATGCGACTTTGTCGAGACCGACTACAGTCAAAGCGCCGAGCAGTCTCCGGCCATGCGCGTACCGTTTCTTCGCGATGGCGACCTGCTGTTGACCGATTCGGCCAGTATCGTCAGAACCTTCCGCGAGAAGGCCGGCCAGGCATTCTGTGCCGATATTCGCGATTACGATCTGTTCCTGTTGGTCAATACGGCGATGGACAGCACCGTGAACCTGTTTTTGCTTGAACGCGACGGGCTGACGCCTGCGAACAGCCCATACCTGGAGCGCCAGCGCCAGCGGATCGACGCTACGCTGGTCCATCTTGACGGCCAGATCGATGCGACAGCCGTCGATTTGACATCCGACGGAGTGCTCAGGCTGGGTTGTTTCCTGAGTTGGGCGCTGTTTCGCGAACGCATCTCGCTTGAACGGCATTGTTCGCTAAGCGCATTGCTCGATCGGCTGGACACGGACCCGGGTTTTGCCCAAACCCACCCGTCACGGGACACCTGAACGCGTCGTCGATTCAAATCGGGCCGCGATTCAAGCCAGCAAGACGTGAACGCGACGGATCTGCCGGCCCTTTTTTAATTTTGGTAATTTCGACCCGGCCGATTTCGTCGCAGCAGTTCACATGCTTGCCGCCGCAGGCTTGCAGATCGATGCTGACCCCATCTTATTCGCCACCCTTCCTGCTGCGACGCCGTCAGGCCCGCGTCTGCGGCCCCTCGCGACGTAAAGGTGGCGAATAAGGTGGGCTGCGAATTGTCAGCAGCCGGATGCAGCTGCGTCTACGGGCGGCTTGACCGACAGGGCCCGAATCGGCGCCGGCTTCCGTGCATCCTCGCCGAGCCGGCAGGATTCGAACGGCTTGCAGGCTGCCCCGGGACAAAACAGGCGGCTTTGGAACTTGACTTGATTGTGGCGGCGGCCATATTCTTCAGGCTCTGTTCAATTTCCAGGGATTTTTCGATGACGCCGAGATTTATTGTTGCTCTGCTGTTAGCCACTTTTCTCGCTGCCTGCAACGGTCCCGATGATGCGTCCGTGTCCGAAACGCCCGCCTCGGTGCCTTCGGCTTCGCAGGACACGGCAGGCGACAAGGAGTCGGGCGCCGAAATTCCGAGATATAGCATCGAGCAGTTCATGGATACCGAGCAAATCGGCGGCGCCAGTTTTTCTCCGGACGGTAAAACCGTGGCCTTTTCCAGCAACCGCAGCGGTGTCTACAACGTCTACACCCAGGCGCTGGATGGTGACGAGGCCGCGGCGCTGACCGACTCGACAGGCGACCCGAAATTTCTGCAGGCCTATTTCCCGAACGATGATGGTAATGAACATCGCCTGATCTTCAGCGGCGACCAGGGCGGCAACGAACTGGACCATGTCTACCTGCGCAGCGCCGACGGCAGCGTCGTGGACCTGACGCCAGGCGACGAACTGAAGGCGGATTTTGCCGGTTTCTCGGCCGACGGCGGCAAATTCTGGATTGCCTCCAACGAGCGCGACAACAGCGTTTTCGACCTCTACGAATATGACGCCGAAACGCTGGTGCGCCAGTTGCTGCTGGAAAATACCGCAGCTGCATTCCTGGGGCCGGTCTCGCCCGACGGCCGTTATGTGGCGTTGAGCAAGGTTCACCTGCGCAGCAATACCGACATCCTGCTGTTTGATCGAGAAACCGGGAAAATCACCACGCTGGTGGCCGATGAGGGTGAAGTGGCCAACCAGCCGGCGACCTTCAGTGCCGATGCCACGAGCCTGTTCTATCGAACCGATCGGGGTTCGGAATTTACCTACCTGGTTGGCCGGGACTTGCAAAGCGGGGCCGAGACGGTCGTGCTGCAGCCCGATTGGGACGTGATGGCTGCCAGCCGGTCGCGCGGCGGCAACTACCTGGTCGTCGGCATCAACGAGGATTCGCGCACCACGCTCAAGCTGCTCGATGCGGCCGACTTCAGCGAAGTCGAGGTGCCGCAAATGCCAAACGGCAATGTCACCTCGGTCGAATTCTCCGCCGATGATTCACGAATGGCGTTCTTCTTCAGCAGCGGCCGGCGGCCCAGTGATCTGTTCGTCGCCGACGCACGGGATCCCAATTCGAAAGCGCGTGCACTGACGTCTTCGCTGAACCCGGAAATCGATATCGATCACCTGGTCGATGGCCAGGCCCTGCGTTTCGAATCCTATGACGGGCTGGAGATTCCCGGGGTGCTGTATCGCCCGCATGGAGCTTCGCCCGAGCGGCCGGTGCCGGCGCTGATCAGCGTACACGGCGGGCCCGGCGGCCAGGCCCGAATCGGCTATTCGGCACTCAAGCAGTACCTGGTCAATCACGGCTATGCGCTGTTCGACATCAACAATCGTGGCAGCTCCGGCTACGGCAAGACTTTCTTCGGCGCCGACGACCGATGCCACGGCGAGTGCGATCTGGGCGATGTCATCGAAGGCAAAAACATGATGGCCGGCCTGGAGTGGGTCGATGGCGAGCGTATCGGCATCATCGGCGGCAGCTACGGCGGTTACATGGTCGCCGCGGCGCTGGCCTTCGAGCCCGGGGCATTCGATGCCGGCGTCAATATTTTCGGCGTCACCAACTGGCTGCGGACGCTCGAAAGCATCCCGGCCTGGTGGGGACCACAGCGCGACGCCCTGTTTGCCGAAATGGGCGACCCGGCCACCGACGCCGAACGCCTTCGTCGCATCTCGCCGCTGTTTCATGCAGACAAAATCACCAGACCCATGATCGTGCTGCAGGGCGCCAACGACCCGCGCGTGCTCCAGGTGGAGTCCGACGAACTGGTCCAGGCGATTCAGGCCAATGGTGTGCCGGTCGAGTACGTACTGTTTCCCGATGAAGGCCACGGATTTCGCAACCGGGCCAATCAAGTCAAAGGCTACAAGGCCGTGCGCGAGTTTCTCGATAGGCACTTGGCGGGAAGGGCAGGAAGCTAGGAACCTGTTCGCGCAACGAACGAGGTCGTTGATCCGCAGACGTGTATTGGTAGAGTGACTCAAGTGCAGCGGATCTGGTCGCTGGCGCTTCAGAATACCCACAGCAGGTAATCAAGCGCGGCGCCTATCACGGCCCCTGTCAGGCTCAGTGAAAGCAACGCCAGCAATCCATCGCGCGAAATCAGTGACAGGCCGAACGCGGTCAGCGCGGTTCCGGTCGCGGCACTGCTGAACGGAATGAATTCCAGTACCGGCATGATCACGGCGATGAGGATCGATGTCGCGGCGATGACATAGGCGCGACGTAGACCGGATCTCGATCGCGCTCGATTTCGCGGAGTCGCTGGAGCAATTGTCCCAGGCTTGTGATTTCGTCGCTCATGAGGTGCCGGAGGCAAGCATTGGCGCCGCGTTCCGCTCGATTTAGAATATGTTAATGTTAAGCTGTATCATTCATTATGCGTTCTCCAGCGACGCCGGCGGTCACCGTATCTTCGGCGACGGGCAAGTGCTCGCGACGCAGGTGCTCGCGACGAACGAGTGGTCAACAATGCGTGGTTAAAACAATCATTCGGTCCTGCTTTTAACCCGCTTTACTCATCACTCTTCCGCAGCGAGGGGGCGTCAGGTCCTGTAACTGCGGTGTTTTACGACCGAGCGCACCGGAGGCGTACTCGCCTGTCCGGTGAGGATGCGGGACCAAGCAAAACGCCGCAGACGCGGCCCTGAAGGGGTCGCAGCAGGAAGGGTGGTGAATAAGATGGGTTTAATGGAGGTGCATTCGACTGATGACCAGGTTGCTCGCAAAGACGCTGCGATGGCTGCTGTTGACCTTTCTGGGTTTGTTGGTACTTTTGGTCGCCGCGGTCGAACTGATCTCCTGGAATTTCCTGAAACAGCCCATTGAAAGCCGCTTCGAGATCACCACCGGCCGTTCGTTGGCCATCAATGGCGAACTGTCGCTTGGGCTGTTTCCACGCCCCCATGCGATCGTGAATGACGTTGCAGTAGACAACCCGGAATGGGGCGAAGCTGCCGATATGATCGAAGTCGAGCTTATTCGACTCAGGCCTTCGCTTTCGGCATTGCTCAAGGGGCGCCTGGTGCTCAGCCAGGCGCATATCGAGACCCCGACGGTCCATCTGGAACAACGCCTCGATGGCTCACCGAACTGGGCATTCCCGAAGCTTCAGGGTCCGCAGGCAGGCGAGCATGCCGGGGTGGCGTTGATCATTCGTCAATTGACGCTGTCGTCGGCCCACATTCACTACCGCGCCATCGACGGCAAACCACTGTCATTTGCGATTGCCTCGATCGAGTTGCGCGACGACGGTCAGTCGATGTCGATCGCGGGCTCGCTTTCTTTCCGACAGCGGGAGTTTCGGCTGCAGGCGAAAAGCGACTCCATCAGTGCATTGCAGAACAACGGTGCCCGTTTTGATGGCGAGCTTTCGGTTCAGGCCCAACATGGCCGATTTGACGCGTCCTTCATTCTCGAACAGCCGCCACGACTGCAACCGGCTCTCATCGATTGGAAACTGCAATTGCAGAACTTCGCGGACTGGTCGCGCTGGCTTGGACAAGCACCGATCGAGTTGGGCAGCGTGTCGCTCGCATCTCGACTCGAATACCAGGCCGGGAAATTTCGCTTCAGCGATATCGACGCCAACTTCCTCGGAAACCGGCTGACCGGTCATCTGGATATGGACATGGCTAAAAAAAGCCCGGGACTGAGCGGCAGCTTGCATTCGCCGGAGTTCGATGCCAAAGCGTTGCGCGCGGCGCTGCCGAATAACGGCGAGCACCGCGGCGGCTCGATAGCGATGATTCCGCTTATGCCGAATATGAGCGCCAAGCTGGAACTGTCCATCGACACGCTGCTGCTCGATCGATACCGGATCCAGGGCTTGAATGCCGGTCTCGCTTTGAAGGATCGGACGCTGGCCGTGGAATTGCTGAAATTCGACATCGCCGGCGGCGGTGTCGAGGCCACGGCCGAACTGGTCAGCAACAGCGAGGTCCTGGCGCTGAGCCTGGATGCAAGCGTTCGCCGGCTGGATTTGGCCCGGTTCAATGCCAATGCCGGTCCGGCCGGGATTCTGTCTGGAGAACTGGCCCTCAGCCTGCCATGCTTGCAGCGCCACCCCGCCCCGGACATCGAAACGGTTCTTGAACGACTGCGCATCGAACGGGCGACTGCGTCGTATCGCAACGACGCACGAGCCCTCCACTTACAGGCTGCGCTGGAAAGCAAGGGCCGGTCCGCTGCCCGCCGAATCTCGTTGACCGGTGATCTTCAGGGCCGGCCGATCCAGGGAAGGCTGAGCGGCGACCCGTTGCCCGCGTTGACCGCCGACCTTGAAGACTACGCACTGAAAGCCCGCGTGACGTCCGGGACCGTCATGGCACGGGTAAATACCAGCCTGGCGTCGATTCTGCAACCGCAAACGGCGACTGCCACTTTCGAGCTGACTGCCGACAACGTCCTTGATCTGCAACCATGGCTGCAGCGGGCCTTGCCATCGGTGCCCGACTTTCGCGCCGCGGGCAAGCTCGAACGCAAAGGACAGCAATGGGCTGCGACCGGTCTGAAGTTCGAAGCGGGTGCGTCCAGCGTGAACGGAGAAATTCATTTGCGCAATGCCGAACGCCCGTTCATCAAAGCCCGACTTCACGCCTCCCGGTTTGATCCATGGGCATGGACCGTCGACACCGACGCTTCGAGCGAACAAGCCGACAAGTCGGAACGTGATGCGGACACCGCGACTGCAACCGGCACTTTGATGCGGGCAGCGCTTCGCAGCGTCGACGGGCAGTTCGACCTGCGCATCGATCGTCTGAATCTGCCGGGTGATCTTGACATGCAACAGCTGATTGTTTCGGGCACGCTGGAGGCGGGAAATGCCAGGATCGATCCGCTGCGCTTTGATATGGCCAAGGGGCGGGTGATGGCGATGCTGAAGCTGGAGGTCCGCCAACAGCGGGCATTCGGGCGCATTGAGGCGCAGTTCGATGAAATCGTCCTCAACCGGCTGGGCAAGACATTCACGCCGCTGGAGGAGCGGCTTGGGAAGCTGTCTGGCGAGTTGAACGTGGACATCACTGAACCCGATGCCGGCGAGCTTCGCGATGACTTGGTGTTGCCATTCATCGGTCGCGTACGCTTCGAAGAATCGCGACTGCGATTCGAGGATCCTGAAGCGAAAACCGACTTGACACTGACGCTTCAAACGAGCGGTCTGTCCAAGAGCAGCCAGAGTTTTCACATCGACGGCCAGGGCCGCTACGATGGTGAGCCGTTTGCGCTGAAATTCCGCGGCGACGAACTGCTTCGCGTACGCGACCCGGATCGCTCCTACGCGCTCGAACTGAGCGCTGATATTGTCGAAAGCCAGATCAATTTGAGCGGCACGGTGTTGCGGCCGTTGGCACTCAAGGGGCTGGACCTCGAAGTTTCGCTGCAGGGCCCCAACCCGCAACGTCTCGGCCGGATCCTTGGAATAGCGTTTCCCTTGCTTCCGAGCTATTCGGTTTCGGCCAACCTTTCTCTTGATGAGATGCGCTGGGCATTGCAAAACCTCGAAGGACAAGTCGGCGACAGCGATCTGTCGGGTCGACTGGGCCTCGACATCAGTGTGCTGCCGCCTCGATTGAACGGCCGACTGCAATCCGATTCGGTCACGATGCGGGACTTGTCCGGGGTATTTGGATATCAGTCGGACGCAGACCTGCCGCAATCGGAAGATGCGGGCGGATCTGGCCCGATCGATCGCTTTATTTTGCCGCAACAACCGCTGATCGACGATGCCTGGCGCGAGGTCGTGGCCGACGTTCGCTATCGTGGCCGATCGGTTCGTGCCGGTGACGTTCCGCTAAGCGACGTGGTCATCGACTTCCTTCTTGAAGACGGGCAGATGCGGTTCGCGCCCGTTGGTTTCGGAGTCGGCGATGGCGGTATCGACTTTACGCTGGATCTGGATGTCAGCCAACGAATCAGCCAGGGCACGCTGGAGGCAACGGTGCATGGCGTGAATCTTCGAAAGGTGCTGCGCGAATGGGAGCTGGCGGCCGACAGCATCGGCATCATCGGCGGACGTGGCAAGTTCTGGGTCCAGGGTGCATCGATTGCCGAACTCCTGGCTTCGGCCGACGGTGGACTCTTGATGTTGATGCACGGCGGCAGGCTGGACGCCATGCTGGTGGAACTGGCTGGCCTGGACGCAGCCCAGATGTTCACGAGCTGGTTGCGCCAGCGCGATCCGATTCCCATCGATTGCGCTTACATCGACATGAAAGCTCGCGATGGCCTTGCCACGCTGGATACGTTCGTAATCGATACTGATGACACTATTTTTACCGCCGGCGGCGAGGTCGACCTGGACGACGAACGCCTGGATATCACGATACTTGCCCATCCGAAGGATCCCAGCGTGGGAGTCGGGCCGACCCCGCTCCGGATCTCGGGCGCGTTCAACAATATCGATGCAGGAATCGAACCCGGCGCGCTTGGTATGCGGGCGAGCGCCGCGGTAGTGCTGGGGACTCTGGCAAGCCCGCTTGCGGCCTTGCTGCCGTTGCTCGAGGTCGGCACTGGTGAGGACAGTGGATATTGCCAGGGACTGGCTCGCCGCAGCCATCAGGCAATAAAGAACCGGGAGGGTCAAAGGTGACCACGCGCGCCAGTTTTTACACAGTCGTAATTTTTGCACTGCTGTTCCTCGCCGGCTGCCAGTCACTTTGGAGCGACGAATCGGCACAGCGCTCGAGCCAGGATGCACCTGAAGCCATTCGGATCAAGGCGCTGTTGCTCGAACAACCCGACCTGAGCGGTGCGGCGATCGATGTGACATTCGATAACGGACAGGTTATTCTCAGTGGCTTCGTCGAAACGCAGCAGCAACGGTTGCGAGCCGAAACGATCGCTGGCGGGCAGGAAGATGTCAACGAAGTCGTAAATCGCATCGAGGTGAAGTAGCCTTGGACCTGCTGCCCGATGCACGAGCCGGAACCGGAGCAAAAAACCCGCTTTCGCGGGCTTTCCTGTACCTGGCGGAGAAGGTGGATTGACTGCGCGGCTTTGCCGCTGGCCCTTCGCTGGGCGCCGGGTTGCTTCGCATCGAGCTCGCTGCGCTCGGTTCGAACCCGATGCCATTTCGATTGGCCTGGCTGTTGGGCAAATTCCCGGCGGCCCGCTTGGAAACGGATGGCCGGCAGGTCTTTTTGGATCGCATCCGCGATCCCCTCTCCGCCAGGCACAAAAAAACCCGCTTTCGCGGGCTTTCCTGTACCTGGCGGAGAGGGGGGGATTCGAACCCCCGAAGGGGCGTAAACCCCTTAACGGTTTTCGAGACCGCCGCATTCGACCACTCTGCCACCTCTCCGAAACTACTTGTCGCCCCATTTTAATGGAGATTGTTCAACCGCTGTCGATCGGGCGGCCCTTGCGGACCGCGAGAGCGGGGGATTGACTGCGCGGCTTTGCCGCTGGCCCTTCGCTTCGCTCCGGGTTGCTTTGCATCGAACTCGCTACGCTCGGTTCGAACCCCCGAAGGGGCGTAAACCCCTTAACGGTTTTCGAGACCGCCGCATTCGACCACTCTGCCACCTCTCCGAAA
>JAVVET010000034.1:0-34739 GCA_032251235.1 Wenzhouxiangellaceae bacterium
GAGAGCCCTTGAAAACCCATGAGATACGGTTCTGCCTGACCCACACCCACTGCAACAACGGCGCAAGTATGCGCCGTTTTTTGCGGCTGTCAACAGGAATTTTTTCCGCCCGTATTCGGGCCGTCGGCGCTGGTCGTCAGAGGTGTTCGTCAGCGCCGATCAACGGCAGAATTCGTGACAGGACTTCGCGCAACAGCACCGGATCGGCAGCGGCGGCATTCTTTGCCTTGCACTCACGCCAGTCGAGCGTATGAACGAGGTTGGTGACGACCACGCTGGGACTGTCGAGGTTGTCTACAGGCACTTCGGTCGGCGCGCCTCGAATGCTGGTGCTGACCGGGCAGCAGATCAGCAACCCCGTGCGCTGGTTGTAAGGCTGGCTGGTAAGCACCAGCGCCGGACGGTATTTGCCGATCTCCTTGCCGCGTACCGGTTCGAAATCCAGCCAGACGATCTCGCCACGCCCGGGCACATAGCGCGGCATCAGTCGGCCGTTTCGGTCCGCAACAATGCCGGGAGCTCGTCGGCATGCGCCGTATGGGGCGTCAACCCTTCGAGCAGGTCGGCTTCTGTCCATTTCCGCGCAGGCCGGGCCTGTTTACGGATCACCACGCCTTCCGGACCGGCTTCGATCGTGACCGGCGTGTCTCGCTCCAGACCGGCGAGTTCCGCGACGGCCCGCGTGATGCGAACCCCCATGCTGTTGCCCCATGCCTGGATGCGGCCTTCGAATCGGGGCGGAGTATGAGCGTCTGAAGCCATGTATGCGTCACTTCGAATGGGCTATACAAAGTATAAACCACTCAGGCCACACTGAACAAGCCTGGCAGCGGCAGACTTCCACGCCGGGTCGATCAGCCCTTCCGGAAACCCGAACCCGAAACCCGGAAACCGCCAAGTCCGTCGCGAAGCTGCTTCCACCAGTACACCCCCTGGACCGCCGCGCGGCCGAACGGGCCGCCGGCCCAGGCCGGCCCCCAGGGCTCGAATTCGGCCAGACGGGTCCGGTCGCCGGTCATTGCCTCGGCCAGCACTTCGCCGGCCAGCGCGGTCGTGGCCATGCCGTGGCCGCCGAACGCCAGTGCGCTCCACAGGCCGGGCTCGAGCTCGCCGAGTATCGGCATCTGGTGGCGCGCATAGCTCATCCAGCCGCCCCAGGCATAGTCGATTTTGCAGCCTTCCAGCGACGGAAAAACATCCAGCAGGTCGCCAAGCAACAAGCGCCGGATCGATTGGGGCTTGCGGTCTGCAATCGAAATCCGGCCGCCCCACAGCAGCCGTTTGTCGTGCAGCGGCCGATAGTAATCAAAGGCAAATCGATTGTCGTAAACGGCAACATCGGCCGGAATCAACTGTGCAAGGCGATCGCCCAGCGGCTCGGTGACGATGACGTAGGTGGCGATCGGCTGAATCGACCGCTGCGCCGGAGGCCAAAGCCGGCGATCGTAGCCGCCGGTGGCCAACACTACGCGGCCGGCCTGGATTTCGGCTTGCGGCGTGCCAATTCGCCAGCCCCCGGCGCATGCCTGCAGGGCCGTGACCGGCGATTGGCCGGCCACGATCGCACCGCTGCGCGTCAGTTCGCGCGCAATTGCGTCCGAATAGGCCAGTGGGTTGAAATGAAACGACCCGGGCTCGATCAGGCCCGCGCCGTAGCGCCGGGACCGGACCCAGTCGCCCAACTCGCTCGGCTCGATCCAGTCGAGTCTGAAATCGAGCAGGCTCTGCATCTCTTTCTGGTAGCGGGCCAGCCGGTCGGGCTGATCGAAGTAGTCGGCCAGTAGCACGCCGTGCCTGGAGACGGGCACGCCCAGGCGCCGACAGCGCGAGCGCACCATGGCAACCGCTTCGCGGGTCCAGCCGTGCATGCGACGTGCCCGATCGGAGCCCAGTTGCCGCGCCAGCGCGATATTGTCCAGCGAGTAGCCGGCAAACACAAACCCGCCGTTGCGCCCCGAGGCGCCCTCGCCCGGCTGTCCGGCATCGACGACGATGACATCGGAATTGCCGCGCTCGACCAGGCCCTGGGCGACGCTCAAGCCGGCCAGCCCAGCGCCGATGACAACGACATCGGCCGAATGCAGGCCTTGCAGCGGCGCATGAGCGGGCCTGTCACCCAAACCGTCTTGCAAATCGTCCTGGTACCAGGTGGGGGCGTGAAAGCCGGGGAATGAATTCATGGCCTTGACCGGTCGAATGATAGAATCACGTTCTTTCCTACAGTACTGCATTCGCTTGAAACCGAATACGGCAGTCGCTTGAAACCGGAGGTGTCATGCATGGGTAAATCCAGCAAGTACGAAGCCAAACTGCCGGACGAAAACGGCATCATCCACTATACCGACGACGAACATCGCGTCTGGTCGGAACTGTTCGAGCGCCAGATCGAAATCGTCAAGGGCCGGGTCTGCAAGCCCTTCATGCAGGGGCTGAAAACGCTGGACCTGCCGCACGACCGAATTCCGCAAACCCGGGACATCTCGGAAATCCTGCAGGCCCACACCGGCTGGCAGGTCGAAGCGGTGCCGGCGCTGATCAACTTTGATCGCTTCTTCAAGCTCTTGAGCGAGAGAAAATTCCCGGCCGCATCGTTCATTCGCTCACGCGACGAGATGGAATACCTGCAGGAACCGGATATTTTTCACGAAATCTTCGGCCATGCCGCGATGTTGACCCACCAGGCCTTCGCGGATTTCACCGAAGCCTACGGCAAGGCCGGCATGCAGGCCTCCAAAGCCGAACGCGTTTTCCTGGCCCGGCTGTACTGGTTTACCGTCGAGTTCGGGCTGCTCGACAGCCCGGAGGGCATCCGGATCTATGGCGGCGGCATTGCATCGTCGCCCGGTGAATCGGTCTATGCACTTGAAAGCGACGAGCCGATCCGCCGGCCATTCGACCCGATCGACGCGCTGCGCACGCCCTACCGCATCGATATCTACCAGACCGTGTACTACATGCTTGACGACATGGACGATTTGCTGCACCTGGCCGAGCAGGACCTGTTGGGCCTGATTCGAAAAGCCCGTGCGCTGGGCCAGTTCGAACCCACTTTTCCACCGAAACAAAAGGAAGCTGCCTGACATGAGTGATGGACTTCAGAAACAAAAATGCAAGCCCTGCGAAGGCGATACGCAACCACTGGATCGCGAGCGGGTCGAGATGCTGCTGCCGCAAGTGCCGGGCTGGGAACTCAGCGACGACGGCAAGCGCATTTATCGACGCTTCGAATTCAAGGGCTTTTACAAGACCATGGCCTTCATCAATGCCATGGCCTGGATCGCCAATCAGCAGGGCCATCATCCCGATTTTGAGGGCGGATACAACTTCTGCCTGATCAATTTCACAACCCACGCAATCGACGGTCTCAGCGAAAACGACTTCATCTGTGCCGCCAAGCTCAACGCGTTATTGGATGACTGAGACACAACAACAGGCCGGGGCGACTTCGGTTTCGACGACGGACGGCCCGGTCGACCGCCTCGACCACGCGGTGGCGGCCGTCAACCGGGTCATTCTTGGAAAACCCAACCAGGTCCGATTGTCGTTTTCGGCCCTGCTGGCCGGCGGACACCTGTTGATCGAGGATTTGCCCGGGGTCGGCAAAACAACGCTGGCACATGCCATTGCGATCGTCATCGGCGGTAACTGGCAGCGCATCCAGTTCACCAACGACCTGTTGCCGGCCGATATCGTCGGCGTGTCGATCTGGCGAAGCGCCGACGAACGCTTCGAATTCCGCCAGGGTCCGATTTTTGCCAACGTGGTGCTGGCCGACGAAGTCAACCGGGCCACCCCGCGCACGCAAAGCGCACTGCTCGAGGCCATGGCCGAACAACAGGTCAGCGTCGATGGCCATACCCATCGCCTGCCGCCACCGTTTTTCGTCATCGCCACGCAGAACCCGCTCGATCTGGTCGGCACCTATCCGCTGCCGGATTCGCAACTCGACCGGTTCCTGCTGCGCATCAGCCTGGGTTACCCGGACGCCGCCGAGGAGCGCGCGCTGATGATCGAACCGGATCGCCGCAACCTGCTCGACGCGCTTCGGGCCGTACTGCAGCCGCGCGATGTCGTCGAACTGATTGTGCGGGCCAACGCAATCCACGTCTCCGAGCCCGTGCTCGACTACATCCAGGCGCTGGTCCAGGCCACGCGCGACCACGCCGCGCTGCGGGCCGGTCTGTCGCCGCGCGCCGGGCTGGCGTTGCTGCGCACCGCGCGCGCCAATGCGCTGATTCATCACCAGGATTTCGTCTTGCCCGACAACGTCAAGCGCATTTTCCCGGCACTGGCCACGCACCGGCTGCAATGCAGGCCCAACTCCGGAGACCCCGCGGATGTCGTCGGCCAGATTCTCGACCAAACCCGCGTCCCCTGAGGCCGCCGGCAGCCGCTGGATGCGCTCCTTGCAGGGCTGGCTGAGCCGCTGGATTCAGCGCCGCGGCCCGGTTCACCCGCCACTCTTGCTGGGTTATCGCCAGGTCTACATCCTGCCGACGCGATTTGGCTGGCTGGTCGCACTGCTGCTGTTTGCGATGTTGCTGGGCAGCCTGAACTTCAACAACAATCTCGGTTTGTTCACGACCTTCCTGGTCGCAGGCATTGGCCTGCTGTCGATGCATATCGCGCATCGAAACCTGGAAGGCATCCGGGTTCAGCATTGCCAGGCCGAGCCGGTGTTTGCCGGTCAGGACCTGCAGCTCATCATTACGCTGCAAGATGCACGCAAGCGCGCGCGCAGCGGCCTGATCGCCGAAATTCGCCCACTCCGGCGTTCGCGCGGCGTGGGTCTGCAGCGATCCGGACGCGCCGAGCTCGGACTGCCCGTTCCAACCCGGCAAAGGGGCTGGATGAACGTACCGCGAATCCGACTGCGCACGCGCTATCCGCTGGGCTGGTTCGAGGCCTGGTCATGGTTCTGGCCACGCCAGCGGTTCCTGGTCTGGCCCCAGCCGGCAGACCACGCGCCTGGTCTGCCGCATGCGGCAGACCAGGACCGCCATTCGCATCCGGGCGATGAAAGCGATGAATTTCACGGCCTGCGCGAATGGCGCGAAGGCGATCCGCTGCACCGGATTGCATGGAAGGCCAGCCAACGCCACCAGACGCTGCTGGCTCGAAGATTTACGCGGCCCGACCAGGGCCAACTGCTGCTTCGACTGGCCGATGCGCCCGGTGCTTCGCTGGACGAGCGCATCGCGATCCTGACGCGCTGGGTCATCGACGCCGATCGGGGCGGCTTCGAATATGGGCTGGATCTTGGCGCGACATCCATCGCCGCGGCTGCCGGCGACCAACAGCGGGTGAAATGCCTCAATGCCCTGGCCGAACTCGGATGACCCAAAAACCGTCCCAGGCCACGTTTTTACTGGTGATCGGCGCCTTCGGCTTCGCTGTTTTTCCGCATCTGCTTGCAATGCCGGCCTCGATTGCCGGGCTGATCGTGCTTGCCATCGTCTGGCGGGCAATCGCTGCGATGCGCCAAAGTGGCCCGCCGCAGATGCTGCTGCGCGCTGCCCTGACCTTTCTCGGCCTGGGTCTGGTGGTCATGAACTTCGGCACCTTGTGGGGCCGGCGCGCAGCCACGGTGCTGCTGTGCGTCATGCTTGCGGCCAAGCTGATGGAGACGTTTCGACTGCGCGACGCGCGTGTCGTGGCCGCACTGTGTTTCTTCCTGATCGCGATCCAGTTCCTGTTCAGCCAGAAACTGGTGCTGTTCGGCTATTTGCTGGTCGGCTGTTGGCTCGCAACCGCGGCGCTGATCCGGATACAAGGCGACGACGATGATCTGGATGCTTGCAAAGCCGACTCATCAACAAACCCCGGCGTTCTAAGCCATGGCTTGATGCTGATGGCGCTGGCCATTCCGTTTGCATTGGTGCTTTTTACGCTGTTTCCGCGCCTGGCGACACCGCTTTGGGGCATGCCCGACAACGCGCTGGACGGCAAAACCGGGCTGTCCGATGAAATGTCGCCCGGCAATATCGCGAACCTGTTCGCCGACGACAGCCCGGCTTTTCGGGTCGAATTCGACGCTGAGCTGCCGGCGCGCGAAGACCTGTACTGGCGCGGACCGGTGCTATGGCGATTCGACGGCCGAACCTGGCGCCGTTTGTTTTACTCCGAGCGCGCGCCCGAACGCCTGCCCGAGGCCTCGAGCGCGCCATTGCGCTACTCGGTTCAGCTCGAGCCCAGCGAACAGCGCTGGCTGTTTTCGCTCGACTATCCGGCCACCTGGCCGGATGAAGCACGCCTGACAGCCGACTTCGAACTACTCGCAAAACAGCCAGTAACCACGCTGATGTCGTACCAGCTGAGCAGCCAGCCGGATTTTGTCGACACGCCGGAGTTATCCGGCGTGTTGCGCCGCATGGCACTGGAATTACCGGCAGGCAGCAACCCGCGCAGCCGTGCCCACGCGCTCGAATTGAGGCGACGCCACGCCGATGACCGCGCGCTGGTCGATGCGGTGCTGGAGTGGTTCAACCAGGACGAGTTTTTCTACAGCCTCGAAACCGCTCCGCTGGGCCGCCACGGCGCCGACGAATTCCTGTTCGATCTTCGCACCGGCTACTGCGAATACTATGCATCGGCGTTCGTGGTGCTGATGCGGGCTGCCGGCATTCCGGCGCGCATCGTCACCGGCTACCAGGGTGGCTACTGGCAGCGCTCGGACAACTACCTGCTGGTTCGCCAATCCGATGCACACGCCTGGGCCGAGGTCTGGTTCGATGATCAAGGCTGGACGCGCATCGATCCCACCGCAGCGGTCTCGCCCAGCCGCATCCTCGGCGGAGCACGCAACGCCGTGGCCGATGCGCGCAACTGGCTGGACGCTGAATGGCTTTACCAGTTGCGCAACCAGTACGACCGGTTGCAGCATCTATGGAACCAGCGGGTACTCGGGTTCGACGCACTGCGCCAGCAAAACCTGCTCTCCGGGCTCGGCCTGGGCAATATCGGCACGGCCGGCCAGGCCGCGCTGGTGATTGCGCTGGCCGCAATCGTTTTGGGACCGCTGGTGTTCGTACTGGCCGGACTGATCAATTCCAGCCAGCCGCGAGGGCGGCTGGAGCGTAGCTGGGACGATTTCCGGCACCGGCTCGAAAAGGCCGGACTGGAGATGCCGGCCCATGAAACGCCGATGGAGCTGGCCCAACGCGCATCCGGCCGGTTGAAAAACGGTCACGAACTACAGACGCTGGCCGAGCGATACTGTGCGCTGCGCTACGGCCTGATCGCCGATCCGATTCGGGTCCGCGTACAGGAAAAGCAGTTTCGCGCAGCCGCCATGGCCTGGCGCGCCTGTTTTGAACCACTGAACAGCCGCGACGGTCCTATAGATTGAAACATTGGTCGATGTCGAAGAAGGAAGCCATGCAAGCCATTCAAATGAATTCTGTCCGCATGATCGCGATGGCCTCGGTAATGGCCATGGCGGGCTGCGTGAGCATTCCTGAGCCACTCGAAGGCGACTACAGCCAGGCATTTTTTCCGGAACAGGCGACTGAAAATTCAATCGGGGCACGCGTTCGCTGGGGCGGCACGATCGTAGAAACCAATCCACAGTCGGACCGGACCTGTGTCGAAGTTCTGTCGCGCGAACTGACGGGCAACTATCAACCTGAGCGCTCAGACACCGAGCACGGGCGCTTTTTGGCCTGCAAGGAACAGTTTATCGATCCGGAGGTTTTCGAAAACGGTCGCGAGGTGACCGTCGTCGGCCGCCTGGAATCGTTTACCGCAGCTACGGTCGGTGAATTTGTTTACCGTTATCCGATCGTCGACGCGGAGTCGATCTATCTCTGGCCCGAATCTGAAACCTATGCCGGGCGCGGATATTACGGCTATGGCTATTATGGCTACCCATACGGACGGTTTTACTATCCCTACTATCCCCGATACGGCCATCACCGATACCCGTATCGTTCCGGCTTTTTCTACCGCTAAGCCAAGCCGGGCTGACCTGCAGTGGCCAGGCTTTGGCACAAATGCACCGCGCCCGCTGCCGGGATCGGTAAAGCGTCAAAAACCAGCCTTCAGAAAAGCGGTCTCCCTGGTCGCGCCTTTCATGACTGTATTTTGATATAGTTACCAAATGTCATTGTCAAAGCGCCAAAGCGAGATCTTGAACTTCATTCGAGCCTCGATCCGGCGCGATGGCCTGCCGCCGACTCGCGCCGAGATCAACGCCCATTTCGGCTTCAGTTCTCCGAACTCGGCGCAGTGCCATTTGCAGGCCCTGCAGCGAAAAGGCGCCATCCGTATCAACCCGGGCATGGCGCGCGGCATTGTTCCAACCGGTGGCCGCGCTGACGAGAACGCCGAAACCGGCATTCCGCTGATCGGCCGGGTGGCCGCAGGCCAGCCGATACTGGCCATCGAAAATCACGACCGCCTGATCGACCTGGATCCAGGGCTGTTCCAGCCTGCGCCGGCCTACCTGCTGCGCGTGCACGGCGACAGCATGATCGAGGCCGGGATACTCGACGGCGATCTACTGGCCGTCCATCCGACCGGCGAGGCCAGTAACGGACAGATCGTGGTGGCGCGAATCAACGACGAGGTGACCGTCAAGCGCTTGCGGCGACGTGGACGCGGAATTTGCCTGGAAGCAGCCAATCCCGAATATCAGGATATCCAGGTGCGAAAGGAGGACGAGTTCGCACTCGAAGGACTGGCCGTAGGCGTGTTGCGTAATCTTTAACCAGCCTTGCAGGAATTTGTTCCCGGTCGTGAAATTTAAGCCAGGATTTGCCGGGAATGGCCGGATGAAGCCCGCCTTTATTTACCCGCTATTGACCAGTGGCGAGCAGGCCCGAAGTCGGCCCGGCTGCGAAATCCCGAGAGTGTCGGGCCTGACGTCTCTCGACCAAGATCTGAAAATACAAAGATGTGAACATACAAGGCGGATTTAATCGCTTTCGAGTTCAAAACGATCCCGATCACTCAGAAACGGGAATTTACGTCGAAGTTCGGCCAGCCGGTCGAGATCGAGCTCCACGACATCGACCCGCTCACGCTCATCAGCTTCCAAAATAGACGTGCCGAGCGCGTCCCAGGCGCCCGACCGGCCCGGATACTCCACGCCCTTGCCATCAATTCCAACGCGATTGAGGCCGATGACGAAAGCCTGGTTTTCGATCGCGCGCGCGCGCAACAGGGTCGACCAGGCCTCGACCCGCGGCCGCGGCCAGTTGGCGACGAATATCTGAAGATCGAACGCATCATCGTTGCGGCACCAGACCGGGAAACGCAAGTCGTAGCAAATCTGGAGATCGATCCGCCAGCCCAGCCATTGCGCGCGCACACGGCGCGTACCGGCCGTGTAGCGCGAGTCTTCACCGCCCCATCCGAACAGGTGGCGCTTGTCGTAGCCAGTCACCTCACCTTGTGGCCGGACCAGCAGAAAACGATTGAAAATCCGGCCACCCTCGGCCACCACGATGCTGCCGGCAATCGCCGCCGAACGCCGGCTCGCCTCGGCCCGCAGCCAGTTCAAGTCATCCTCACCGGTCGATTCTACCGAGGGCCCGGAATCCCCCAGAAAGCCCGTCGTGCAGGTCTCAGGCAGCACGTACAGATTACATCCCGGGGCCGTGTCCATGAGGCGCTCGAGATTGGCGCGGTTGGCTGCCGGGTCGGCCCAGCGTGTATCGGCCTGTACCATGGCGCAGACCAGTTTGGGCGAGCTCGTGTCATGCATGTTGCAATCCGAAAATTCGGTCTGAAGACGATTATGCAATATCACGGCGATCGGATCGAGGCCGCGCGGCCAAAGTCAGGCGCGTGGCCGGAAATGACGACGCATGGCCGGGCGCGTGTCACAATTGAACGCTGGAATCGAAAAGCTGAGAACACACCATGAAAATCGCTCGCCTGGCTTTGCTTCTTTCGCTTGCGGGGCTGCTATTGCTGCTCGCAGGCGGTCCCGGATATCGTCTCGGCTTCTGGGGGCTGGGATTCGGCCTGCTCGATGCCATGCGCTATGCCTTGTATCTCGGGGCCGCCGGCGCCCTGCTCGGCGCCGTGTTTCTGCTCGTTCCGGCCACCCGGCGCCAACAGCTGGCTGGCCTGGCTGCGGCCATCGTGATCGGCGTAGGTGTGGCTGCGGTTCCGATCCAGATTCGCGCGATCGCAGAAAAAGTGCCGCCGATTCACGACATCACGACCGACACCGAAGATCCGCCGCGCTTTGTCGCCATTCGCGCGCTGCGAGAATCCTCACCCAACCCGCCTGAATACGGCGGCAGCGAAATCGCCGAGCAGCAGCGCCAGGCTTATCCGGAGCTTGGCCCACTGGATACCGATGAGGATGCCGAGACGGTGTTCGACGAGGCACTCTCGGCCGCCAGCGACCAGGGTTGGGAGATCGTTGCTACGGCCCCGGAGCAAGGTCGCATCGAGGCGACCGCCACCACGCTCTGGTATGGCTTCAAGGACGACATCATCATCCGGATCCAGTCCCGGGACGATGGTGCCCGGGTCGATGTCCGGTCGAAATCACGGGTCGGTCGCAGCGATCTGGGTGCCAACGCTGCACGCATCGAGCGTTATCTCGATTCCTTGAGAAGACAGCTTGAGAAAACCTGAACCAGACCCCTGCGCGCCGGCCTGTCCGCTCTGCAGAAATTCAACAGTCGGCACATTCATGCAGGCAGACACGCGCACCGATGTGCGCAAATACTGGCGTTGCGCAGTCTGCCTGTGCACCTTTGTCGATCCATGGCAGCGCCCCGGCCAAAGTGTTGAAAAAAGAGAATACGATCAGCATTGCAACGACGTGGAAGACCCGCGCTATCGTCGTTTTCTGAGCCGGCTGGCGCGGCCGCTGCTGGCGCGGCTTGGGCCGTCAAAGTCCGGTCTGGACTACGGCTGCGGACCCGGTCCTGCGCTGGCCGCGATGCTGACCGAAGCCGGCCACGAGCTTAAGCTGTGGGATCCGATTTACCAACCCGACCGAAGTGTATTCGAGCGCCGCTACGATTTTATAAGCTGTACCGAGGTGGTCGAACACATGCACGAGCCAGCGGTAGAATTTGCCCGCATCGATACGCTGCTGAAGCCGGGCGGATGGCTGGCCATCATGACCCAGTTTCAGACCGACGATGCGCGCTTCGAGCGATGGCATTATCGGCGCGACCCGACCCACGTAATCTTTTACCGCGAACAAACCTTCGGTTGGCTAGCCGAAAAACTCGGCTGGACACTTGAAGTGCCTGAGCGAAACGTGGTGTTGATGCAAAAACCCGGCGACTGTTGATTGTGAAACCCGACCCCAGGGGCCGGATCGCGCGAATCCAGCACCGCTCCGCGCTCAGGCTCAGCGCCTGTAAATCGTCGAATCCGGTCGAAACGCCAGCCATGCAAATGCAAAATGCACGCCGCCCTGGACCGGATTCAATCGCTTGCCGGCCAGTGGTCCGGAATCGGCCTGGCCCAGCGCATTCCAGGAGCTTTGAGTTTCGGCATCATAAACCTTGCCATCGCGCAACTCGAAGGTCAGCGTTTGACCGTCGATACGGCGATCGAAGGCGTTTGGCGACGGCACGCGGCGAGATTGATTGATCGTGCCGCGATCGAGTGTCGAGAAAGCCTCCCCGGATGAAAAAACGACGACCGGAAGATTCGAGACCTGCTCGTTGACGACATGGGCTTCGCGAAACTCGCCGAATGGATACAGCCTCGATTCATCGCCGACCCGAATCGCCAGGATGCGTTCCATCGGCGGCAAACGCGGATCGGTCCGTCCATCGAACATAAACGGGCTTTGATCGATCCGATCGTAGCCACGGTACGGATTGTCGCCGTAGGGTCGATTGTGGCCGGTACGCCGCGAAAGCACATCGCCTTCGGGATTGGCCTCCGAAAAATCGCCGAATCGGACAATCGAGGCCGGGTATTCGGTCAGAGTCCGGCCGGTATGGCGCCCGATCAAACCCTCGCCGGTAAACTGCTGCCACCAGGTTTCGGTTTGCCGATCGTACATGATCAGGTCGCTTTTACGAAGCCGACCGGTCGTACCGAAATCGAGCACATCACCATCCAACTCGCGCTCGAACACAAGCGCCGCATTGCACAAGGGGCAAAATGTGACGGCCAATGGCTTGCCGCCAATCTCGTCGTTGACGATTTCATGCCAAATGAGAATTTGCAGAGGATAGGCGCGCGATTCCTCGCCGACCGTCACCACGATCACCGGCTCATCGGGATGCAGCCAATCGGCACGACTGGCCTTGATAAAGCGCGGATTGTCAATTGCCGGAATGCCATCCCGCGGCGGTCCGCCCGATTGAATTTCATCGAAGTCGACATTCGATCGGGAAAAATCGGTCTTGGGAAACTCGCCCTCAAGCGTGGATTCCTGTCCGATCACGCCGCTGACGAATAGCCAGCCGATCAGAGAAAGTGCAGAAATTCGAAAGATTGCTGCCGAAACGGTGCGCGATACCAGCCACTTGAACATAATCAATACCGGGAGTTCGTGTGTTTGAAAAAGTGAAGTGACCTTCAGGCGGGCGCCTGAAGGCCACTTCGAGCGAGCGCCATTGGGGAGCGATCAATGGACTCGTCATACCAGACCGCTGATTCAAAAAAATACTTTCACCGAAAAACGATTTATTTCCGGTCAGCGGTTCAATCGCAGCATTGTGCTCATTTGTTTAAAAGCTGGGTTATGCTTGCCCCAGCTACCGGGGGGTTCACTACAACAGTTCATGACATCGATTCGTAAAAACATTCTCCAGGCAGTTGCATACTTGGTGCTGCTGATTCTGCTGACGCCAACGGCCTCCGCGACCGGCGATTTCGAAACATTGCTTGACGAGATTGAACGATTGAGCGTGAGCGCTTCCTGGGAACAACAGCGTAAGCGCCTGCCTGAACTCGCCGGGCGGATCGAACAGGCCTCACCGCGACAACAGACACGGTTCGAACTGGTACGGGCCCGAAACTTTGCCCTGGCCGACCAGCCGGAACGGGCCATCGACCAAATCGCCGAAATACTGGCCAGACACGACACTCTGGACCCGGACCTCAAATTGCGAACCCTGAACCTGGCAACCAACCTGCTGGTACTCGAAGGCGATTTCGAACAGGGCTTCGAGTTTTTCAGACGCGCGCTCCAGCTCGCACCCAATGTCGAGAACCTGGAGATGCGCGCCGACACCTACAGCGTGGCGGCAGAGTTCTACAACCAGATCGACGAATTCGCGACCGCCATCGAGTTTTCCGATCTTGCTCTGGACCTGGCCGTGCAAAGCGAATCGCCTCGCCAGCAATGCGTCGCGCTGGAACGTCGCGCCCGTGCTCATTTCGACAGCGGCGCGCTCGATGATGCGCTGATCGACTACCGGATGACGATCGACTCATGTGAAAGTGAAAGTGTATCGGACCCCATTTTCAGCGCCCTGGGCTATCTCGGGATGGGACGAATCGAACACAGCAACGGAAAATCGGATGCCGGCGCTAAGGCCATGCGGATCGCAATCAGGCTCTTTGACCAGTCACGTTATGCGCCCGGGCAACTGGAAAGCCGTGTCGAACTGGCCGATCTGCTGCTCGACCAGAGCCGCGTCGAAGAGGCCGAAGCCCTCATGCAGCAAGCACGAAACGCCAGGCTGTTCGACTCCTCGAGCAAACTGTCGGTGCGCGCCGATGCTTTCCAGATCCTGACCCTCCTGGCCGAACGACGCGACGATATCGTTGAAGCCGTCGAGGCCTTGCGCCGATCCATCACGCTTCGGCAGGAACATATCAACCGACAGCGCTCCATGCGTCTGACGCTGTTGATGGCCGATCAGGACATTTACACTGCCGAACGCGAATTGGCGCTGCTAAGAGAACAAAACCGCGCCATTGAATGGGCACGCGAAAGCGAAAACCAAAACGATCGGGCGATCACCTACGCCGGCTCAGGGGCTGTCGTGGCCGGGCTGCTTCTGTTTGCCCTGTTATTTCAAACGGCCCGGGACAGACGCCGTTTCCGAACCTTGTCGCAGCGCGATGGACTAACCGGACTACTCAATCACACACGGTTCTTCGAACTTGCACAGCAGTCATTCCAGCGCTCGCATCTGACTTCGGCTCCATTTACGCTGATCGTCGCCGACGTCGATCTGTTCAAGCAGGTCAACGACCAGCATGGCCATCTGATTGGCGATCATATTCTTCGCCGCATCGGCGCCCGCTTCCAGGAGACTTTCGGTCCGAATGCGATTCTCGGCCGCCTGGGCGGCGAGGAGTTCGGCGTCGCCCTCAGTTGCGATATCGACCAGGCCGTCGCGCGAATCGAGCATCTGCGGGCAATTCTCAATCGTCGACGCAGTGGCGAGGAGGAGCCGTCGATCACGATGAGCTTCGGCGTTGCCGAACGCTCGCGCGAAGCGAATCTGGACACCCTCTACGCGCAGGCCGATCAGGCCCTTTACGATGCCAAGGACTCAGGCCGAAACCGGGTGATCACCGTTGCCCGGCTGGAATTGAGCGCAGGCGCTTTCGTCACCTGATCCGGCCAATCGAACGCCGCCGCTCAGTCTGGATCCAAAGACTCCAGACCGCCCATTCTGGAGCGCAAAACCTCGGGAATCATAATCGAGCCATCGCGATTCTGATAATTTTCGAGCACCGCCACCAGCGTACGTCCAACCGCCAGACCGGAGCCGTTGAGCGTGTGCACCAACTCGGGCTTGCCGGTTTCCGGGTTGCGCCAGCGCGCCAGCATTCGGCGCGCCTGGAAATCTCCAAAA
Organism: Wenzhouxiangellaceae bacterium; assembly: GCA_032251235.1. Classification (GTDB taxonomy): domain Bacteria; phylum Pseudomonadota; class Gammaproteobacteria; order Xanthomonadales; family Wenzhouxiangellaceae. Next base: position 14,748 of record JAVVET010000034.1, read on the forward strand.
TGGCTGCATGAGGAAATTTCGCGCCACGCTTGTTGCGCCGGCAACCAGACCTCGAGATCAAATGTCTTGCGCGCCGAAAAACCCATGTCGCCGGCACACAGCAGCATCCGGCGATACGGCAGTCCGAGTTGCTCCAACACCGTCTCGGCATGGCGCGTCAGGTTTTCAAGGCAGGCCTCGGCATCCTGCGGCAGACTGATCTGGACCAATTCCACCTTCTCGAACTGGTGCTGGCGAATCAGGCCACGCGTGTCGCGGCCGTGCGAGCCGGCCTCGCGCCGAAAGCACGGTGTCTGGGCCACGAATTTCAACGGCAGATCCGAAGCGTTCAGAATTTCGTTGGCCACCAGGTTGGTCACGGGAACCTCGGCGGTCGGAATCAGGTACCGCGGCGGGTCATCGTCGATTCGAAAGGCATCGTCCTCGAACTTGGGCAATTGCCCGGTGCCTTGCATGGCCTGGGCACCGACCAGGCAGGGTACGTAAACCTCGCGGTAGCCGTGCTGTTCGGTGTGCAGGTCGAGCATGAATTGGGCCAGTGCCCGATGCAGCTTCGCCACGCCGCCCTGGAGCACGGCAAAGCGTGCGCCCGACATGTTTGCGGCACGATCGAAGTCGATGCCGGACAGCGCCTGGCCGAGCGCGACATGATCGCGTGGTTCGAAATCCAGGAGTCGCGGTTCACCGCTGCGGCTGACCTCGACATTGGCCGAGGCATCTTCGCCGTCGGGAACCTCGTCGGCCGGAAGATTCGGGATGTCCAGCAACAGGTGATCGAGCGCCTGCCGGACCTGTTCAAGTTCGAGCTGGGCACTCTTGAGCTGCTCGCCGATCTCGCCGACACGGGCTTTGAGCGCATCGATGTCCTCGCCCCGGGCCTTGGCCTGGCCGATCGACCTGGATTGGGTGTTGCGAAGATTCTGCAGCTCCTGGACCCGCGTCTGGATCTGCTTGCGCCTGGATTCAAGTGCCGCGAATTGTTCCATGTCAAGGTGATAGCCACGCCGCGCAAGCCCGGCGGCCACCCGATCGAGATCGTTGCGCAACCATTGCGGATCAAGCATGAAAGTGTCCTTTTAAATTTTTGTTCAATGGTCTGGCTGGTTTAATCGCTTCGGATAATCAGGAATACGGATGCCTGAAAATGACGTTGGCTTCGCGCTCCGGACCGGTCGACAGCATGTGGATCGGCGCTTCGATCAGTTCTTCGAGCCGGTCCAGGTAGGCGCGCGCGGCAGCCGGCAGGCTGGCCGCATCGGTCATCCCGCGCGTGTCGCCACTCCAGCCGGGTACCGACTCGTAGACGGGACGCGCATTGATCCAGTCCTCGGCACCTTGTGGGAATGAGTCCACGCCTTCGTAGGCCACGCAGATGCAAACTTCCTCGAGGCCGTCGAGCACGTCGAGCTTGGTCAGGGAGATTCCGGAAATGCCGTTGACCCGCACCATGCGCCTGAGCGCGACAGCATCGATCCAGCCGCAACGCCGCGGGCGTCCGGTGGTTGCCCCGAACTCAACGCCGCGCTCGGCGATCCGCTTGCCGACCGCATCATGCAACTCGGTCGGAAAAGGACCCGAGCCGACGCGGGTGGTATAGGCTTTGGTGATGCCCAGCACGTAGTCGATATCGGCCGGACTGACGCCGGTGCCGGTCATGACGCCACCGATGGTGGTGTTCGATGAGGTCACGAACGGATACGTGCCGTGGTCGATGTCGAGCAGGCTGCCCTGGGCGCCTTCGAACAGCAGCGCCCGCCCGGCCCGGCGCAGCGTATGCAGCTCATCGGTCACATCTCCAAGCATCGGTTCCAATTGGGCTCCCATTCGGGCCGCCTCATCGGCAACCTCGGCCACGTCCAGCGGCGCTGCCTCGTAAAAGCGGGTGAGCAGGAAATTGTGGTAATCCAGGATCTCCCCAAGCTTGTCCGAAAGGCGCGCCGGATCGACCAGGTCGGCCAGGCGCAATCCCTGCCTGGCCGCCTTGTCTTCATAAACGGGGCCAATGCCGCGACCCGTGGTGCCGATCGCCTTCTTGCCGCGCAGACGTTCCCGGGCCTGGTCGAGCGCCACATGCGAACTGAGGATGACCGGACAGGCGCCGGAAAGCCCCAGACGTTCGCGCACCTGGGTCCCGGATTGTTCGAGGCCTTCGATTTCGGCGATCAGCGCCTGTGGATAGACCACGACGCCGTTGCCGATCAGGCAACGTGCACTTTTGGTCAGAATGCCCGATGGAATCAGGTGCAGTACGGTTTTCTTTCCATCCACCAGCAGGGTATGACCCGCGTTGTGGCCGCCCTGAAACCGTACCACGGCATCGGCGTGGTGGGCCAGCAAGTCAACGATTTTGCCTTTACCTTCATCGCCCCATTGGGTACCCAGGATTACGACCGAACGTGACATTTTACGACTCCATTGGAACCATGGCCGATGAGGCCACGACTTTTACAAACGATTAAAAACGACAGAAGAAACGATGTATAAAGCGATCGGAAAAATCAACGATTCAACTGACGAAATGAAAAACCAGCGCGCCCAGCACGATCATGGCGATGCCGAAGCGGCGAATCGACCGGTCCGGCAAGGTGCCAAGCTGCTGTACGGCCTGGCGCCATCGCCGCGGGCTTAAGGCGGGCAGCAGCCCTTCGAGCACGAGCACCAGGGCCAGGGCAAGCAGCAAGTCATGCGCCATGACCGAAGGCCCGATTTATTGGCGCTGTTCGAAGTATCGGAAAAAGTCCGACCCGGTGTCCAGCACCATCATGTCCTGATCGCCGCCAAAACTGGCACGATAAGCTTCGAGGCTACGCATGAACGCATAGAATTCGGGATCGCGCTGGTAGGCCGCAGCGTAAATCTCGGTTGCGCGGGCGTCGCCGGCACCTCGAGTCCTGGCCGCGTCACGCTCGGCCTCTGCCAGCAGAACGCGCGTTTCGCGGTCCGCTTCGGCCCGGATTTCCTCGGCCCGCTCGCGGCCCAGCGAACGCAATTCGTTGGCAAATTCCTTGCGCTGGGTTTCCATCCGGTCGAAAACCGAACGCAAGACCTCTTCGGTCAGTTCGATTTTCTTGATGCGCACATCCACCACGTCGATGCCAAAAGTCTGCATGCGTTCGTTGGCACGCGCCTGCAGATTGGTCATCATGTCGCCGCGCTGTTCGGAAACGACCTCGCTGAGTGTGCGCTGGGCAAATTCATCACGCAGGTCGTTTCGAATGATCTGCTCCAGGCGCGAGCGTGCCACCAGAAAATCGCCGCCTGTGGTCGAGGTGTAGAACTGGCTGGGATCGACGATCTTCCACTTGACGTAATAATCGACCTCGACGAATTTCTGCTCGGCCGTATTCATCTGTTCCGGCGGCATGTCCAGCGTAATCAGCCGATTTTCAAGCTTGCGGACATTGTTGATGAAAGGGGTCTTGAAATGCAGACCGGGCTCGTAATCGTCGCGCAGGATTTCACCCAGCCGGAACTTGAGGGCGTACTCGGTTTCCTTGACGACGAAAATGCTCTGCAGGCCGACGAAAATGGCAACAATAGCGATGATTGGCAAAAGGATTCGCATGATTTATCGTCCTTCCCGGCCGCTGCGGGCACGGGTGCTGTTCTGGCCGTCTTGCTCAAGTTCCTGCGCGCCCAAAAGAGGCGGCGGCGGCGAAGCCGATGTCGACCCACCGGTCAAACGATCCAACGGCAGATACAACAGGTTGTTGCTGCTGTCGGTATCCAGCAACACCTTGGGCACCGACGAGTAGAGTGACTGGAAAGTTTCCAGATACAGGCGTTGACGCGTCACTTCAGGCGCCCTGGCGTATTCATCGTACAGGGCCACGAAGCGGTCGGCTTCACCATCGGCCTGCGCGATCAGCGAATCGCGGTAGCCTTCGGCCTGCTCGCGAACCCGCGCCGCGCGGCCGCGCGCTTCGGGAACGACCTGGTTGGCGTAAGCCTGGGCCTCGTTGGCAAAACGAATCTGGTCTTCGCGCGCTCGAACCACGTCGTCGAACGCATTTTGAACCTGGTTCGGCGGCCGGACCTGCTGCAGGTTGAACGATTCGATCTGGATTCCGGAATCGTACCGATCGACGATTTCCTGTAGCAATTCGCCCGAAGAGGTTGCGATCAGGCCACGCCCCACTTCCAGGATGAAATCCATGTTGTTGGTGCCCACGGTTTCGCGAATCGCGCTATCGGTGGCCTCTGCCAGAGAGCGCTCGGGTTCTGCGACGTTGAACAGGAACTTTTCGGCATCGACGACGCGATACTGCACCGCGTAGCCAAGATCGATCAGGTTTTCGTCGCCGGTCAGCATCCGCGTGCGGTTTTCGATCGACCGGACCTGGGCAACGTTGACTTTCTGAACCGTCTCGATCGGCGCCGGAAACGTCAGGTTCAGACCCGGCTGCAGCGTCCTTGAATATTCCCCGAGCCTCAGCACGACGCCGCGCTCGGATTCATCGACGATATGGATGGCGTTCCAGATACCCCAGATACCGGCCAAAACCAGCACAAGGACGACAATCCCACCGGCGCCGGGGCCGCCGCCTTGACCATCGGAATCACCGGGCTTGCCCTTGTCGCCACCACCAATAATTTTCTTCAGGCGCTTTTGCACATTGGCAAATACTTCATCGAGATCCGGCGGCTGCTGGCCACCCCCTTTCCAGGGGTCCTTGCCGTCACCGCCGCCACGTCCGGGTTCATTCCAGGGCATTCAACTCTCCAGTTTGCAAGCTGCATCCAGCCGCCGCGACGTGACCGCCGTTGTCGACTGTAGTGATTGAGATGGTTTAGCGCGTCATTTTAACAGGTGTTCATGAATCCAAGTGCCGTCGGCTCCACCCAAACGTCCCAATTCGCGGGCGTCGCGTCGGGTCAGGTCGATCTTCAGGCGGCTGGCGCCATGGTCGTCGACCTGCTCGGCCTCGACCGCACCCATATCGAACAGGCTCGAACGCAGTTTTTGCAGCCTGGCCGGAAGCTGGAACCAGCCCCGGATTCGACCGCCCCCGACCCGCTCGCTGATGGCGCGCAGCAAATCGTCGACACCTGCACCGGTTTCGGCCGAAACCCAGGCTCGGACTGCGCAACCGCTGTCATCGCGCTCGATACGGGCTTCCAGGTTCACCGCGTCGATCTTGTTGTACACGACCAGTCGCGGCAACTCCGCGGCGCCGATTTCAGTGAGCACCTGCTCGACGGTATTGATTTGAATCTCGCGCTCCGGGTCGGCCGCATCGACGATCTGGAGCACCAAAGAGGCCCCGAGGGTCTCTTCCAGCGTGGCGCGGAACGCAGCAATCAGCTCGTGCGGCAAGTCCTGGATGAATCCAACCGTGTCGCTGGCAAGCAAGGTGCCGCCGTCTTCGGAATCGATCCGTCGGACGGTTGGGTCCAGCGTTGCAAACAACTGGTCGCGCGCAATCATGCGAGCCGAAGTCAGGCGGTTGAACAGGGTCGATTTACCCGCGTTGGTGTACCCGACCAGCGCAATCAGCGGCAGCGAACTGCGATCGCGGGCCTGACGCCCCCGCAAGCGGTGCTGTTCCAGGCGATCGAGGCGGACCTTGAGCTGACGGATGCGACCTGCAAGCAGGCGCCGATCGGTTTCAAGCTGGGTTTCGCCCGGTCCGCGCATGCCAATGCCGCCGCGCTGGCGCTCAAGATGAGTCCAGCCGCGTACCAGGCGAGTCGACAAGTGCTTCAATTGTGCCAGCTCGACTTGAAGCTTGCCCTCGTGGGAACGGGCGCGCTGGGCGAAAATATCGAGGATCAGCGTGGTCCGATCGAGGATCGGGACCTTGAGCTCCGTGGTCAGGTTGCGTTCCTGGACCGGACTCAGGCGGTGGTTGAACAGGACCAGGGTTGCATCGTGTTGTTCGATCGCTTCACGCAATTCCTGGACCTTGCCGCTGCCCACCAGTGTTCTGGCGTCGGGCCGGGACCGTGGCGCCCGCACAATAGCGCCCACTGAGCAGTCGGCCGCGTGGGCCAGGGATAGGAATTCTTCCGTTTCCCGCATGCTAACGGGACGCCCGAACTCAGGCTGAACCAGAATTGCGCAATTGGCATCGGTTCGCTCGCCAACGGCGAGTGCTGTCGTGTCAGTCAATCGTTGTCTTGTTCCTCTGATAATGCAATCCGTACGCTGCGCGCCGGTACCACGGTTGATATTGCATGCTTGTAAATCATCTGGTTCACCGAATTCTTCAGCAGCACGACGAAATTGTCGAATGATTCGATCTGCCCCTGCAACTTGATCCCGTTGACCAGAAAGATGGACACCGGTATCCGCTCCTTTCGCAGCGCATTCAAGTACGGATCCTGTAGTGAGTGACCCTTGCCTGACATTTTTAGTTCTCCTTTTTGTCCCATTAATTATCGCGGGTCCGATGTGAAACGATTTTATGTGGCATTTCCACACGACGACACTTTGACTCAAATCATTGATTTAAAAATAAATACTCGAAACTTTCACCTGCCAGGCCTCCCCGTTGGATTGATTTGAATGCACGGACCCTGCCCACTTAACCATTGCCGTTAAAAAACCAGCCTACAGAATGGATTATGCGGTTAATTGCTGTCCGATTCAACGGGTCATACCAGAATGCCCCACCCCATTGCCTGAGCGCCGTGATTTGACGTTTGGCCAGCTGCCGTGTGGCCGCGGCACCCTTTTTGTGCAGCGCATCGAGGCTAAGCCGGCCTTTGAGGTGCTCGGCCGCCTGGCGATAGCCGACCGCTCGCAGAGCGCTTGACTCGACCGCCAGGCCCGGGCGCCGAAGCAAAGCCTCGGTTTCGGCCAGCAAACCCTGCTCGAGCATTTGGCCCCAACGCTGATTGATGGCTCGATGCAAGCGCGCACGTTCAGCCGGCGCCATGACGATCATCCGGCTGCCAGACATCCGGTCGGCGCCACGGCCCCGGTGGAATGAACTGGCCGGACGCCCGGTCAAACGGATCATCTCCAGCGCACGCTGAATGCGCTGGGCATCTGTCGGCTGGATCTGGCCTGCGGCCAGCGGATCGAGTCCCGCCAGCTGGTCGTGCATCGCCGGCCAACCGCGCTTGTCTGCCTCGCGGCTGATCTGGTCACGGGTCGCGGGATCGGCTGGCGGCATCGGATCGAGCCCGTAACGCAATGCCCGTAGATACATCGTGGTCCCGCCAACGATCACCGGCAAGCGCTGCATTTCCTGCGCCCGGGCAATCTCGCGCTCGGCGTCGCGCACGAAATCCGCGGCGGTATAGGCCTGCTCCGGGTCGCGGATGTCGATCAACTGGTGCGGAAACTCACGCAACGTGGCCGCGTCGGGCTTGGCGGTTCCAACATTCATGCCGCGGTAGACCTGGACCGAATCTGCGCTGATCAGATGCACATCGAAGCGTCGCGCCAGCTCCAGGGCAATTCCGGTCTTGCCGGCCGCCGTCGGGCCCGTAAGGACCAGGCAGGGTGGCAAGCGACGCCTCGCCGTTTCAGCCAGCATCAAGCGGGGTCGTTCAAGCGCCTGGGGACTGAAGCCACAGACAGCCCAGGTCACCGGCGGCTTGATCGATCTTCGCCAGTTGCTGACGATGCGCCTCGAGCTCGCTGTCCGAGGCTTGCTGCCTCACCAGCTTCGAGGCGTCGAACGTGACGCTGTAATCACTGCCACCCCGAGCGCCGCTACGATCCAGCTCAAGCGCCAGCGATACCTGCCCACCGGTCATCAGCAAATAGACTTCGGCCAGCAATTCCGAATCCAGCAAGGCGCCATGCAGCTTGCGGTTGGTATTGTCGACTTCGTAGCGTCGGCACAGTGCATCCAGGCTGTTTCGCTGACCGGGGTGCATGTCACGCGCCAGAACCAGCGTATCGAGCACCGTGGCCACATCGCCGATGTGAGCCGGCGGATCCAGCCGCGCGAGCTCCGAATCGAGAAAACCGACGTCGAAGGAGGCATTGTGGATGATCAGTTCTGCGCCCCGGATGAACTCGAGGAACTCCGTGGCAACCTCTTCAAAGACGGGCTTGTCGGCGAGAAAATCGTCGCTCAGACCGTGGATGTCGAGCGCGCCGGCGTCAACCGAACGACCCGGGTTGAGGTAACGGTGGAATTCCCGGCCCGTCAACTCACGATCGACCAGTTCAAGACAGCCGATCTCGATGATCCGGTGCCCTTCGGCCGGTTCCAGGCCGGTCGTTTCGGTGTCCAGGATGACCTGTCTCATAAAACGGCTCCCGCAATCATCGGATTTTGGCCGCCGCCCGCGTGGCCAGCTCGTCGGCACGGTCGTTTTCCGGGTGCCCGGAATGTCCGCGCACCCAATGCCACTCGACATTGTGACGGGCCGCAGCCTCGGCAAGGCGCTGCCACAGGTCGGCATTCTTGACCGGTTTGCGCGCAGCGGTCTTCCAGCCATTGGCGCGCCAGCGCGGCAACCACTCGGTAATGCCCTGGCGAACATAGTTCGAGTCGGTCGTCAGGCGCACCTGGCAAGGTCTTTTCAAAACCTCCAGCGCCTGGATGGCGGCCATTAATTCCATCCGGTTATTGGTGGTGTCGCGCTCGGCGCCGGAAATTTCCTTCTCGGTCGCGTCGTAGCGCAGCAGCGCGCCCCAGCCGCCCGGTCCCGGGTTGCCGCGACAGGCCCCGTCGGTCCAGATTTCGATTGTTTTTTTCGCACTCATGCCGCGCGGCAACTGCTGCCGGCCGAAGCCGCGCGCCCGGTCATTGGGCGCCGGCGAAACTTCAGCTTTCGAACCGAAATCGCGCGCGGCGGCTTGCGGGCCACAACGACCAGGATCGGCGAGACACCGGGCACCACGCCGGACCAGTGTTGGCGGGCCGGGATCTGCATCATCAGCCGGTGGCGGGCGTGCAGCATCAAAAAGCGCGGCCAGGCCGGCAGTTGAAAAGCATCCCGGCCGAGTTCCTGCCAGCTGATCCGGTGCCAGGGATTGGCCGAGACCGACACCAGCAAGCCACCGGGCTTCAGGCAGCGCATGGCCTCGTCGAGCAGCGCGTCACTGGACTCCAGCCAAAACAGGTGGCGCAGCAAAATGCCGGGCAGATCCCCATCGGCAAACGGCAAAAGTCCGGTCTCCAGGCGACACGGCCAGATCCATCCTTCACCGTTGTGCAGCATCCGGTGACGCGGCACATCCAATGTCGGCGACGGGCTGGCGGCCGGGGCAAGTTCCAGCATCCAGTCGGCACCGGCCTCGGCGACCAGTCGCGGGATCAGCTCATTTTCGGATTTCTGCAGACGGGCAAAGCCGGCGGTCATGCGATTGTGGCCGTTACAATGACAAGATCGAAGAATACCAGAAGGAGCCGCTTATGGACCCCGAGATTCTCGCCATCCCTGCGTTCAGCGACAACTACATCTGGGCGCTGTCGCGCTCCGGCCACTGTCTGCTGGTCGATCCCGGCGAGGCCGACCGGGCGCTGGCCTATCTTTATGAGACGCAGCTGAAGCTGGCCGGCATCCTGTTGACCCATCATCATCACGACCACGTCGGTGGCGTCGACCGGATACGCGCCGACCACGACGTGCCGGTCTGGGGCCCGCACGATCCGCGCATGCCGGCCGATACCCGCGTGGTCGGCGAAAACGAACGGGTCGACGTCGACGCCCTGGGCGTGGCTTTCGCTGTGATCGAAACCCCGGCGCACACGCGCAGCCACATCGCCTACTTTGGTGAATTCGACGGCCGGCGCCGGCTTTTTTGCGGCGACACGCTGTTTTCGGTCGGCTGCGGGCGGCTTTTCGAGGGCACGCCGGCCCAAATGCAGGCCTCCCTCGACAAGCTGGCCGCCCTGCCCGACGATACGCTGGTCTACTGCGCCCACGAATACACCGCCGGCAACTGCCGTTTCGCGCTCCAAATAGAGCCGGAAAACCCGCAATTGCAGTTGCGCTGCCAGGAAGTCCAGCGTTTGCGGGAACAGGACCAAATCACGCTGCCATCGACGCTGGCAGGCGAAAAGAGCTTCAATCCATTTTTGCGTACGCGCGAACGTGCCGTGATCGAGGCCGCGCGCGAGCGCGAACCCGATATCGACGCGTCACCCGAGAGCGTGCTTGGAGCCATTCGGCGATGGAAGGACCGTTCGGGCTAATCGCTGTCCGATCCGCCTTGTCGACCCCGGTGATGAACAAGTCGGCGAAATAAAGCTGTTGACCGCCCCAGGTCGGGATGCGTCCAGGTCCCGGCTTTGATACAATATCTTTCAATCGCGATAAAAGGATATTGTTATCGAACTCGACTTGATTGGTCGCCACTGCAGTCTGCTGGGTGATTCGACCCGGCTCCGATTGCTGGCGCTGCTGGATCATGAAGAACTCACCGTCGCCGAGCTGGCCCGCATCACGCGGCTGGCCCAGCCGCGCGTGTCGACCCACCTGGCCCGGCTGCGCGAAGCCGGACTGGTCGCCGACCGGCGCGACGGGGTTTCGGTTTATTACCGTTCGAAGACCGATGATCAATCCTGCGAACTTTGCCAACTGTGGAAACTGCTCAGCGGGTGTCTGGATGACCCGCAGGTACTCGTTGATGCCGAGCGACTGCCCGACGTGATAGCCGAGCGCGTCAGCGGGCGAGGCTGGCCCGATGCCGTCGCCGGCGACATGGAGCGGCATTATTCGCCAGGCCGGACCTGGGAGGCCACCACGCGCGCACTGGTGCAGTTGATCTCACCCGGGCGGGTGCTCGATATCGCGTCCGGCGATGGAATCATGGGCGAATTGCTCGAACACCGGGCAACATCGATCGACTGCATCGACATCTCGCCCAAGGTCGTCCAGGCCGGACAGGCCCGGGTTGCCGATTTTGAAAACGTTCGCTTCCACCACGGCGACATGCACGCCCTGCCCTTCGAGGACGCGGTCTTCGACACGGTATTCCTGCTGCACGCGCTGACTTACAGCAAGCAACCGGAAATGGCCGCCGCCGAAGCCGCGCGGGTGCTGGCGCCCGGAGGAAAACTGGTCTGCGCGGTACTCAAGCAGCATCGCAACAGCAGCCAGGTCGAAGCCTACGGCCACGTGAACGCCGGTTTCGAACCCGAACAGTTGACCGCTTTGCTCGAGACGACCGGCCTGGCAGTCGATTTCTGCGAAATCACTTCGGTGGAAAAAAAGCCGCCCAATTTTGAAATCATCACCTTACTGGCAAGACGATCATGACCGACACTCAATGGCACGACCCCGAACGCGCCGGCAAACTGTTCGAGGCGCTGGAGAATCGAATTTTATTGCTCGACGGCGCGATGGGCACGATGATCCAGAACGAAAAGCTGTCCGAGCAGGACTTTCGCGGCCAGCGTTTCGCCGATCATTCCGACGACCTCAAGGGCAACAACGACCTGCTGGTTCTGACCTGCCCCGACCTGGTCAAGAAAATCCACAAGGATTTCATGGCCGTGGGCTGCGACCTGGTCGAAACCAACACCTTCAACGCCAACCGCATCAGCCAGGCCGATTATGCGCTGGAAAGCCTGGCCGAAGAAATCAACTTCGAGGCGGCGAGACTGGCACGCGAAGCCTGCGACGAAGTCGAACAGGAAACCCCGGAAAAACCGCGTTTCGTCGTCGGCACGATCGGACCCACCAACCGGACCGCGTCGATTTCACCCGACGTTTCCAGCCCGGGCTATCGCAACATTACCTTCGACAAACTGGTCGAAGCCTACACCGAAACCGTGCGCGGTCTGCTCAACGGCGGATCCGACCTGGTGATGGTCGAAACCATTTTCGATACGCTCAACGCGAAAGCCGCGATTTTCGCCGTCGAACAGGAGTTCGCCCGGCGCGGCGAGCGCTGGCCGGTGATGATTTCCGGCACGATCACCGACGCCAGCGGCCGCACGCTATCGGGTCAAACCGCCGAAGCCTTCTACTTTTCGCTGGCCCACGCGAGCCCGACCACCGTCGGCTTCAATTGCGCGCTCGGTGCCGACCAGCTCAAGCAGCACATCGAATCGCTGGGCCGCGTCGCCAACTGCATGATCAGCGCTCACCCCAACGCCGGGCTGCCCAACGAATTCGGCGAATACGACCAGACGCCGGAAGAAATGGCGGACATCGTGAAAGGCTACGCCGAGGATGGCCTGGTCAACATCATCGGCGGCTGCTGCGGCACGACCCCTGCACATCTGAAGGCCATCGGTGAGGCCATCGCCCCGTTTCAACCACGCAAACTCAAGCAAAAAAAGGCCGCATGACAACTACCGAATCCCCCAAGCGATACACGTCTCTAAGCGGTCTCGAACCGCTGGTCATCACGCCCGAGCTGGGCTTCGTCAACGTCGGCGAACGAACCAACGTCACCGGCTCGGCGAAGTTCAAGCGCCTGATTGCCGAAGACAACTATGAACAAGCCGTCGAGGTGGCGCTGCAGCAGGTCGAAAACGGCGCCCAGATCATCGATGTGAACATGGATGAAGGGCTGCTCGATTCGGAAGAGGCAATGACCACCTTTCTGAACATGATCGCCGGCGAACCCGACATCGCGCGCGTGCCGGTCATGGTCGACTCCAGCAAATGGAGCGTCATCGAGGCCGGCCTGAAGTGCATCCAGGGCAAGGGCGTGGTCAACTCGATCAGCCTCAAGGAAGGTGAGGAACAGTTCCTCGAACAGGCCCGCAAAGTCCGGCTTTACGGCGCTGCGGTCATCGTCATGGCGTTCGACGAAACCGGCCAGGCCGACAACACCGAGCGCATGCTCGAATGCCTGTCGCGCGCCCACAAGCTGCTGACCGAAAAGGTGGACTTCCCGCCCGAAGACATCATTTTCGATCCCAACATCTTCCCCGTCGCGACCGGCATGGACGAGCACAACAATTACTCGGTGGAATTCATCAATGCCGCCCGCGAGTTGAAAAAGCGCTTTCCCGAAAGCCACATTTCGGGTGGGGTTTCCAACATGTCGTTTTCGTTTCGCGGCAACAATCGCGTACGCGAGGCGATGCATTCGGTGTTTCTTTATCACGCCACCCACGCCGGCATGGACATGGGCATCGTCAACGCCGGCCAGCTGGCTGTCTACGACGACATCGACCCGGAGCTGCGCGAACTGGTCGAAGACGTGGTGCTCAACCGGCGCGACGACGCCACCGAGCGGCTGCTCGAAGCGGCCGACAAGTACAAGGGCGAAGGCCAGAAGCAGGAAAAGGACGAGGCCTGGCGCGAAAAGCCGGTCGCCGAGCGCCTGAAGTATTCCCTCGTCAAGGGCATCGACAAGTACGTCGTCGACGATACCGAGGAGGCGCGGCAGCAATTCGAGACCTCGCTGGAAGTCATCGAAGGGCCCTTGATGGACGGCATGAACTACGTCGGCGACCTGTTTGGCGACGGCAAGATGTTCCTGCCGCAGGTGGTCAAATCCGCGCGGGTGATGAAAAAAGCCGTCGCCCACCTGATCCCCTACCTGGAGGCCGAGAAGAAGATCGGCGAAAAGAAGGGCAAGGTGCTCATGGCAACCGTCAAGGGCGACGTGCACGACATTGGCAAGAACATCGTCGGGGTGGTGCTGGCCTGCAACGGCTTCGATGTGCACGATCTCGGCGTGATGGTGCCGGCCGACAAAATCCTCGACGCGGCGATCCGGGAAGATGTCGATTTGATCGGCCTGTCGGGCCTGATCACGCCATCGCTGGATGAAATGGTCGCAGTTGCCGAAGCGATGCAGAAAAAGAATTTCCACCTGCCGCTACTGATCGGCGGGGCGACCACTTCGAGAGCGCATACGGCGTTAAAAATCGATCCGGTTTATCAATCACCAGTGTGCTGGGTCAAGGACGCTTCGCGCTCGGTCGATGTCGTGCGCAAACTGATCAGCAAGGTCAATCGAGAAGAATACGCGGCAAACATTTCCGACGACTACGTTGAATACCGCGAACGTCACGCCAACAGAAAGCAGCGCAAGCCGCTGATTCCAATAAAAAAAGCTCGGGAAAACGCGCTCCAGCTCGACTGGAGCGGCTACACGCCTGAAACGCCGCTGCAGCCTGGGCTGCAGGTAATCGACGACTGGCCGCTCGAAGACCTGGTCCAGTTCATCGACTGGACGCCGTTTTTTCAGACCTGGGAACTGGCCGGCCGCTACCCGGACATCCTCAAGGACCAGGTCGTCGGCGAAGCCGCCACCGACCTGTTCAACGACGCCCAGGAAATGCTCAAGCGCATCGTCGACGAAAAGTGGCTCCAGCCGAAAGCCGTACTGGCCTTGTTGCCGGCCGCAGGCGACGGCGACGACATCCTGCTTTATACCGACGAGTCGCGCCAGAACACGCTCGAGCGGATGGTTTGCCTGCGCCAGCAGGCCGACAAGCCTTCGGCCAACCTCTGCCTGGCCGATTACGTGGCAGCGAAGGATTCCGGGATCAGGGACTGGGCCGGCCTGTTCGCCGTCACGTCGGGCCACGGCATCGAGGCGGCCCGGGAAAAACTGCCTGAAAACGATGATTACTCCGGCATTTTGCTCCAGGCGCTGGCCGATCGACTGGCCGAAGCCTTGGCCGAGGCGCTGCACGCCAGGGTTCGCCGCGAATTCTGGGGTTATGCCCCGGACGAATCGCTGGACGCATCCGAACTGGCCAAAGAAAAATACCGGGGCATCCGTCCGGCACCCGGCTATCCGGCCTGCCCGGACCACAGTGAAAAAGAGAAGATCTTCAAATTGCTCGATGCACCGGGCAATATCGGCCTGGAACTGACCGAATCGTTCGCGATGTACCCGGCCGCTGCAGTCAGCGGCTATTACATCGGCCACCCGGAATCGAAGTATTTCGTGGTCGGCAAGATCGACCGCGACCAGGTTGCCGACTACGCCGAGCGGAAAGGCATCGACATCGAGCAGGCCGAGAAATTCCTTCGGCCGAATCTTGCCTACTGATTACACCCGCCTGAACCAAAAGCCCGGCCATCGCCGGGCTTTGGCTTTGGAGTTCCCTTTCCTGACTAGCGTCGTTTCTCAGCAGCATCCAGTTTGTGACTTCGACACCGGATCCGGTGGGCATCGATCGCTTCAGTTCGACGCGTGGCGAGGCCTTCAGCGATCGATGCCCGCCGGATCCTGCCGCTGGAACTCATCCGAATTCCCGAACGGGCATGAGCCATCGCGATTACCGAGAAATGACGCGCGCCTGGTTTCGTTAAACAGCCTGCTATTGGCCTCAAAACTGACGCCAACCGGCTCTCTCTCACTTCTGATCGGTCAAGCTCGACAGGCTGCCAGGGCTCCGCCACGGGTCGAACTTGAGGGCGCAAGCCACGCCGAAGCCTGCATCGGCATCGCGAACCTGTAATCCACTCGCAGGATCATCCTGCAGATTTGCTTTTACCGTGCCTTGAATTTCGCGAAAAACGGCGTTTATACTGGAGAAGCTCCTGTTACAAAAGATCGCTCTCGAGTATCACTGCGAGGATCACTGCAATGATCAATTCACGGATCAACTTTCAAGGAGAAAAAAATGAATCAGCATCGAATTTCCAGACATCTTTCAATGGGTCTTTGCGCCGGGTTTCTGGCATTCGCCGGCATGGCTGCGGCCAGCGCCGATGAAGACCGGAACGTGAGCGTTGGCATGGCCACCATCGAAGGCTGCAGCGACAAGGCCGTAATCGGCACCGCGCTGCTCCAGGAAGTGCCGAGCGCCGAGGGCATCAGGCAGGTGGAGGTCTACATGCTGGTGCGCGGCCTGAGCGACGGCGAGCATGCCGTGCATATCCATGAAACCGCAGAATGCGAGCCCTGCACCGCCGCCGGTGGTCATCATGATCCAGGCCCGCACGGCAAGAGCACCCCCGATGCACCCGACTTCAATCACCCGTTTCACATGGGCGACCTTGTCAACCTGAACGTGACGGAGGGTGTCGGCGTAATGCGAACGATCACCAATCGGGTCACGCTTTCGCCTGGCCGGCTGAGCATCTTCGACGACGACGGAAGTGCTTTCATCATCCACACCGAGAAAGACACCTACTGCGATCACGAAGACGAACTGGAAGGCGGTTGCGCCGGTGGCGCGCGTGATGCCTGCGGCATCATCCACGCGATCCGCTAGTCGACGTTATTCGACACTGCAAGCGAACCCTGCTCCAGTCTTGACTTACCCCGGATTATTCGCCACCGATCCACTGCGGCGGCCTGGGACCGCCTCGCGACGATCGGGTGGTGAATAATCCGGGCTTACAGCATTTCGGCTTCAAGGCCATCGTTCCGACGATGGCCTTTTCAATGATGGGCCGCACCGTCGCTCTGACCAATTAGAGGTCTCCGGAGCCAACGTCCGCTCAAGCGCTGATCGCCCATTTCGAGTCAACGCGCAGTGCGGCCTTCAGCACCCAGCCAAATCCAGCAGTTCGAGGCAAATCAGACACTTCGGCAACACCGGCTTCGACCGGCACGCGTCCACCTGCACACAGCGCCACTTGGCTTTGATGGTTCCTCAGCTGTTCGTATATTCATGAATCTTGGTTCAAAGGCATAATGAACCTTGCAACGGCTTTATCCCGACTTTCGGGTAAGGCGAGATACCGGCAAACCGCAACCAGGCGAGGAAATGGCATGAGCAACGAGACAGGCGCAGGCAATCGGAACTCACCCGCTCCAGGCAGGCACAGCTTGTCGCTGTTCAAAATATTCGGCATCGAAATACGCCTCGACATCAGTGTCGTGATTATTTTCGCGTTGATCGTATTCAGTCTCGGCAGCGGCGTCTTTCCACAATGGCACCCGGACTGGAGCCCGCTGCTGACGTGGACCACGGCGATCATCTCCGGGGTCGTGTTCTTTGCCTCGCTGCTGGCCCATGAACTGTCTCATTCCGTGGTCTCGCAGCATTACAACATTCCGGTACCCCGCATCACGCTGTTCCTTTTCGGCGGCATGGCCGAGACCAGCAGCGAACCGGACCGCCCAAAAGTGGAATTCCTGGTCGCCATCATCGGGCCCGTCACCAGCTTCGTGATCGCCATCGCGTGCATCAACCTGGCGTTCTGGATCGCCGACGACGCCCAGTTGGTGCGGGAACTCAACGCGGGCAACGCCGAGGCGCTTTCCCGGCTCGGTGCGGTTTCCACGGCCTTGCTGTGGCTTGGCTCGATCAACATGGTCATTGCCATTTTCAACATGATTCCCGGTTTTCCGATGGATGGCGGACGCGTTTTTCGGGCCATCATCTGGGCGATGACCGGAGACCAGATCCAGGCGACCCGCTGGGCATCCAACGCCGGGCGTTACTTTGGCTGGCTGTTGATGTTTCTCGGCGTCTTTTTCCTGTTCAACGGTGCCCTGAGCGGCCTGTGGTGGATATTGATCGGCTGGTTCATTTCCAGCATTGCCTCGATGAGCTACAAGCAGCTGATTTCCGATACCGTACTGCGCAAGCATCGGGTCTCGGACTTGATGCGCACCCGCTTCGACGACGTTTCGGCCAACATGAGCTTGCCGGATTTCGTTGAACGCCATCTGCTGCGAAGCAGCCAGGTGCTCTGGCCCGTGGTCGACGGCGAGCAGTTAAAAGGCATCGTTTCTCTCAATGATGTCGCCGAGCTTTCCGGAGAAGAACGCCAGGACAAGTCGGTAAAGGATGTCATGCGGCCATTGGACTCGATCGACTACCTGGAACCGGACAGCCGTGCCCACGACGCGCTGCGTCGCCTGGCCGGCGCCGGTGATGAACCCATGCCGGTCATTCGCGACGGCAAGGTCTGCGGCTTGATCCAGCACCGCGACCTGGTCAAATGGATGTCCCTGCACAACCGCTCCCTGGATGCCTGAAAGCCACGACTTGACGGCAGACCGTCATCATGTACGGGCGCGTACTACACTAGGTTCCCCAGGCTTAGCTGACGAACTCAAAAAACGCGATGCCCAAACCGAAAAACACGACGATCGCTTCATCGGAACTGGAGCAACTGCGACGAGCCCGGGTGCTGCTCGACAATCCCGGCCTTGCCGCGCGTATCAGCGACCTGGCGGGAGCGCCGATCGAGAGAAGTTTTCAGATGCTGCCCGAACGATGGTATCGAAGCGTACAGGAGGCAAGCCGGAAAACGATCGAAACGGCGCTTGAAGTTGCGCTGGGCACCATGGATACCGAAACGCCGGGCCCGGCTTCGAGCCGCTGGCACACGATGGCGGCAACCACCGCTGGCGCCGCCGGCGGTGCATTCGGGCTTGCAGCCCTGGCGCTGGAGTTGCCGGTCTCGACCACCATCATGCTGCGCTCGATCGCCGATATCGCGCGCAGCGAAGGCGAGGACCTGCGCTTGCCCGAGGCCCGGCTTGCCTGCCTGCAAGTGCTCGCTCTTGGCGGTTCTGACACGCGCGACGATGCCGCAGAGACCGGCTACTTTACGGTCCGCGCCGCCATGGCAAGAACCGTCTCGGAGTGCGCCGCGCACGTGGCTCGCAAAGGCCTGATCGACAAGTCCGCACCGGTCATTGTGCGCCTGATCAGCCAGATCGCATCACGCTTTTCCATCGTCGTTTCCCAAAAGGCCGCAGCCCAATCCATACCGATCGCCGGCGCGATCGGCGGTGCTGCGGTCAACGCGCTTTTTATCGACCATTTCCAGAACATGGCGCGCGGCCATTTCATCATCCGTCGGCTCGAGCGAACACATGGTGCCGAAAAGGTCCGGATGATGCTTGTCGAACCGATGCCTGAATACACTGAACCGGCTCGACCAAGGCTTTCGCACCCGGAACTTCGCGCCGAAGCCGATGATCCGGCCGGCTGAATCGCCGTTGCCATGACGTTATCATCGACTTCGTGACCGGCGGCGACAAAAAACAGCGATCGCGTTTCGTGCCCCCGGAGCGCGAAATGTCGGAAAAGTTCGTACTCAGCGGCGGCCCCGGCGGCCAGCACGTCAACCGAACCGAGACCGCCGTGCAACTTCGCTTCGATGTGACGAACTCCGAATTTCTCCAACCGGCCGTCAAGACTCGACTGCTGGGGCTGGCCGGCAGCCGGGCGGACTCCAACGGCGTCATCACCATCGAGGCCAAAAGCAGTCGAAGCCAGCACCGCAACCGCGACGAAGCCCGCCAGCGGCTGGCTGAGCTGATCGAACGCGCTCATCGCCAACCGCGCCGGCGCATCAAAACACGCCCGACCCGCTCGGCCAAGAAAAAACGCCTCAAGGTCAAGCGCCAGCGCGGCGAAATCAAGCAAAAACGCGGCAAGCCCGGGCCAGAGGACTAGCAGCCTGTCGGACTTAAGCCGCCTTAATCACCACCTTTCCTACTGCGGCGCCGTCAGGCCCGCGTCTGCAGCGTTTCGCTCGATCGCGCATCCTCTCACCTGCCGTTATTGACAAGCAGGGCGAGTCCGCCTGCGGTGCGCTCGGTCACGAAACGCCACAGCCACTGGGCCTGGCGACCCCTCGCGACGGAAGAGAGTGGGTAGAGTCGAAGAGTCGTTATTGGTCCCGGCAAGCAGTTTGTCCCGTTCGTGCCCATCGAGCAACACCCGATCCACCTCCGGGTCCCTGAGCGGACTCGGAGACGCTCCCGAGTCCACAGCAAAGGCGAGTATCAACAGCCACGCCTTAGCTGCCACGACCTTCCTTTGCAGCAGATCCGCGACGTCATGACCGAACCGACAATGACCAGAACCATCGAAGCTGTCGAAACCTCCGACGGCGCAGGCGCACGCCTGCGCCGCAACCTGGGATTGATACGTGGCCTGAACCTGGACCCGTTCCTTAAGGCCGGCAGACCGATCGGCGAGCCGATCGTCCAGTACGGTCCGTTCGTGACGCACACGCGGGGGAAAATCGAGCAGGCCATCGCAGACTGCCGGGACGGGCGGTTGACCGGGCAACCAAGAAACCTCTGAACAATCCTGTGTGGCCGCGACGGCACGGATCTAACCGGCGATCAGGAAACAGTTGGCCCCGGTGCACCGCCCGGCCAGCCGACGTGAACCGCCGGTTCGAGATTGAATCAGGGAGAGCCTCGGCTTTCCCTGATCCTGCTCTTGATCGGCAATG
>JAVVET010000035.1:0-33764 GCA_032251235.1 Wenzhouxiangellaceae bacterium
CACCAGCCGGCCATTGACGAAGAAATACTGCATGTCGGCCTGGCTGCGCGAAAACCCCGGCCGCGCAATCCAGCCGCTCAATTGCAGGCCCTGGTGGCGGGCGTCGACTTCCAGCGCGGCGTCGAAGAATTCTGCGCCGCAAACGCTTTCGACGCGCCGCCGCCGGGCCGCATCATCACTGGCCGGCATCAGGCTGCGCCCGCCCTTGCCGTTGTGTTTCAGTTCAAACGCCACCGCCATGCGCGCCAGCGACAAACGCTTGACCAGTTCGTCGATATGAGCGTATTCGGTTCGTTCGGTCTTGAGGAATTTGCGCCGCGCCGGCGTGTTGAAGAAAAGATCGCGCACCTCGACGATCGTGCCCGGCGGCATCGCGAATGGCTCCAGGCCGCCCATTTGTGCACCTTCGCACTCGATGCGCACACCGCGCTCGGCCGCGGCCGGCCGAGAGGCAATCGACAACCGCGACACCGAGGCGATGCTGGCAAGCGCCTCACCACGAAAACCCATGCTGACCACCGACTCCAGATCATCCAGGCTGCTGATCTTGCTGGTGGCGTGCGGCTTGAGGGCCAGTTCGACCTCGCCAGGCTCGATTCCGGCCCCGTCGTCGGAAATGCGGATCCGTCGCTGACCACCGCCATCGACCTCGATCCGAATCCGGCCGGCGCCGGCGTCCAGGCTGTTTTCGACCAGTTCCTTGACCAGCGATGCGGGCCGGTCGACCACCTCGCCGGCGGCGATCTGGTTGACCAGGTGAACCGGCAGTGCGCGAATCGGCATTGTTTCAGTCGACCGGTTGGTCGGGCAGGCGCAGCCGCTCGACCGGCCGCCCCCCGATGATGTGGGACTGGATGATTTCTTCGAGGTCGTCCTCGTCGATGTAGGTATACCAGACCGCATCCGGATAAACGACCAGCACCGGCCCCAGTTCGCAGCGATCCAGGCAGCCGGCCGTGTTGGCGCGCACGCCACCAGGGCCGGTCAGGCCGAGCGCCTTGAGCCTTTGCTTGGCCCATCCACGCAGCTCCGGCGAGCCGCACAATGCGCAGGACGGGCGTTCTGCGTTTTCGCCGCGCCGATTGGTGCAAAAAAACAGGTGCTTGCGGTAATAGGTCACGGACGGGCCATTGATTGAGAACGGGTCGAATAACGCGGGTCAAACAAAACCTGCTTGAAAACTCCTGCTTGAAAACTCTGGTCCGAAAACGGCCGGGTGGACAGATCACGAATCGCCGTTCGCGGATCGAGCCGTACCATGAGCATCATTTGTTCTTGTCGAAACTGTAAACCAGATTGACGGTGCTGAGGTAATCGGTTTTATCGCGATCGGCCTCGACATTGGTATTGTGACGCACCGAGAACCCGGTTTTCAAAGCCAGCGAATCGTTGATAGCCACTTCCAGCGCCAATTGCGTCTCCAGGAAGGTGTTCGACGAACCGGTCTCGACCAGGAAGGCATTGGTCAATTCGGCCGTCTCGGAAATCGCCAGCCGGTAATCGACCGCACCGCGGCCGATGAACTCGGTTTCGGTATCGCCGCTGGCGCGATTCTCGGAATGACGAACGCCCGGCCCGGCTTCCAGCGACAGGGTCTGGCGCTCGCTATCCAGCCACTGGTAACCATAGCCCAGCGCGGCCGAGGTCTGAAAACGGAACGAGGAGAAGCGATCCCGATCATATCGGACGATGCCGGTCAGATAACTTCGATCGTCGAGCGTGTAATCGGTGGCATTTTTACCCACGAATCGGCTCGCATCGAGATCGCCATCGGTTTCCGATCGAAAAAAACTGGCTTCGGTGGTATTGGTCCAGCGCTGCCTGGAATAGCTCGCCTCAAGCGCCGTATTCAATGTTTCGGTCTCGGTATTGCCGCGGGCAAAAACCAGCCCGAGCTCGGCCGATCCAGCCCATTCGGCCTGGGCCGGCGCTGCCAGCATCACCAGCCCGCTCGACACCACAATCGTTGAAATAACTTGTCTGCAAACCCTGTTGGCTGCCACCACCAGCGTCATCACGCTTGTGACTTCACGCTCTTTCGCGCTGTTGATCACGGTCATCGCTCCCTTGAGAAATCATGCTTGAAAACAAGTGCGACACCATATCAAACCGGACGTGAGCCTAACCTGCATATCACGAATGTCCATGCGGTAATTTCGTTTGGATGTTAGAATTTAAGCTTGCAATGCCGACTGAATCGCCCGTGTCTTTAAACGACCAGGTCGTTCGAATGTGCGCCCGATTCACCAGGCATTCCGCGCCATTCGAGCCTGAACTCAACCGATGACTTTCAGCACCCGAGACGGCCCATGTTAAACCCATCGACACCAAAACCCTCGAATCCCGGCATTGACCCGGTAGCCGGTCCGGCCCCGCAGCGAAAGAAGCGCCTGCTCGCTCGCCTGCATGATGTGCGCGGCAATACCGAGCAGCTGGTGGCGACCCTGGGGCCGGAAGACCAGAATCTTCAGTCCATGCCCGAGGCCAGCCCGGCCAAGTGGCACCGGGCGCACACGACCTGGTTTTTCGAAACTTTCGTGCTGCAGCCGTTCAAGGCCGGTTATCAGGCCTTCAACCCCGCTTTCGCCGAACTGTTCAACTCGTATTACAACGCGATCGGCGAGCAGCATGCCCGTGCCCGCCGCGCCTTGATCTCCAGGCCTGATGTCGAAACGGTTTCCGAATATCGCCAAAGCGTGGGCCAGGCGCTGGATGAGCTCATCAAGGCCTGCCCGGAAAATGTATTCGACAAGCTCGTACCGCTGATCGAGCTGGGGCTCAACCATGAGCAACAGCACCAGGAACTGATGCTGACCGACCTGAAACACGCGTTTCACTTCAACCCGCTCGCCCCTGCGATCGGTCATGCGCCACCGGTTCCAGCGCAAGCCGCCTGTGCAGATCCTGCGTGGCTGGAATTCGATGGCGGGACGGTTGAAATCGGCGCCGTCGGCGATCGCTTCTGTTTCGACAACGAACTGCCCCGCCACCGGGTGTACCTGAACAATCGCTATCAACTGGCAAACCGCCCGGTCACTTGCGGAGAATTCAGCAATTTTATCGATGCCGGCGGCTACGCCGACCCGCTGCTGTGGCTGGCTGACGGCTGGGCCTGGATTCAGCAAAACAACGCGCAAGCGCCGCTGTACTGGTCGTCCTGCGCCGGGGACCGAAGAATCTACACCTTGTCCGGATGGCGCGAAATGGATCCGTCCGAACCCGTGTGCCATCTGAATTTCTACGAAGCCAGCGCCTTTGCCGAATGGTCGGGTTGCCGATTACCCACCGAAGCCGAATGGGAGGCTGCAGCCGTTTCGCAGTCCTGTGACGGCCATTTCGCCGACCAGCGGCGTTACCATCCGCAACCGATCGAAGCGGCAGGCAAGCAATTGCCGGCCGGCATGTTCGGCGATGTCTGGGAATGGACCTCCTCGCCATACGCGCCCTACCCGGGTTTTCAGGCGGCCGCCGGTGCCATCGGCGAATACAACGGCAAATTCATGGCCAACCAGATGGTCCTGCGGGGTGGCAGCTGCGCCACGCCGAAGGGCCATGTTCGCGCCACTTACCGAAATTTCTTTTACCCCGTCGATCGCTGGCAGTTCAGCGGCCTGCGACTGGCCCGGGACGCTTGATCATGAATAAGGAAGAAAAGCAGCGCTTTGCCGCCGACGTGATGACCGGTCTGGCCGGCTCACCGCCGAGCATCCCTTGCAAGTATCTGTACGACGAGACAGGCTCGGAGCTTTTCGAAGCGATCTGCCAGACCGAAGATTATTACGTCACGCGTGCCGATCTCGCGCTGCACGCTTCGCATATCGACGAGATCGCTGCCCGAATCGGCTCGAATGCACACATCATCGAGCTGGGCTCGGGCGCCGGCATCAAGATTCGAAGCCTGCTCGAAGCCGTCGACTCGCCACGTGCCTACAGCCCGATCGAAATTTCCCGGGAAGCCCTGGCCACATCGGTAGCCCAGCTTTCCGAGCAATTCCCCCGGCTCGAAATTCGCCCGCTGCAGGCCGACTATACCCAGCCCATCCCAAACGAGGAACTGCAGCTTGACCCCCCGGCAAGCCGCAGAGTGGTTTATTTCCCCGGCTCGACGATCAGCAACTTCACGCATGCCGAGGCGCTGAGGTTTTTGCGTAGAATTCGGCAAATGGCCGGACCCGGCGGCGGTGCATTGATTGGCGTCGACCTGGTCAAATCTCCCGAGCGGCTGGAAAAGGCCTACGACGACAGCGACGGAGTGACCGCAGCGTTCAACAAGAACCTGCTGACACGCCTGGCAACCGATCTCGATGCCGAGCTGGACGCGCAAGCCTTTGAACATCGCGCCGTCTACAATCCGTCGCTGCAGCGCATCGAGATGCACCTGGTCGCCACCCAGAACACCCGTATCCGCATACTAAACAAGGCATTCGACTTCCAGGCCGGGGACCACATTCACACGGAAAACAGCCATAAATACTCGATCGAAAGCTTCGGCGAGGTTGCTCGTGGCGCCGGTATGACGATTGTCCAAACCTGGACCGACCCGGAAAACCTGTTCAGCATGCACTACCTGGAAAGCGCCTGATCGCAAGGGCGGGCCTCGGCTCCCTTGCCCGGGTGATTCGCCACCCGATCTACTGCGGCGACGATTGGATGGTGGATAATCCGGGCTTACAATTTTCATGGCAGGTTTTTGCAATCGCACCGGTTCAGCATTGCAAACTCGGCACTCAATCAACAGGTAGAAGGACATGACTCCAATCGATCGCTTGATTTCCCAACTCGACCAGGCCTTGCGGGTCTCGCTGGCGCCGGCACCTGCGGCCGAGCGGGCCTCGCCGGCGCGTGAAATCGATGAGGGCGAACTCAGCCAGGCGGAACAAAAGCATGCCGCGGGCCTGATGCGCATCAACCATACCGGCGAAGTCTGCGCACAGGCTTTATACGCGGGCCAGGCGGCAACCGCGCGCAGCCTCGGTGTCCAGCAGGACATGCAGCAGGCCGCGCGCGAGGAGGTGGACCACTTGCGCTGGTGTGCCGACCGGCTCGAAGCGCTGGACTCCAAACCCAGCCTTCTCAATCCCTTCTGGTATATCGGCTCATTCACGATTGGGGCGGTTGCCGGTGCCGCCGGCGACCGCTGGAGCCTGGGCTTTGTCGAGGCCACCGAGCGCCAGGTCGAAGCGCACCTGGATTCGCACCTGGACCGGCTGCCCGAGCAGGACCAGCGCTCACGCGCGATCGTCGAACAAATGAAAATCGACGAGGCCCGGCACGCCGAACTGGCCGCCGAATCCGGCGCGGCCCGGCTGCCCGCCCCGATACAGGGCGCCATGGCCATAACGGCAAACCTGATGAAGTGGGCCGCTTATCGATTCTGAAAGGAGCGGCTGCCTGCGTTCGAACTGCAGACCGTTTGGCTTGAGATGCGACCCCGATCTTTTGATCGGCGAAACCCGGATCAGGAGCCCGTCGAATGTGGCGCCGATCTACTGCCCAAAAGGCCGGAGCGGGCCAGGTGCCCCGCTCCGTTTCATTCGCCAGCCCCGCTATTTTGCGAGAAAGATCGAAAAATCTGCCTCCAGGCACCTGTTTCGCGCTCACGATCGATCAAATCCGACAAGCTCGTGTTGCCTGACTGGTGTTGCCTGACAAGCCGAATTGGGCCGGATTTCCCGATCTTTTCATTATCGACAGGCCCGCCTTTTGCGTCAGGAGATCCAAAATCCTGCACCATCCGGCTTCGCCTCGCCCTGATCGATTAAAACTGACAGCCTGGTCAACCCCAACATTGCATGAAATTTCGGTCCAAAATCGCTACGCTCCGGTTGTCGGCACTGCGCGCAGCCCGCGTAAACACGACTCCCCGAACTTTTGAATTCGAAATTTGATGCAACGTTGGGGTAGCAAAAAACGCGCTTGCCAGGTAGCTGATTGACTGCGCTGAAAGAGTGCTGAGCAAGTCGGTTCAACCCGCCTTATTCACCACCCTTTCGTCGCCAGGGCTTGTCAGGTCTTGTGGCTGCGGCATTTCGCGACCGAGTGCACCGGAGGCGTACTCGTCCTGCTTGTCAATAACGGCAGGTGAGGATGCGCGACAAAACGATCCGCTTGGCACACTAGTGGCGCCACAACAGGAAGAGTGGCGAACAAGGCGGGTTCAAAGGTTTCTTCCGTAGAACAGTTCCTGCATCTCCTTGCGCAGGCGCCGCTCGATTTTGCGCTGCTGCTGGGCCGGGAGATCTCCGGATTTGAGGCCGAACAGGTAATTGTCCAGGTCGAAATCCTTCAGGCACATCTTGGTGTGGAAAAGATTTTCCTGGTAGACATTGACATCGATCATCTGGTACTCGTCGCGCGTATCGCGACTGAAGTAATCCTGGATCGAGGTGATCTTGTGGTCGATGAAATGCTTGCGCCCACGAACATCGCGGGTAAAGCCGCGCACCCGGTAATCGACGGTCACGATATCGGACTCGAAGCTGTGAATCAGGTAGTTGAGTGCCTTGAGCGGTGAAATCACGCCGCAGGTGGCCACGTCGATATCGGCCCGAAAGGTACAAATGCCGTCGTGTGGGTGGCTTTCCGGATAGGTGTGAACGGTGATATGGCTTTTGTCCAGGTGCGCCAGAACCGTTTCCGGCAGCGGCCCCGGCACCGCCGAACTTATGCTCGGCTCCGGAACCACCGGTTCTTCGGCAATCAGAATCGTGACGCTGGCGCCCTGCGGATCGTAATCCTGGCGCGCAACGTTGAGGATGTTGGCGCCGATGATTTGCGACACGTCGGTCAGTATCTGGGTCAGGCGTTCAGCGTTGTAGGCCTCGTCGATATACGCGATATACTGCTCACGTTCTCGCTCGGTCGTGGCATAGCACAAATCGTATATATTGAAGCTCAATGCCTTGGTCAGATTATTGAAGCCGTGCAGCTTGATACTACGGTTTGTCATGGGCCATCCCGAAAATTCGTTGGTTTGATTCAGCCGGCAATTATGGCGCACCCGGACCCTGAATTTCAAAACCGATGCAATTCATTTGACTCATCGCCGCTCTCGTAGCAAAATTGTCACTTTGATCGAAGGCCGGTCTATTATGACGCGATCGATCCAGATCACCACATTTACTGTATTTCGGGGACCGAAATAATGCGCGATTTACATTTTTATCCAGTCGACCGGGCCGCAATGGATCATTTTCTCCAATTGTGCAAGCGCCATCAATATCCGGCGCGCGCAACCGTGATGCGGCCGGGTGACTCTGGCCAGTCTCTGTTCTACGTGATCGAAGGCTCTGTCACGGTACTGACCGAAGGCGACGACGGTCGGGAATTGATCCTCAGCTATCTCAACCCCGGCGATTTCCTCGGCGAAATGGGTTTATTCATGCGCCCCGGGCCTCGTGAAGTGCTGGTTCGCACAAAAACCAAGTGCGAACTGGCCGAGATTTCCTACGCGCATCTGCGCGAAGCGCTGGAAGGCGAGCTAAAGGAGCAGGCCCTGGAAATCATGACCGCGATCGGCTCCAAGCTGGCCCAGCGACTGCTGCAAACCCGGCGCAAGGTCGAGCACCTGGCCTTTCTGGACACCCAGGGCCGGGTCGCCCGAACGCTGATCGATCTGTGCGGGGAGCCTGACGCAGTGTCCCACCCCGAGGGCACCCAGATTCGCATTACCCGCCAGGAAATTTCGCGAATCGTCGGTTGCTCGCGTGAAATGGCCGGCCGTGTCATGAAAACACTCGAAGAAGAAGGCATGATTCGAGCGTCCGGCAAGACCATCGTGATACTCGGCACTTTCAAGGGATCGTCGGCGGGCTGATGCCCGGACACCGGCCTTGGCCCGGATTATTCGCCACCCGATAATCCGGGCTTAGCCGGTGTTTTGCAGGCCCTGGGCAATGCCGTGCACGGTCGCAACCAGGGCCTGCTCCAACAAAGGGTCTTCGCGTCCCGATGCCCTCCAGCGACCCAGCAAATCGACCTGGACGAAACTCATCGGGTCGACATACGGGTTGCGCAGCAAAATCGAGCGTCGCAGGGTCGGCTCGTTGGCCAATAGCGTTTTCTGGCCCTTGAGCCTGCAAATCCAGTCCCGGGTGCGCTCGAATTCTTCCCGAATAACGGGAAAATACCGCTCTCCAGTGGCCCCGGCAAGCGCCGCGTAGCGCGCGGCAATATCGAGGTCGGACTTGGCCATGGCCATTTCGGCGTCGTCGAGCACGGTGCGCATGAACAGCCACTGCCCGGTCATCTGCTCGAGTTCGCCACTGCCGCTTTCATCGGCCAGTTTTTCCAGCGCCGAACCCAGCCCGAACCAGCCCGGCAGCGCATGGCGGCTCTGGGCCCAGGCAAAAACCCATGGAATTGCGCGCAAACCC
Source organism: Wenzhouxiangellaceae bacterium (assembly GCA_032251235.1). GTDB lineage: Bacteria > Pseudomonadota > Gammaproteobacteria > Xanthomonadales > Wenzhouxiangellaceae. The sequence goes on from JAVVET010000035.1 coordinate 8,376, forward strand.
TCGATCCCGGCATCCGAACGGCGCGAGGCCGGCCGCGAGCCAATACGCATGCGCTCGATCACGTCGATCGGTGTAGCCTGGCGAAAATAATCGACGAAATCCTCGTTTTCGTAAACCAGTTCCCGATAACTGGCCCGGCTCCATTCGGCCAGCCGTTGCATGTGCCGGTACCAGACCTGGCGGGCGGGCGATTCAGGGTCTTTTGCGGGATTGGAAGCCGGCCCTGCGACACTGGCCCGCAACACCGCACCGGTCATCTGTTCCAGGTTGCGCACGGCAATCGGTCGCAACGCATATTTGCGGTGGATCACCTCGCCCTGTTCGGTCAGGCGCAAGCGACCATCAACGCTGCCGGCGGGTGCGGCAAGAATAGCCTGGTGGGTCTTGCCACCGCCCCGGCCAATGCTGCCGCCACGCCCATGGAACAGGGTCAGCTTGACGGCATGGCGTCCAAACAGCGCGACCAGTCGCCGCTGGGCGTCCTGAAGCGACCAGCGCGATGCGACCAGGCCGCCATCCTTGTTGCTGTCCGAATAGCCCAGCATGATCATCTGACGATTTCGGCGCCGGGCCAGCAGGTCGCGCCACGATTCCAGTTCGAGCAAACCTTGCATGACCGCCTCGGCAGCCTGCAGATCGTCGACGGTTTCGAACAGCGGCACGAAATCCAGGGCCCCGTCTTCGATGCCCGCCGCGCGCGCCACCGCCCAAGCGGCCAGCACGTCATCGGCGTTGCGGCTCATGCTGACGATCAGGGTCTCGACGGCATCGTCGCCGAAGCGCCGTTGCGCCTTGAATGCGGCGGCCAGCAGGAGATAAACCGGGTGTTGGGCCTGGATACCGTCAGGCCAACCCGACGCCAGCACCTGCAGCAGGCGATTTCGGCGCTCATCCGGCGCCCGCTCGGGCCAGTCCGGATCGTCCAGCAACTCTGCCACGGCGTCGTGCAAGTCGCCCGAATCGATCCGCAAATCAAGCGCTGCCAGGTGAAATCCGAAAATCTCGACGCGCCGGCGCAAACGGCCCAGCGGGAAACAGCCCGCACGCGCGCCGCGATGCTGCAGCAGGCTCCGGGTGATCAGACCCAAATCCTCGGCGAAATCCAGCGAACAGGCGTAAACCTGGCCACTATCGGCCAAGGTCTGGCGCAGGCGGTGCTCGATGTAGTACAAAAACACCCGGTACGGCATATCCGAATGTCGGGCCGGGACCTGTTCGCTGACCCCCGGCATCTGGCGACGGTATGAATCCAGGCGTTCGGTCAGTTCAGCGGTAATTTCGATGCGCCCCAGCGTTTGGCTCAGCAAGCGGTTCAACTGTCGGACTTCGCGCAGATAATTGCCGATCACCTGGCGACGCTGTTCTTCCAGCGTCCGGATGACTGTATCCGGACCGACGTTCGGGTTGCCGTCCATGTCACCACCGACCCAGGAGCCGAAGCGCAGCATCGATGGCAGGCGCGACGGATTGACATCGATGCCCCAGACCGCCTGGGCCGCTTCGGCCAGGTTTTCGTGCAACACCGGCGCGACCCGGTAAAGCACGTTGGCCAGGTAATAATGCGCGTGTTCGGCCTCATCGGCCACGGTCGGGCGAACGTCGGCCTGCTCGGCGGTCTGCCAGCCAATGGTCAATTCCATGCGCACCCGGTCGATCAGGCGCGTGAGCACGCTCGGGGCCAGCGAGGTGTCGAAGCGCTGCACCAGGTAGTCGGCCATGCGCTGCTCCTTTTCCAGCATCGAGCGACGCGTGGCTTCGGTTGGATGGGCCGTCAGCACCGGCTCGATTCGCAAGTTCTCGAGCAATTCCTCCAGTTGCGTGAACTCCAGGCCCTCGTCGCGCAATTGTGCGAACACGGCCTCGATGCCCTCGGGCTGCGCCTGCGCACCGGCAGCCCAGGCTCGCTGGCGGCGGATCCGATGGACCTGTTCGGCAAGATTGACCATGCGAAACCACGCCGCGAAGCCGCGCACGAAATCCATCGCCTCAGCCGGGTCGTCAAAACCGCACAGTTTTTGCAGTTCCAGCCCGCCGGCCGCGTCATTGCGCCGTTCGATCGCCACGTTGCGGGCCGCCTCGACACGCATGAACAGGCGCTCGCCGCATTGCTCGCGCAGCAAATCACCAACCATGCTGCCCAGCAGGCCAACATCCTGGCGAAGCGCTTCGTGCTCTTCGGGAAAATCGATTTCTTCGCGCTTCATAGCTGGACTTCTCGATAATGGAATCAGGCTCCATGTTAGCCGCATCACGGTCCAGACGCGGCGACCAAAATATCGGGGATCGGCAGACTGCGAGCCGGCCACAGCGTCACTGCGCTTGGCCTTATCATTGCCGTTTCTGCCCATTCGAGCCATCGTGGATTCCACCGAACAACCGTCCGAGCAGGCTCACCAGCCCTATGAATCCAGCCCCTACGCCACACTGGTGCTGAATTTCGGCCGCGCGCTGCTGCGCGTCGGTTCGCCGGCGCACCGGCTGGAAGCGGCCATGCAGGTCATGGCTGACCGGCTCGGGCTGATCGCAGAGTTTTTCTCGACCCCGACCGCGCTGATCGCCTCGCTCGGCGACGGCGAGCGACAGCAAACCTACCTGGCACGGGTCGAGCCGGGCGGCACCGACCTGGGGAAACTGACCGAATTGAGCGAGGTCATGGAATCGCTGGCCCGCGGCGACCTGGACCCGATCGAAGCCGACCGAAGGGTGCGGGAGATCGACCAGCGCGCGCCAAACCACCGAGGCTTCACGCTACTGGCCGCCTACGTGCTGGTTTCGGCCGGCGCCTGCGTACTGATCGGCGGCGGATGGCGGGAAATGATCCTGGGCGGGCTGCTCGGCGGGGTCACCGGCACCAGCGTCGTGCTGCTGTGGCAACACACCGAACTGTCGCACCTGCTCAAGCCATTGAGCGCCACGCTGGTCACGCTGATCGGTTCGCTGTGGTGTGGCATTGACCCAAAAACAGCGCTGGTGCCGTCGGTAATCGCCGGCATGATTACGCTGGTGCCGGGCATGGACCTGACCGCGGCCACGCGCGAACTGGCAACCGGCCACCAGGTTTCCGGCGCGGCGCGGCTGGCCTCGACCATTGCGGTGTTCGCGCTGCTGGCGCTGGGCCTGGCGCTGGGCGGTTGGGCCGCCAGGCTGTTCGTGGGCCCGATTCCGATGGTGCCGCCGTCGGATCTGCCGACATGGCTGCTTCCAGCCGGGCTGGCGATCGCCGCGCTGGGTTTCGTGATCCTGTTCCAGGCCTTCTGGAAAGACTGGATCTGGATCTTTCTGGCCTGCCTGACCGCCTGGGCCGGCAGCAGCCTGGGCGGCATCCTCGACGCGCCGGTACTCGGCGCCTTCATCGGCGCGCTGCTGGTCGGCCTGGCCGGGAACCTGTTCGCGCGCTTCAAGAACCGGCCCGGATCGATCATGCACCTGCCCGGGCTGATCCTGCTCGTGCCCGGCTCCATGGGCATGCGAAGCCTGTCGGCGCTGGTCAGCCAGGACATCATCTCGGGCCTGGAGACCGCCTTTTTAACCGGCATGATCGCCGTGGCCCTGACCACCGGCCTGATCCTGGCCAGCGCCCTGATCCCACCGAAGATCAGTCTTTGACCATGAGACGCGGCCTGCACGACTCGCAAGTCACCGGCAGGTACGTTCACGCTTCGAGCAGACCCGACGGTTGCCTGAATTCCGGGATGCAAGTGCCCCTAGCGTCGCGTATCCGGGTGCGGCATGGATATTTTCAACCAGCGGCATCGTTCGCATCCTGTCGAGACCAAATATGAGCACACGCCGCACAAACACCACTATGCCGGGCCGTGCAGCGGTCCGGCACCGGGATTTTTTGCAACAGTTGGGTACACTGCAGCAATGAGCGAAATCAACATCCGCAAATCCCACGACTTCGACCTGGCCGGCGCGCAGCAGGTTGCCGACGACCTGGCCCAGGACATGGCCAACAAGTTCGACGTCCGCTATCACTGGGAAGGCGATGTCATCGTCTTCGAACGCAGCGGCTGCCGCGGCGAAATCGAGGTCGACGGCCAATCCGTGCATGTCCAGGCCAGGCTCGGCTTTTTTCTCAGCTATCTCAAGCCGGCCGTGGAACGCGAGATTCATCGCTATCTGGACGAGCATTTCAAGAAAACTGCCTGACGGCCACGTTGACGACCTGGCAATCTGCACTTGATTGTCAGGACCATGGACGCAACGATTGTCGTGACGTTATGACGATTTGTTATGACGAGTTTCATCACGATTGTCATAACAATCGTCGCGGCGAGGGTCACGCTTGTCGAAACAACGGTCGCAGCACTTATCGCAACGACAACGCGGAACTTCAGCCGGTTTTGCCGGTGAACTCCCGAATGTTTCGGCGCTCTCGCTTGTCGGGCCGATGCCGGGCGCCCGATTGCGGGCTCAGGCGTTTCTGCTCGGTCCATTGGGCGCGCTTTTCCACGCTTTCCGGACTCTCCTCGTAGAGTGTCCGCGCGCGCTCGGCCGAGCCGCGGCACTCGGCCAGGCCCAGCACCTCGACATCAAACTCCAGTTCACCGCGCACGATCCGGAGCCGATCGCCGGCCTTGACCGACCGCGCCGGTTTGCAGGCATTGCCATTGATCTGCACGTGGCCGCCGCGCACGGCCTTTTGCGCCATCGATCGGGTCTTGAAAAACCGCGCCGCCCAAAGCCACTTGTCGATTCGCACCTCGGTCATAACCCTGATTCTCGCATCCCGGAGACGAAATGGGTTGACCGGCCTGGCGACACTCGAATTGCAGACAGGCTTTGGTGCCGGCAGTCCGTCGCCAACGACCGCCAACCATGCGCAGGATCAATTGGTACACGTTCGGGCCGGATACAGTAACCGCTCGATCCATCTCATCGATTCGTCGTATCGACATGGATAAACCCGACACGGAAAACCAGCAAAGCCATCACGGGGAGCCCGCCTGGCACAAGCTCGACGTGGACCAGCTGCTGGATGCGCTGCAGGCCGACGAAAACGGGCTCGACCGGGCCGAGGTCGACCGCCGGCTCGAAAAATACGGCTTCAACCGTCTGCCGGCGCCTGCCCCGCGGCCAGCCTGGCGCCGCCTGCTTGCACAGTTTCACAACGTGCTGATCTACGCATTGATCGGTGCGGCCGTGCTGGCGCTGGCTCTGGACCACGGCCTGGATGCCGCGGTGATTGCCGCCGTGGTCGCGATCAACGCCATCATCGGCTTCGTCCAGGAGGGCCGGGCCGAGGCGGCCATGGCCGCCATCGACAAGATGCTGGCCCAGACCGCAACCATCCGGCGCCAGGGATGCTGGGACAAATATCCGGCCGAGCAACTGGTGCCCGGCGACATCGTGCGGATCAGCGACGGCGACCGGGTGCCGGCCGACCTTAGGCTGATCCAGTCCCACGGGCTGAGAATCGAACAGGCCGCGCTGACCGGCGAATCGGTGCCGGTCAGCAAACACCACGAACCGGTCGCCAAAGCTGCGGCGCTGGCCGATCGCCGGTCGATGGCCTATTCGGGCACGCTGGTCGTCGGTGGTCAGGCCGTCGGTGTTGTCGTGGCCACCGGTAGCCAAACCGAGATCGGTCGAATCAGCACCATGATCAGCGAGGTCGAACAACTGACCACGCCGCTGATCCTGCAGATCAACCGTTTTGGCCATCACCTGACCCTTTTGCTGCTTTGCGTGACCGCGATCATGATCGCCTCGGCCTGGTGGCTGCACGATATGCGCCTGGCCGACGGCTTCGTCGCCGGCGTGGCCCTGATCGTGGCCGCCATTCCCGAGGGACTTCCGGCCATTATCACGATCACGCTGGCGATCGGGGTTCGCCGCATGGCTTGGCGCCATGCCATCATCCGGCGCCTGCCCGCAGTCGAGACACTGGGTTCGGTAACCGTGATCTGCAGCGACAAGACCGGCACGCTGACGCAAAACAGACTGCGGGCCGCAAAAATCCTGTTGCTCGACGACACGTTCGCGGTCGACGACCTGGATCCGTCGATCCCCGGGCTCGGGGAAATTCTCCGGGCCGGCCCGTTGTGCAACCTCGCCGAACCCGGCAGCAAATCCGGCGATCCGCTCGAAACAGCCTTGCTGGAACTGGCCGAAAGCACCGGCCTGAACATTGCGCAAGCCAGAAGTGAATCGACGCAGCTCGAGATGGTCCCGTTTTCGTCGAGCAGCAAGTGGATGGCCACCGTGCACCCGAACGCGATCATGATCAAGGGCGCCCCGGAAGTGCTGATCGAGCACGCCGACTCGGTTCTGGACGACGGCGATGACGGGCGCGAACACGGCATCGATAGAGACGCCTGGCGACAGCGTCTGGATACGCTGGCCGGCGAAGGCTATCGACTGCTCGCGCTGGCCGATGCCCGCAGCAATCAGCAAGCGGCCGAAGGCCGACTGCCGGAAAAACTCAGGCTGCTCGGCATCATTGCCTTTGAGGATCCGGTGCGCGCCGGCGTGGACCAGGCCATTGCCGCCTGCCACAGCGCCGGCATCCGGGTCAAGATGATTACCGGCGACCACCCGGATACGGCGCGCACCGTCGCCCGGTCACTGGGTCTCAAGGACGCCGATCATGCGATCACCGGAGGCCGGTTGGACGAACTGGACAAAGCCGGCCTGGCCGAGCTTTCCGAGTGCGCCGACGTGTTTGCCCGGACCACGTCCGAACACAAGCTGCGACTGGTCGAGGCACTGCAGGCAAGCGGCGAAGTGGTCGCGATGACCGGCGATGGCGCCAATGATGCGCCGGCGCTCAAGCGTGCCGACATCGGCGTATCGATGGGCATCAAGGGCACCGAAGCCGCACACGAAGCCTCGGAAATGGTACTGACCGACGACAACTTCAGCACGATCGTCGCGGGCATCGAGGAAGGCCGCGGCGTCTACGGCAACATCCGCAAGGCGCTGCTGTTCATTCTGCCGACGAATGCCGGTGAAGCGCTGGTCATCCTGTTGGCGGTCATGGCCGGCCTGGCGCTGCCGCTGACGCCGGTGCAGGTGCTTTGGGTCAATTTGGCTACGGCCGTCACGCTGGCGCTGGCGCTGGCTTTTGAACCGCTTGAAAACGACGTCATGCGCTTGCCGCCGCGCGATCCGCAAGCCGGCCTGGTGACGCGCCGGATGGTTGCCCGCATCCTCTGGGTCGGACTGTTCCTCACCGCGGCGGTGTTTTTCATGTTTCAGCAGGTTCTGGACGCCACCGGCAACGAAGCGCTTGCGCGCGGCGTGGCCTTGAACATGCTGGTCACCGGCGAAGTCGTCTACCTGTTCAACTGCCGGCGCTGGAGTGCGCCGAGCTGGACGCTCGAAGCGCTGACGGCCAACCCGGTGGCCTGGCTCAGCGTCGCGGTACTGGCCGGCCTGCAGGCCGCGCTGACCTACTGGCCGCCGCTGCAGCAGGTATTTGGCCTGACCGGCCTCGGACCGAATCACTGGCTGATGATCGGCGGCGTGTCGCTGCTGTTGTTCGTGCTGGTCGAAATCGAGAAATGGGTCATTCGTCGACGCCAGGCCCGCAAGCGCTCGGCGACCGGCGGTTAGGCGATTCGGGGTTCAGCGACGAGGCTCTGCTCGCCGGGTCGCGGCCGGGCCAATCAAGCCGTGACCCCGGTCCAGACCCTGGATCAACAACCAACAACCAGAATTCAAGGCTCGCGCTCGGCCAGTTTTTCCAGGTGCTTCAGGCGCTGGTTGACCTGGCGGATCTCGGCCAGCAGTTCCCGGCGTTCGGCGAGTTCTTCGTCAACATGAATCGAGTTGGTCGCGCTGACGATAATGGCAATGAACAGGTTCAGCACCATGAAGCTCGAGACCAGGATGAACGGCACGAAATACAGCCACGCCAGCGGAATTTCTTCCAGCATCGGGCGCGCAATGCCCGACGACCAGGATTCCAGCGTCATGATCTGGAACAGCGAAAAGAAACTGCGCCCCAGCCCGCCCCAGTATTCAGGGAAAGCATCGCCGAACATCATCGTGCCCATGACGGCAAAGATATAGAACACCAGCAGCAACAGCGCCGCGGTCCAGCCCATGCCCGGCAGCGCGCGCATCAGCGACTCGATGATGTTGCGCAGGCGCTCGACTTGCGACAGCAAACGCAGCACGCGCAGAATGCGCAAAGCGCGCAGGATTTCCAGCGGACCGCTGGACGGCACCAGCGCGATCCCGACGATCAGGAAATCGAACACGTTCCACCCCGAGCGAAAAAACCGCGGGCCGAAGGCAAGCAGCTTGATCAGGATTTCGACCACGAACACGCCGAGGATGAATTGGTTGGCGGCCAGCAGAAAACCGCCGACGCGGGCCATCACTTCCGGCGAGGTCTCCAGCCCCATGATCACGGCGTTGACCAGGATCAGTCCAATAATGAAATTTCGCGGGCCGCGGCTTTCAATCCACGCGCCCAGGCGCTCGCGCACGCCGCTGCCTTGCTTGGTCATTTGAATTTCAGATCATTCCAGGCGGGGTTCGTCGGCGTTGTGACCCGTGCAATCGATCGCGCGCGCTACCGTGCTTGCGGGTCCACTCGCTGCCGCGGTCCATCAGCTCGACGAAGGCTTGACCGTCGTCGCCGACAACCGCCTCGTATAGCCTGGCGATGGCTTCGCGCAATTGCTCGAGGGCGCCGGTTTCATGCGGATTCAGGCGCTGGATTTCAAAATACAGCTGCGGGTTTTCGGCACCGACATCGGTGGCGATATCGAGCTGGCGCTGAAACGTGGTCGACGAAATTTCGGCCAGCCGGTCGGCGTCGATACCCGAATCTGCCAGCGCCGCGGCGAAGCCGATATTCAGCGCGTGCGACAGGCCCAATACCCAGGCCATCAAACGGTCGTGCTCACCAAGCTCGACTTCGACCAGCGAGGCCATGGTGTCGTCGAACAATGCGCGGGCCTCGTTCACCGCAGCCGGGTTGCCGCAGTCGACCAACAGCACGCGGCGCCCGGCCAGAAGGCGCACTTCGGGTCCGAACATCGGGTGGACCGAGCAGATATTGAGCCCGGCGGCGGCCGCGTCGACCAGCACGTCGGCCAGCGGCGTCTTGATCGAGGCGACATCGAACACCAGGCCGGCCGGCCCCAGCGCCGACAGCTCGGCGATGATCTTGCGGCTGGCCTCGATGGGTGCCGCAACGACAATTAACTCAACGTCCAGAGGCGCCGAATGCCAATCGCGAAACAGGGTCTCCCCCTCCGCCTCCAGGCCCGGGTCGGCGACCAATACGTCGAAACCCTGGCCGTGCAGAAAGCGCACCATCCAGCCGCCCATCCGGCCGGCGCCGCCGATCACCAGCGCCCGGCGGCCTTCGCCGCGTGCCGCCAGCGCCACGCGCTCGGCTTCCTGGCGCGTCAGCGAGGCCTCGATCAGCGTGGCCAACAGCGATTCGGCCACATTCGGGTCCAGGCCGAATCGCTGTGCGTGTAAACGCACGCCGTCGAGCACTTGGCGCTCGCGCCGAAAATCACGCAGTTGGCGACCGGCGGACTTCTTGATCTTGCCGATTTCGGAGACAATGTGCTGGCGCCTGGCCGCGCGTTCGACCAGTTCGCAGTCAATGCGGTCGAGTTCCTCGCGCAGCGCCTGCAGCGGGTCGGTCATGCTCGCCCCATGAATTCGCCGGTCTCGGTATTGACCCGAATGCGTTCTCCGGGCGTGATGTAGTCAGGCACCATCACCTCGAGCCCGCTGGCGGTGGTGGCCGGCTTGGCCGAACGGCTGGCCGTGGCGCCCTTCATCACCGGCGCGGTCTCGGCCACTTCCAGTTCAACCGACTGCGGCAGCGCGATCGCGACCGGGCTGCCGTCGATCAGCAGCACGAAGATTCCGGCCAGGCCATCGCTGATGTAGCCACCCGCATCGCCGACGGCTGCGTTATCGAGCAGGTACTGGCTGAAGTCCTCGTCGTCCATGAACACCCAGCGTTCGCCGTCGCGGTAGGAATAGGTGGACTGGCGGCGCACCAGGTCGGCCGCGCGCAGCAGGTCATCGCCCTTGAACGTGAGTTCCTGGCGATCGCCGCCGGGAATCGCCTCGACCTTGAACCGAAACAGCGTTCCGCCGCCGCGAGCGGTCGGCGTCGAGCGACCGATATCGCGCACGGCCCAGGCCCGACCGTCGTGTTCCATTACAAACCCGCGCTTGATTTCACTGGCTCTTGGCATGGCATATTGACCCGTTCGCAAAGCCCGATAGTTTATCCGCGTTTGCGCCGGTCGGTTGGGCCTGCCGTGCCCGCTCACGATAGGCATAATGAACGATGCACTGACGCCGACCACTCCAGAGCATCTTATGCGCAAGCTGTCCTTTTCGAGAATTTTCTTCACCAGCCTGCTGTCGCTGGCCGCGCTGCTGACCGCGGCCTGGTTTGGCGGGCGCATCTACCTGGGCGGCAGCCTGATGCCGCTGGAAGGCAGTCAAAACCTTGCCGGACTGGAGCGGCAGGTCAAAATCCTGTTCGACCAACGCGGCATTCCACGCATCTATGCAAATACCGATACCGACGCGCTGCGCGCACTGGGCTGGCTGCACGCCGGCGAGCGAATGTTCCAGATGGAGCTGCTGCGCAAGGTCGCGCGCGGCGAAATTTCCGAAATCGTCGGCCGGGCCGGCCTGCAAAGCGACATCCTGCATCGCCAGTACGGCTTTGCCCGAACGATTCGACAGAACCCGCCCAAGCTGGCGCCGGAAACCCGCGGGCTGTTGCAGGCCTATGTGGCCGGCATCAATGCCCGCATCGACTCGGATCTGCCGCTGCCGCCTTCGTTCGTATTGATGGGCCGGCAACCCGAACCGTGGACCGTCGACGATGTGCTGGTACTGGCCTACTACCAGACCTGGTACCCGACCACGCTGGTGCAGCGGCTGGCCGAAGCCTGGCGCGAAGCGGCCCGGGTACACGGCGAGGCCGGATCGAAATGGCTGGAAACGCTGCCGGCCTGGGGCCTGCCCAGCGTGCCGGCCCAGCGCATGACCGAGGCCTCCAATACCTGGGTGGTCGGGCCGGAAAAATCGGCCAGCGGGCACGCCCTGCACGCCTCCGATCCGCACCTGGACTACACCATGGCGCCGGGGCTTTGGTATGCAGCCGGCATCCATTCGGAACAATCCCTGGACGTCGTCGGCGTCACCGTTCCGGGCCTGCCGTTCGTCGCCATGGGCCATAACGGACAAATCGCGTTTGCCTTCACGGTCGCGCCGGTCGACCTGTTCGAGGTCTACCGCTTCGAGCGCGACCGGCAACAACCCGATCGGCTGATCGGCCCGGACGGCACGTTTTTGATGACCGAACAAAGCGAAAGCTTCCGCATCCGCGACCACGCGACTTCGATCGAACGGACCCACCAAACCACGCCCTACGGCCTGGTGACCGACAGCGACGAGCAATCGGTCGAAGTCCTGTACTGGGCCGGTTTCGATCTGCCGGTCGCCAAGCTGATCGAAAATGGCCTGGCCATGAACCGCGCACGCGATTTCGATGCCTTCCGCAAAGCCGCCAGCGACATGGGCGCGCTGTCGGTCAACTGGAGCTATTCCGATATCGACGGCCACATCGGCTACGTTCAGAGCACGCCGATTCCGCGGCGCCGGCACGACCAGTTTTACACCACGCTCGACGGCGCCGACCCGGCCAACCACTGGGACGGCTTCGTCGGCCCCGATCAACGCCCGTTCGCATTCGATCCCGAACAGGGCTGGCTGGCCAATTCAAACAACCATGCCTCGATCGATTCGCCGTGGCCGATGCCCGGGTTTTACAAGCACCTGCGCATGCGCCGAGCGAGCGCCTGGCTGGAAAGCAAGCCGCTGTTCGACCGACGCGACATGCACGCCATGCAAATGGACTACACCTCGGCCCGCGCGCTTTCGTGGAAAGGCTGGCTGGCCGATACCGCCGAGCAGACCGGGCGACCGCAGATCGCCGAACAAATGCGCGCCTGGGACGGCGTCATGCAACGCGATTCAAAAGCCGCCGGACTGTTCGCGCTGTGGTGGCAGTTCCTTCCGCGGCACCTGTTTTCCAACAGCGGGCTCGACGACTGGCGGCTGGGACGAATTCTGCTCGACGACTGGCTCAACCAGGCCCCGAGCGACTTCGAACTGGCCGTGCTGCCGCGCGACGAAGCTGCCCGACGCGCGCTCAACGATGCCCTCGAGCCGGGCATTCGAACGCTGGGCCAAATCCAGACACTGACCATTGCCCATCCACTGGCCCAGGCCGGCATCCTCGACGCCTGGCTCAATCTCAGCCGCGGCCCCATCCCGATCGGCGGCGGCCCGGGCAGCCTGAACGTCACCTACCACCGATTCAACGAAGACAACGCGACGCTGTCGGCCGCGGCCGGCGCATCGATGCGCTTCGTCATGGACTGGGCCGACCCGGATGCATTCACGCTCAACCTGACGCTGGGCAACTCCGGCCATCCGTCCAGCAGCCACTTCGACGACCAGCTGGCCGACTTTTTGATCGGCCGGCCCTGGACCGTGCCATTTGACCGCAACAAGGTCGAAGCCCGGGCATCGTCAAGGCTGCTGCTGATGCCGGCCGATGCCCGCGTGCCGGAACCTTCGGCGTGACCGTATCGGTCGAGAATAAAAACCGGCATTCAGCGTCGAAACCCGGCTTGATGTGTTCGCCGTTGATCATTCAATGCAAGGACTTTCCGCGTTCCATGGTCTGCTTGAACGACACATCTGTACGATGGACGCTGACCATTCGGCTTTTCTGACAATCCGAAACGAGCACGCCAACGTTTCGGCCTGAACGGCCAACCAGGCAAAACTCTCAGGAGAATGATCATCATGAATCGCTCAACGATACGTAATATTCTGGGCGCGACTGCAATCTCGATAGTCGCCGCCTCGATAAGCGCTTGTGCCACAGATGCAAATCGTGCCGATTATCGCTACAAGCCGGGCAGCGATGAGCACGCCGTGGTAACCACAATCGCAAGCATGCCGGCGCGGCGCCTCCATGGCTCTTTGTTGAGAATCGAGGAAATCAATGGCCAGCTGGTTAACAAAAATTCGCAAGATGCAGTTTCACTGCCGCCAGGCAAGCATTCGATTCGCGTCGTCGCTTCCCACCGCGCCCGCAGCCTGCGGGAACAACGGCTGGATCCCGACTATGACATCATCAATGTCGATGTCGAGGCCGGCAAGACCTATTACCTGGCATGGGACAGCGAACTCGCTTCGCTGGAAAGCTCGATTGCACGCGGCCTGGTGATCCATCGCGTCGACGACAGCACCAGCAGCGAGACCCTGTGGTCTCGCGACGATCTGGAGCCGAGCGATACCGATCGCGAGTATCTGGAAGCACGCAGCATCGGTAGCGTATTTTCGCATGCATCAGACCTGGCTCCACAGCCCGACATGCAGCGATAGCGCAGTTACGCGTATGACTTGGCCGCAGCCGTGCAAGGGTGCGGCCAAGTCATCTTCCCAGGCACTGTTGCTGAAAAATTCCGCGCAGAGCTGTTCAGCCCGCCATATTCACGACTTTTCCGTCGCGAGCGTCTTCAGGCCCAGTGACTGCTGCGTTTCGCGAACGAGCGCACGTCAGGCGCTCTCTGAATGTCACAGGATTAACGATGGCGCACACTCGAGGCTTGATCATCGTTCAATTCGACCCGACGATCGCATAAAACCCGGGGAGCCAGCATGAAAACCCGATCGACGCCACAACGCATCTACGCTTTTTGTCTGCTTTGTCTCTCACTGCCGGCGATGGCGTGTCAGCAATCCGGGGGCGAGACGCTCAATCTGGAGGTCGGCGCGATTGAAATGCAGGTCATCGCGCACGAGAGCCTGTGCGTAAACGACCGGGACAGCGTCTGGAACGAATGGCTGGTGGCGGCGCTGGGGTCGCTGTACTCGGTCAGCACGCAATTGCCGCTCGAGCGGCTCGAGGTGGCACTGCTGCCCGGGTACGTCCGTTCGCGCAGACCGCCGCCGGTCAGCAGTGGCAAGCTGAAACGTTCAAATCCCCCGATGGCCTTGTTCTACGTAACCCCGACCGCCGAGCGCGCCTCGCTGCTGGCAGACTGGCGGGCCTACCATGAGTTCGCCCATTTGCTGATCCCGTTTCCAGGCATCGACGATTTGTGGTTCGTCGAAGGCCTGGCAAGCTACTACCAGCACATCCTGCCGGCACGCGCCGGCCATATCCATCCGAACGATGCATGGGACCGCATACTCGACAACCTGGAACGTGCCGACGGCACCGGTGGCAGTCAATTGAAACTGGCCGAACTGAACCGGAGAGTATTCAATCGGTCCTCGACGTATGTGAACGATAACAAGGGCCAGCAGCGCCTGTACTGGACCGGTGCGGCGATGTTTTTGAGGATCGACACGCGGCTGCGCGCCGAAAGCAATCAGCGCCGGTCGCTGGATACGGCCCTGGCTGCCTTGCATCGATGCTGCAGCGATCACTTCGACCGGGATGACTGGAGTGCCACGAAACTGGTCGAAAAACTTGGCGAATTGAGCGATCCGAAGGTCTGGCACGAAGAATTCCAGGCCACGGTCGACACGCGCGCCCAGCCATCGTGGCGCAAGGCCATGCAGCGGGTCGGCATTGAACGCGGGATCCTTCGGCTCAAAATCAGCGATGATCCCGACCATCGTGAAATGCGCCTGCAAATCGCCGGCCCGCGCCAGCAGCCTGCGTCATGAAAATAATCGAGGCGAAATTGCGTTGTCGCCATCGCTGGTGTTGATTGGCGCGTGTCTATCGAAGCGCGCGACCCGGGGGCCCATCGGCGGCAAGGAAGTGACCGCGACGGGACGATGCGGTGATCACACATGGATTGCGCAAGCCGATGAACGACTCAACTGAAGACTGCCGTATTCACCACCGTTGCTGCTGCGTCGCCAGACCCGGCGTTTGCGGTGTTTCGCTCGGGCCCGCATCCTGAGCATAGCGGCAGGTGCATATCCGATGCAAGTGATCGCGAAACACCACGACTACAGATCCTGATAGCTCCTCGCGACGCAAGAATGGCGCATAAGGCAAATCGAAAACATTCGTTTTCAAGGCCTCGACACGGTATCGCATCGGCTCGCAGCCCGAAGCCTTTCGCGAAGCTGGTCGGCGTCGCCACGCACCTGCTCGACAATTTTGTCGACCCGATCGAAATACAGCAATCGCACGCCCGCCAGGTCCGGCTTGATGTAGATATCGGGTGGACTCGCAGCGATTTTTGAACGAATGATCGCTTGCTGCATGATCTCGAAGGTGCTGAACAGCAGATCGGTAATGCCCGGCGGTTCTTCCTTGCTTTGCTTGCGTGCGTTGCAGCGGTGTTTCCAACTCGGAAAAGTCACATGCGTCGAATTTTTGGACGATAAAGTCCAGAAAGCCGTCGGCGTCGATGAAGCCCCCGTTTTCCAGATCGATTTCCAGCAAATCGCGCCAGCCCGGCGCGCCGTTGTCGCCGGCAAAGCCCGACAGCGGGTCCAGCGCAGAGCCGCCGAACTCCCGAAACAGCTCATGAATTTCCGCAGCACGAAGACCCGCGGCTTGCAGCGCACCGATGATCGCGCCAATGCTGGTTCCCGCCACCGCGTCGGGCTTGAGGCCCAGATCCTCGAAAACGCCCAGCATCGCGATATGCGCCAGGCCGCCGGCGCCGCCGGAACCCAGCGCCAGGCCAATCGACGGCGGCTCGCAGTCCTCGGTCCAGCCAGGCATCGAGGCCGGCAGCAAACACCAGATCAGTAACCTGCCCGGCAGCCACGATCGCAAGCGGCCGCTGAAAAGCTCGAAAACCACCAGGGCCTCACGGCTGTTTCATGACCGGTCGGCCGGCATCCGGCAAAACCCCTGGGGCTGCCGGCTGCAAAAGGCCGCAGTCATCATCACGAGACGCTCGCCGCGGAAGCTGTGTCGAAAATCAGGCAAGCGCGTCGATCAGCGCTTTGCAAAACGCCGGCAGGTCATCGGGCATGCGACTGCTGATCAGGTTGCCGTCGACCACGACCTCATCGTCGACCCAATTGCCGCCGGCGTTGGACATATCATCGCGGATCGAGGCAAACGATGTCACGCGCCGGTCGCGAATGATGTCAGCCGAAATGGCCATCCAGCCGGCGTGGCAAATCCAGGCGACCGGTTTTTTTTGCTCGTTCAACTTTCGCACCAGCGCAATCATGACCTCGTCCCGGCGCATTTTGTCCGGTGCCATGCCCCCGGGGATGACCACGGCGTCGAAGTCCTCGGCGCTGACATCGGCGGCTTTGGCGTCGGGCCTGACCGGGTAGCCTTTTTCGCTGTAACACATCTTTTTTCCGGTGCCGACAACGCTGACCCGGGCGCCGGCCTCGATCAGGCGCAGGCGCGGATAGTGCAGTTCGAGCTCCTGGTAATCATCTTCGACCAGTATGGCGACATGCTTGTCTGACAGACTCATGGCGATCCTCCGTTGGCATGGGTTCACTGTTCATGGTGCTGTTTGTTCATGGTGCTGTTTGTTCATGGTGCTGTTTTGGAACATTGCGCGATCGCGACTCGATCGGTCGCTTCCGGCCGCGCGGTTGTCGGCCAGCTGTAAAGCTCGTGCTTCGGCAAATAACGCCCCAGTGCGTTCCCATTATGCCAAATTCATTGATTTCGGTGCGAGCTCTGCCGGCAAAACTTCCCGCGCGGATAATGGACCATGGGCTGTCCTGAAAATCTCCCGGCGGGTACAAAACGGTTTCATCGCAATCGACGTTGCGGTATGCTTCAGCAGACAAAGCATTGCTGCGGCGCGACCGCGAAAGGTGCAAGCATGAAGCCTACCGATACGCAGAACCCCAATTACTTCCACAAGGTGGTCGACTGCCAATGGGGTTGCCCGGCGCACACCGATGTTCCCGAATACATCCGCCTGATTGCCCAGGGCCGGTTTACCGATGCCTACATGGTCAACCGAGAATCCAACGTCTTTCCCGGCATTCTCGGGCGGGTCTGCGACCGGCCGTGCGAGCCGGCCTGCCGGCGCGGGCGAATCGATGAAAAGCCGGTCGCGATCTGCCGCCTGAAGCGCGTTGCGGCCGATCACAAGGACGACATCACGGCACGGCTGCCGAACATCCCGCAGCACAAAAACGGCAAACGCATCGCGCTGGTCGGCGCCGGCTGCGCATCATTGACCGTGTGCAACGACTTGATGCCGCTGGGCTACGAATGCACGGTATTCGAAGCGCTGGACAAGCCCGGCGGCCTGATGCGCTCCAATATCCCGTCGTTTCGCCTGCCCGGCGCGGTGCTGGACGAGGAGATCGATACCATCATCCAAACCGGCGTCGACCTGCGCCTGGGCACGCGCATCGAGTCGATGCGCGCGCTGCTCGAACAGGGCTTCGATGCGGTTTTTATCGGCTCCGGTGCACCCAAGGGCAAGGAGCTCGACCTGCCCGGGCGCCGCGCAGGCAGCGCAAACATCCATATCGGTATCGACTGGCTCGAATCGGTGGCCTTCAAGCACACCGAATCGATCGGCAAAAAGGTGCTGATCATCGGTGTCGGCAACACCGCCATGGACTGTTGCCGCACCAGTCTTCGCCTCGGCGCCGATGATGTCAAGGTCATGGCGCGCAAGCCGCGGGATTTTTTCAAGGCCTCGGACTGGGAACTCGAAGATGCCGAGGAAGAGCAGATCGAAATCGTCATCAATCACTCGCCCAAAGCCTTTATCGTCGAAGCCGGGAAACTCGCCGGCATGCTGTTCGAGACCATGGAATACGACATCGACAACGGCAGAATCAGCGACAGCCGCATTACCGGCGAGCGCTTCATCGAAGCCGACGACGTGATCCTGGCGATTGGCCAGGAAACGGCGTTTCCGTGGATCGAGCGCGACATCGGCATCGAGTTCAACCAGTGGGACGAGCCGGTTTGCGATCGCACGACCTTCGAGTCCAGCCTGCCGGGCGTATTTTTCGGCGGCGATGCCGCGTTCGGTCCGGAAAACATCATCTGGGCCGTCGAGCATGGCCACCAGGCCGCGATTTCGATCCACAACCACGTCCACGGCAAGGATGTCGGCGACCGCCTGCCGCAGATGATGAACCTGAGCTCGCGCAAGATGGGTCTCCACGAATGGAGTTATTCGAACGCATTCGACCCGGCCGCACGCAGAAAGATGGAACACGTGCCGCTGGTCGAGCGCTTCGCCAAACTCGATACCGAGGTCGAGCTGGGATTTACCGCCGAACAAACCGCCTGCGAAGTCGAGCGCTGCCTCAACTGCGACATCCAGACGGTATTCACCGACAAGTTGTGCATCGAGTGCGATGCCTGCATCGATATCTGTCCGACCCAGTGCCTGACGATTACCGCCAACGGCGAAGCCGATGAAGTCAAAAAACGCCTGACCGCAGCGGCCGTGAACCCGGACCAGCCGATGTTCATCTCCGAGCAGCTCCAGCAGACCGGGCGCATCATGGTCAAGGATGAAAACGTCTGCGTCCATTGCGGCCTGTGCGCCGAGCGCTGCCCGACCGCGGCCTGGGACATGCAGAAATCGATGCTCGGGATTCCGTTCGCCGGGGATCACGACGTCATGCCCGAAACCAGGCGCGGATGCCGGACCGGAACGTAGCCGAAAAGGCATCCGTCAACAGCCATTATCCGGCCAGTCGCCGGCCAGTCAGCGCATGAAATTTCGAGCCCACAAAGCAACGGGAAAAGCGGTGCCAGACAAAAACGATTTGCAAACCGTCGACCGGGTCAACGACTTCGTCATCAAGATCGCGACCGTCAATGGCACCGGCTCGGCCAGCGCCAACGGCTTGCTGATGAAAGCGCTGTTCCGAATGGGCATCCCGGTGACCGGCAAAAACCTGTTTCCATCCAACATCCAGGGCCTGCCCACCTGGTACGAGATTCGCGCCAGCAGGGACGGCTACAACGCGCGCACCGGCCGGGTCGACGTCATGGTCGCGATGAACGCGCAGACCTACGCAAAGGATCTGGCCGAAGTCAGCCCGGGCGGTGTTCTGATCTACGACTCGACCTGGCCGCGCGAAAGCCAGCTGCAGCGCGACGACATTTCGGTACTGGGCATTCCGCTGGCCCGGATGGTCAATGAAAATTTCGACGGCGCGCGCATTCGCACGCTGATGAAGAACATCGCCTACGTCGGCGCCCTGTGCGCCTTGATGAATATCGACCGGGACGTGGTGCGCGGCTTGCTCGAAGAAACCTTTGCCGCCAAGCCGAAGCTGGTCAAACCCAATTTCAGCGCCGTGACGCTCGGCTACGATCATGCCCGCGGACATTTCGACTGCCCGCTGCCGGCCCGCGCCGCGCCGATGGCGGCCACACACGGCAAAATTCTGATCGAAGGCAATGCCGCAGCGGCGCTCGGCTGCCTGTACGCCGGGGCGACCGTTGGCGCCTGGTATCCGATTACGCCGTCGACCTCGCTGATGGATGCCTTCCAGGGTTTTTGCGACAAGTACCGCAAAGACCCGGAAACCGGCGAGAACCGCTTTTGCATCATTCAGGCCGAAGACGAACTGGCCGCCGCCGGCATGGTGGTCGGCGCCGGCTGGGCCGGAGCCCGGGCGTTTACGCCCACCTCCGGGCCCGGCATTTCGCTGATGAGCGAATTCATCGGCTTTGCCTATTACACCGAAATTCCAGCCGTTTTCTTCGACATCCAGCGCGTCGGCCCGTCGACCGGCATGCCAACGCGGACCCAGCAGTGCGATCTGATGCTGGCCGCCTACGCCTCGCACGGCGACACCCGCCATCCCGTGCTGTTTCCCGCCGAGCCGAAGGAATGCTTCGAATTCGCGGTCGATGCCTTCGACCTGGCCGAACGTCTGCAGACGCCGGTATTCGTGCTTTCGGATCTCGATATCGGCATGAACGACTGGATGGTCGACGCATTCGAATGGGACGATGACTATCGCCCCGACCGCGGCAAGGTGCTGACCGACGAAGATTTGGCCGGCATGGATCAATTTCACCGCTTTCGGGATTTCGACGGCGACGGCATTCCGTATCGAACGCTGCCGGGGTCGAACCGCAAGGGCGCCTACTTCGTGCGCGGCTCGGGCCACAACCAGTACGGCGGCTACACCGAAGACGCCGACGAATACCAACAGGTCGTCGACCGCCTGAAGATCAAGTGGCAAACCGCGCGCACGCTGGTACCCGAAGCGGTGCTGCAGAAAAGCCCGTCGCCGACGCCGATCGGCATCATCGCGTTCGGTTCGTCGCACGGTGCGTGCCGCGAGGCCATCGATCGACTGGCGGCCAACGGCTACCCGGTCGATTACCTGCGGTTGCGGGCCTTCCCGTTCGGCGACGAGGTCCAGGCCTTCCTCGACGGCCATCACACGATTTTCGTGATCGAGCAGAACCGTGATGCCCAGATGCGCTCGCTGTTGCTGCTGGAAATGCGCGTGGAGCAGCAAAAGCTGGCCTCGATCCTGCACTACAACGGCTTGCCGATCCCATCGGACCTGATTTGCGAACAGGTCAAAACCCATTTGAAACGCGAGGCCGTCGCATGAGCTTTATCGCCAAACCCAAGGTCAGCTGGTCGGGCCAGAAACAAAACAGCCTCGGACTCACACTCGGGGATTACGAAGGCGGGCTTTCCACGCTGTGCGCCGGTTGCGGTCACGATTCCATCACCGCCGCGCTGGTGCAGGCTTTCTGGGAACTGGCGCTGCAACCCGAACAGGTCATCAAACTGTCGGGCATCGGTTGTTCTTCGAAAACGCCGGCCTATTTCCTGTCCGGATCGCACGGCTTCAACTCGGTGCACGGACGCATGCCGTCGGTGGCCACCGGCGCCCATGCCGCGCGCCGGGATTTGATCGCGGTCGGCATTTCCGGTGATGGCGATTCGCTGTCGATCGGCTTCGGCCAGTTCGGCCATGCCGTGCGACGCAACCTGAACCTGCTCTACATCATCGAAAACAACGGCGTCTACGGCCTGACCAAGGGCCAGTTCTCAGCCTCGGCCGACCCAGGCAGCAAGGCCAGGAAAGGAGCCGAAAACAAGAACCAGGCAATCGACCCGGTGGCCACCGCCATCGCGCTCGGCGGCAGTTTCGCGGCGCGCTCGTTTTCCGGCGACAAGAACCAGCTGGTGCCGCTGATCAAGGCCGGCCTGCTGCACCCGGGTTGCGCGGTCATCGACGTTATTTCGCCTTGCGTGACCTTCAACGACCACGAGGGCTCGACCAAGTCCTATGCCTGGACCCGCCAGCATCTGCACGCCGCGGTCGAGGCCGATTACGTGCCGCCGGCGACTGAAATCGAGGTCGACTACGCCGAAGGCGAAGGCATCGACGTCGAACTGCATGACGGCGCACTGATGCGACTCGAAAAGCTGGACCCAGGCTACGATGCCTCCAATCGTGCCCGGGCGCTGGGGTTTCTCGAAGACTACCGCGCCGCCCAAAAAATCGTTACCGGGCTGCTCTATATCGACAACAAGCTGCCCACCTTCCACGACATTGCCGGCACCGCAAAACAGCCGCTGACGCGTTTCGAATTTGAGGATCTCAGCCCCGGCGCCGATGCACTGGCCGAATTGCAAAAGGGTCTGCGCTGATCGACACGTTCTACTGTATCGAATCTCGAGCGGGTCAACGCAAGCCGCCCGTGCCTTGCGCCGGGCAGGTGATCGAGCCACGCCAGTCTGGCCGGTGCGCGGCGATGTCGAACCGCCGGTCGGCGACTTGTGTCAAGCTCGTAGCCCCAGCAAAAACGACAGGACAGCGATGAGCCCAGCCGCCAGCGATTACGTGATGTACGGTGCCGAATTTTCACTGTATTCGGCCAAGCTCAGGAGCTACCTGCGCAAAAAGGGCATCCCGTTTACCGAAAAATCGCCGTCGGTGCTGACCTACAAGCGCTTTATCGTGCCGCGCACCGGCGTGAAGTTCATCCCGGTGCTGCAAACGCCCGAGGACGAGGTGCTGCAGGACACCACGGCCATCATCGATGCGCTGGAACCGCGCTTTCCCGAGCGTGGCGTCTATCCTGCGACGCCGCGCCAGCACCTGGCTTCGCTGTTGCTGGAACTGTACGGCGACGAATGGCTGCTGCTGCCGGCGATGCACTACCGCTGGAATTTCCCCGACGACAACCTGCCCTATATTTACGACGAATTCGGCGCCATGGCGTTTCCGTGGTTCCCGAAATGGATCCGCCGCAGACTGGGAAAAAAAATCGGCGCGCGCTTTCGCGGCTTCGTGCCCAGGCTCGGCATTACCGAAAAAACACGCCCGGCCATCGAAAAATCCTGGCTCGGCCTGCTCGGCGAGCTCGATGCGCACTTCGCCGAACACGACTACCTGTTTGGCAGCCGACCCTCGATCGGCGACTTCGGTTTGATCGGGCCAATGTACGCCCACCTGTACCGTGACCCCTATCCGGGCCGATTGATGCGCGCAAAGGCGCCCCGCGTCGCCGCCTGGGTCGAGCGCATGCAGTCGACCGAGCCGGCCGACGGAAAATTTTTATCCAACGACGCGATCGCCCCGACGCTGCGCCCGGTGCTCGAGCGCATGGCGCGCGAGCAGCTGCCGGTGCTGCTGGACACCGAGCGGCGCCTGGCGGCCTGGCATCTTGAAAATCCGGAGCAACGTGAAATTCCGCGCATACTCGGGGAACACGAGTTCACGATCGAGGGTCAGACCGAAAAGCGAATGGTTTTGCCCTACGGTTTGTGGCGCTGGCAACGGCCGCGGGACTATTTGGCCGCGCTCAGCGCAAGCGCTGCCGAACCGGCGCGCGAGCTGGCCAGGGAACTCGGATTGCTGGTCGCATTGAAAGCCAGGCCCAAAGTGCGCATTGACCGGGAAAACAACCGCTTCGTCATCAGGACTTGATAAGATCACGCATCGACGGAATATATCCGCGAGCACATTGGTAATACCCTTTTTCCAATTTCAGGAGCCCGAATGAACGACCGACTTCAAGCTGCAACCATCAACCGTACCGGAGCCGCCTCGGGCGCAATCGACGACCAGGCCCGCCGAGTGCTGCGCAATACCTGGAATCTGCTGGCGCTGACGCTGCTGTTTTCAGCCGGCACGGCACTACTGTCCATGGCCAACAACTGGCCGCATCCGGGCATGATCATTACGCTGGTCGGCTATTTCGGCCTGCTGTTTCTGACCATGTCGCTGCGCAATTCTGCCTGGGGCCTGCTCAGCGTGTTTGCGCTGACCGGGTTCATGGGCCTGACCCTGGGACCGATCATCTCGTCTTACCTGACGATGTTCAGCAACGGCCATCAGCTGGTGATCTCGGCCATGGGCGCGACCGGCGTCACCTTCCTGGCGCTTTCGGCCTATGCCGTGACCACCAAGAAGGATTTCAGCTTCATGGGCTCGTTCCTGTTCGCCGGCATCCTGGTGGCCTTCCTGGCCGGGCTGGCGTCGGCAATTTTCTCGCTGCCGGCGCTTGGACTGGTCGTGTCTGCGATGTTCGCCGTGCTGATGTGCGGCTTGATCGTGTTCCAGACCCAGCAAATCGTCAAGGGTGGCGAGCGCAACTACATCATGGCCACCGTGACGCTGTTCGTATCGATCTACAACATGTTCCTGAGCCTGCTCCACCTGTTTGGATTCTTTTTCGGCGAGGAGTAAGCAGGCGCTGAAAAGCCGGGCTGGCGACCGCCGCCCGGCTTGCTACAATGCATGATCGAACCATTATCCGCCGGCCTTGAGCCGGCGGCTCTTTTAAAAGGTGTGGAAAATGAAAATTCTCGAAAAACTCGACCAACTCAGGAACGCTGGCGGCGAACAGCATACGCGCGGACTCGACGACGACATCGTCGAACGCTTTGCCGCATCCGACAAGCGCCTGACCCAGGCCGTCGACCAGGCCCTGAGCGTCGCCGAGTGCTGGCGCTCGGCCTATCCCGACCTGTGGCAGGCCGACGATATCGAGCAGCAGGCCGAACTGCAGGCCGGTTACGTGAATTTCTACGCCGACGACGCGGTCAACCCGTATGTCGCACTGGCCGCCAGGGGCCCATGGATCATCACCAGCAAGGGCGCGGTGCTGCACGATTCGGGCGGTTACGGCATGCTGGGTTTCGGCCACGCACCGGATGCCGTGCTGCACTCGATGAATCAGCCGCACGTCATGGCCAATGTCATGACGCCCAGCTTCAGCCACCTGCGATTCGTCGAGAAGCTGCGCGCCGAGCTGGGCCATACCCGGATCGACGGCTGCCCGTTCGACCGTTTCCTGTGCATGAACTCCGGCTCGGAGGCGGTGACCGTGGCCGGCCGCATCGCCGATGTCAATACCAAACTCATGACCGACCCCGGTGGCCCGCGCGAAGGTGCTGCGATCAAGCGCCTGTCGCTGACCGGTGGCTTCCACGGCCGCACCGATCGTCCGGCCCGCTATTCCGATTCCAGCCGTGCCGGCTATGCAAGGCATCTGGCCTCGTTCCGCGACGATGACAGCCTGGTCACCGTGGAACCAAACAACTGCGAGCACCTGCGAGAAATCTTCGCCTGGGCCGACCAGGCCAATGTGTTTTTCGAAGCGATGTTCATGGAACCGGTCATGGGCGAAGGCAATCCGGGTGCGGCGCTGGAACCGGCCTTCTACGCGCTTGCACGCGAGCTGTCGCTGCAGCACGGCACCTTGTTGCTGATGGATTCGATCCAGGCCGGGCTGCGCACCGAGGGCGTCCTGTCGCTGGTCGACTACCCCGGCTTTCAGGATCTGGAAGCACCGGACATGGAAACCTGGTCCAAGGCACTCAATGGCGGCCAGTACCCGCTATCGGTGCTCGGCATGACCGAGCGCGCCGTCAAGCTGTATCGCAAGGGCATATACGGCAACACCATGACCACCAACCCGCGCGCACTGGACGTGGCCACGACGGTGCTGGGCCAGGTCACGCCGGAACTGCGCGACAACATCAAATCCCGCGGACACGAATTCATCGAGAAATTCGAGCAGCTCAAAAAGGAACTCGATGGACGAATCACGCGCGTCCAGGGCACCGGGCTGCTGTTTTCGATCGAACTCGACGGCAGCCGCTACAAGGCCTACGGAGCCGGCTCGACCGAGGAATACCTCAGGATCCACGGCATCAACGTGATCCACGGCGGCGAAAATTCATTGCGCTACACCCCGACCTTCGATATCACGTCGGCCGAGGTCGACATGATCGTCGAGGTCACGCGCGATGCGCTGCTCAACGGTCCAGTCAAGCAGGTCGAACAGGCGGCCTGAGCCGCCTGTTGCGGCAACAACCGCGCTGATGATTTTTCTCGACTCGGGATTGACTCGGAGTCGGGAATTCAGCTCAAATACAAGATCAACGGCGTTTCGCCACCGGCTGCGCCGGTTATGGCGAGTTCCTTTTGTGGCGCCAAAAG
>JAVVET010000036.1:0-33029 GCA_032251235.1 Wenzhouxiangellaceae bacterium
TCCCGACTCCCGACTCCCGACTCCCGACTCCCGGACTCAGGCTTCCCGCGTCAAGTTGACCGGCTCCTCCAGTTGCACCAGCACGTCGTCCTCGATGCGAATGCCGCCATAGGGCAGCAGGGTTTCGATCAATTTCCAGTCGATGTGACCCGACAACGGGGTGTCGCGCAACCGGTCCAGCAGTTGCGGAATGAAGTACAGACCCGGCTCGACTGTCAGCACGTTGTCTTTTTGAAGCTCGCGGGTGAGCCTCAGAAACGGGTGCTGCTCCGGCGGCGGCAAATGACGGCCGTCGGGGCCGACCCGGCCTGCCACATCGTGTACCTGTATGCCGAGAAAATGCCCCAAGCCATGCGGCAAGAATGTCGAAGTCAGGTTGGCCTCGAGCATGGCATCGACGCTCATGTCGCAGATCTTTGAGGATTCCAGGATTTCGGCAACCCCGCGGTGGGCCTCGTAATGCAGGTCGACATAGCTGCGCCCGACCTGCATGCGGGCGACCAATTGCTGCTGCAAGCGGTCCATTTCGGAAATCAGCGCGGCAAACAGGCCGTCGTCGGCGCTGTAGCTGCGGGTAATGTCGGCCGCATAGCCATGGCAGTCGGCGCCGGCGTCGATTAAAAAACTGCGACGACGCTCGGGCGCCTGGGCATCGCGAAGCTGGTAATGCAGAACCGCGGCGTGTTCGTTCAAGGCCACGATGCTGTTGTATGGCAAGGTATCCGGATCATGCTGGGCCGCGTGCAGGTAGGCCAGGTGAATCTCGAGCTCCGAGGCACCGGATGAAAATGCGTCGGCCGCGGCCCGGTGACCGGCCATCGCGATCCGGTTGGCCGCCCGAATGCACTGGATTTGCCAGTCGCTCTTGACGGTTCGCTGTTGATCCAGCAGGCCGAGCACGGTTTCCGGATTCAGGTCGGCATGCCGTCCCAGCCCGGGAAAATCATGCGGGTCGGCAATCAGCGCCGTGGCTGAAACCTCGTCGAGCACATGCTGCCACCCGGCCGCATCGCTTACAAGCTCGATCTCGAAGCACTGTGCCCACCAGTCTTCCGGCGCGTCAGGCGCTGCATGCCAGAAATCCTCGGGTGCCGCAAGCCACAACCGCGGCCGCCTGCCCGGCCGGATGTCGAGCAGGCAATCGGGGCTGCGCGGCAGCGGCAGCCAGTGGATGAAATACGGGTGGGCCCGGAACGGCGGCTGGTAATCGTCCTGGAACCGGGTCCGTGGCCGTCCGGAATGGATCAGCAGGCGGTCGTAGCCGGCCTGCGACAGAACCTCGGTGGCCTGCCCGATAAGGCGTTC
This sequence comes from Wenzhouxiangellaceae bacterium, assembly GCA_032251235.1. Taxonomy (GTDB): domain Bacteria; phylum Pseudomonadota; class Gammaproteobacteria; order Xanthomonadales; family Wenzhouxiangellaceae. Next base: position 1,306 of record JAVVET010000036.1, read on the forward strand.
AACGTGCGGCCGGTAGCTTTCGCCCGGCCGGGACAACTGTGGCTTTGATCTCATGACTTTAATTCGAATCCGTTAGACTTTGACGTTAACAGGCGGGCCGGCGATTTCTTCATGGATTGTCGATCCTGGTTTCGTTGCCGGGTTTCTCTTCCCGGCTTTCCGGGCCGAATCCGCCGACCTGATGCTGACAACAGTTTACCTTTTCAACCGAAGGACCGATTAACCCCATGGCGCTGAAACTCTACAACACGCTGACGCGTAAGAAGCAGGACTTCGTACCGATCGACCCCGAACGCGTGACGATGTACGCCTGCGGCCCGACGGTCTACAACTACGCCCATATCGGCAACGCGCGTCCGGCGGTCATTTTCGACCTGCTGTTTCGATTGCTCCAGACCCGCTACCCGAAGGTCGTTTATGCGCGCAACATCACCGACGTGGACGACAAGATCAACCAGTCGGCGGCCGAGCAAGGCATCGGGATCGGCGTGCTTACGCGGCGTTTTTCCGAAGCCTACCATGCCGACATGGCCGCGCTCGGCGTCGGACGCCCCAGCGTGGAGCCACGTGCCACCGAACATATCGACGAGATCATCTCAATGATCGGCCGCCTGATCGAGGCCGGCCATGCCTACCAGGCCGAGGGCCACGTGCTGTTCGATATCAGCACCTTCGAAGATTATGGCCGCCTGTCGCGCCGCGATCGACGCGAAATGGTAGCCGGCGCGCGCGTCGAAATTGCTCCGTACAAGAAAAACCCGGCCGACTTCGTGCTCTGGAAGCCGTCGGATGCCGACATCCCGGGCTGGGACAGCCCCTGGGGACGCGGCCGTCCGGGCTGGCATATCGAGTGCTCGGCGATGAGCGCGGCCCACCTGGGCACAATCATCGATATCCACGCCGGCGGCCAGGACCTGGTGTTTCCGCACCACGAAAACGAGATCGCGCAAAGCCGCTGCGCCCACGGCACCGAAGTCTTTGCCCGTTACTGGCTGCACAACGGCTTCGTCAACGTCGAGCAGCGCAAGATGTCGAAAAGCCTGGGCAACACGCTGATCGTCCACGACCTGCTCAAAAACTGGCCCGGCGAGGCAATCCGCTACGTACTGTTGTCGGCTCACTACCGCCAGCCGCTGGACTGGTCCGAAAAATCGTTGCGCCAGGCCGTGGCCACACTCGACCGAATCTACCGCACGCTGGCCGAGTCCGGCGTCGAGGCCGCGCCCGAAGCCCAGGCCGACGCGGCCGTCATCGAGGCGCTGGAGGACGACTTGAATACCCCGGCGGCGCTGGCCGAGCTCAATCGCCTGGCCCGACAACTCGGACAGATCGACAAGGACCCGGCCGAGGCGGCACGACTGACCGCTCTGTTGGGCGCATCCGGCCAGTTGCTCGGCCTGCTGCAACAACCCGAACAATGGAACACCCAACGCCGGGCCGAAGCCGGGGTCGATGCGGCAGCGGTCGAGCAACTGATCGCCGCGCGCTCACAGGCCCGCGATCAGCGCAACTTTGCCGAAGCCGACCGGCTTCGCGACCAACTCGACGAAATGGGCGTTGAACTGGAGGACTCTGCCGAAGGCACGCGCTGGCGCATCAAGGCGCGCACCGAGTGCGCCTGAAGTTCATTGATTGACAAGGTTGGCGAAATGGATATCGAACAGACCCAGGACGAGATCATCGAGGAATTTTCGCTGTTCGACGATTGGCTGGACAAGTACCAGTACATCATCGATCTGGGCCGGAAGCTCGAGCCGCTGGATGCAGCGGAAATGCGCGACGACGTGCTGCTCGAAGGCTGCCAGTCGCAGGTCTGGCTGCACGTCGAGGGCGACGCCGAGCACCTCGAATTTCGCGCCAACAGCGATGCGGCAATCGTTTCGGGCCTGGTCTACCTGATGCTGCGCGTGTATTCGGGTCACAGCGCTCGGGACATCCTGGCCGCCGAACCCCGGTTCATCCGCGAACTCGGGCTCAGCGAGCACCTGTCGGCAACCCGTTCGAACGGCCTGAACTCGATGCTGCAAGCGATCCGGGGGCATGCCCGACGGGCCCTGCGATGATGCCGGAGCCGTTGCCGTCGGCCGGCCGGCGACTGTTCGACACCTGGCAGACGCGGGCTGCAGACCTCGACAAGCGCGATGATGCCGAGGCCCGGCAAGAAGCTTCGGACCGGCTGCTCGAGGCGGTTGAACGTCTTCGGAAATCGACCGTGGAATTGATCGACAGCCTCAGTTGATCGGCCCCGGCACCCGCGACCTTGATCGGCGCGACCGGGTCATCCGGTCATTGACAAGCGCCGATCGCTTGCCCGGATACGAAAAAGGCCCGCACCACGCGGGCCTTTTTTATAGCTGATCGTCGCAGGCAGGCTGCGGTAATCAGTTGCCGTTGCGTTCGAGCACCGTCAGCACCACGCGGCGATTTCGAGCGCGGTTTTCCGGCGAGGTATTGGCCACTCGGGGCCGGGCCTCGCCATAACCGCGCACTTCCATGCGATCACGGGAAATGCCCTTGGCAGCAAGGTAATCGGCCACGGCCTGGGCACGACGAACCGAAAGCTGCTGGTTGTAGGAATCGGGCCCGATATCGTCAGTGTGACCAGCAACTTCGATCAGAATGATTTCGTCACGCACGCTCAAAATCTTCGCCGCGCGATCCAGTTCGTCCTCGGCTTCCGGGCGAATCCGCGCCGAATCGAATGCAAACGTCACCGCGCTGTCGAACTCGGCGACCACTTCGCGAACCGGTGCCGGGGCCGGCGGCGCCGGACGCGGTGCTGCGGGCCGAGCCGGGGCCGGTTCGCGGGCCGGCGGTGCCTGGCTGGTCGGCGCGGCCGGCGGCTGGCCGAAGGAATAATTCAGCCCCACCGAGGCAATCAGGTCGAAAAAGCCGCTGCTGGAATCTCGCGTTTCCCGATCATTGTCATAACGAGCCTCGAATTCGAGCCGTGCGCCGAGGTTTGGCGTCAATTTCGACAGCACACCCAGGCCCAGCGAGGCGAAGATGTCACGGCCGTCATCGAGGAAACTGTCGTGTTCCTGTATGCCGATTCCAGCCAGGCCGTAGATTCGCTCGCGTGCTTCGGCGCCGAAGTAATAGCGGCCGAACACGCCGTAGCTGAAGATATCGAAATCATCGCCGCGGCCGGCCGGGATGCCGATGTCGTCGGAATCGAATTCAGTCGAATACGTGTCGAGTTGAAGATCGAGGCTGAAATCGGGGCTGAAGTAGCGCCCAATGTAGGCACCGAAATACGGTGCGAGTGAATCGGTCAGCCGATCATCACCCAGCCGCGCGCCCCCACCCTTGACGCCCACGTACCATCGATCATCAAAAACCGTGTCCTGGGAAAATGCGCTGGCCGAAGCCAGCGACAATGCCGCGATCATCAACGCCTGTCGAATCATGGTTGTGCTCCCTACCTATATAATGGTTAATTGTAAATTAATTGTAAACCAGAAACGGTGATTGCCCGCAGGCAATCCGAAACATCCGGCGGCTAAAAGTCCGGCAAACCGTGAAATGACGAGATTGCAGCATCCAGCTGATCACGGCCAGGGCAGCCAGTCGCCGGGGGCGGATTTTTCGATCCATCGAGGCGGTGGGCAAGCCGGGTCAGCGAAGTCCTGAACGACCCGGGCATCCAGCCCAATCCGGCTGTTTCGGCAATCGGTCAGCGTTCAGCGTTCAGTCCGGCAGGGATACTATCGGCTGTCCTTCATCTGCTTTTGCTTGAGTTCCCAGCGCTCCTGCGCATCCAGGCACAAGGTCGCGATTGGCCGTGCCTCCAGGCGCGCCAGCCCGATTTCTTCACCGGTCTCCTCGCAGAAGCCGTAGCTGTCGTCTTCAATCCGGGCAAGCGCCTGGTCGATCTTGCCCAGCAGCTTGCGATAGCGGTCGCGGGTTCGCAGCTCGAGGCTGTTTTCGGTCTCGCGCGAAGCTCGCTCGGCCTCGTCGCCAACGTCCCGGACTTCGCCACGAAGGTTGTTGATCGTCTCCTGAGATTCCTCGATCAGATCGTCGCGCCACTGCTTCAGTTTTTGGCGAAAATACTCGACCTGCATTACATTCATGTATTCTTCGTCTTCCGAAGGACGATAATTCTTTGGTAGCTTTACGGCTTCTTTCATCATTTTTAAATGTCCCGCTTCAATAGGCGCCAGCGTCATTTTGATAAGCGCGCAATTATATACCCCGTCATGGTTCAGAATGCAAGCGCCATGCAAACGATCCTGATTCGCCTGATCCATCTATACCGCCGCCTGCTTTCGCCGCTGATCGGCCAGCAGTGCCGCTTCCATCCGACCTGCTCGCGCTACGCCGAGCAGGCGATCGAGCTGTACGGGCCGTGGCGCGGAAGCTGGATGGCGATCAAGCGAATCGGACGATGCCAGCCGTTTTGTCAAGGCGGCCATGACCCGGTACCCGGCAACGAAGATCTGGATTCGCCCGAAATCCAGCGCGAACCGGAATCGGACGCCGAGGCGCGCCCGCGGCGACCCCGGTGAGCTGGCTGTCGCGCAGGCTGGATCATTTCGGCAGCGCCTCGTTTGGCGCTTTCGGCGGGCTCGGATTTTCCCAGGCGCCGGCTTTCACGCAAGCCTATCTGCAACGCCTGGGCGGACATATCGACGAGGCCCGGCTGACGATCGAGCGCGTTGCCGATGGCCGGATACTGCCCTGGCTGGCCGAGGATGCGCGAGAGCAGGCAATCGCCGAACTTTCGCTGCGCCTGCACGAACTCGAGCGCCTGGCGCAGGTTCTGATCGAGGCGCCGGCGATGCTGCGGCCAGTGCTGCTCGTCCGTCATGCCGACTGGTCGATCGCCCGGCGTGCCGCCGACTCGTTCACGCCGACCGTTCCCGTCGACCCGGCATCGCTGGCCTGGATCGCCATCGGCATCCTGCTTTCGGTGCTGGTCTACGAATCGTGCAAGTTGCCGTTCTGGGCGTCAAAGCGACGCCGAGCCGCCGGTCCGGCTGCCGCGCCTGAGCCCGAAGCTGCCCGCAAAGCCGATAAAAAACACGCCGGTAAAAAAACCGCCAAGAAAACCGCCGCGAAAAAGCAGCCCGACAGGCTCCCGGGCAGCTGATCGACATCAGGCCGATTCCGGATCGAGATCGGCGCATTCGGCCGATCGACTGCCCGGCAACGGCAGATTGTCATGGCGGCGGTAAGAAAACACTACAGAAAGCTTTTGCTCACCGCACCGGTTACGCCCGGCCGAATGCAGCAGCGCAGCATGGAACAGCAACACGTCGCCGGGCGCGAGATCGGCCTGGACCGACTGCTCGATCAGCGCCTGGTTCGAGGGTCGATCGTCGCGAAAGAATCGCTGTCGGTCGAACACTGCGTCGTCCATGATCAGACGATGCGAACCCGGAATCAGGCGCATGCCGCCGTTGTCCTGCGATTCATGGCCCAGCGCGGTCCAGACGTTGATCAGGTCCGGGCGCTGAAAAGACCAGTAACGGATGTCCTGGTGCCAAGCGGTGGCGCTGGAGTACTCGGGTTGTTTGGTCATGATGCAATTGTGGTGGGCGCGCACAACCCGCACCGAGTGGCTACCGAGCAGCGAGCGCACCGGGTCGAGCAGCGCCCGGCAACAGGCCCATTCGCGAAAAACGGGATCGCGCCCCAGCGCATCGCGCAGGCGCCGCACAGTCCGGCCACCAGGCACCTCCAGCGTCGCCGGCGCACCCGGATAGCCGACCTCGGCCTCGTATTCGACCGGCCCGCGGCCGCTTTCGAGGTCAGCCGCGATTCGATCCTTCATCGATCGCAAGCACTGCGGTTCGCACAGCCCGGGCAACACGACGAAGCCATCGCGCCAAAATACTTGCAGCCAGTCGGCCGGCTCGTGTACATTCATCGGAGTCATCGGGGCATCATCTTTTACGGGTCAAGTACGGACTTTTCCACCGCGGATGACAATCGAGACTACACAAGCCGGCTCGCACACCCTGAATGTCAAATTTGCGGCAGGGTACACTATCAGCCAAAATTCCAGCATTGTGCAGCTATGGGCCTATTGATTATCCTGATTGCAGTTCTGACGGTTTTGGCCGTCATCTGGCGATTCTGGCCAGCGCTTCCGGCCCGGCTGTTCCGCGCCCTGGACCGCCGCCACGGCCGCCTGCAATCCTGTCATATCGATGTCGGTGACCAGCGCTGGCATGTTCTCGAAGGCGGCCGCGGTGAAACCCTGGTGCTGCTGCACGGCTTCAACGCAGATGCCGACCATTTCAACCGCGTAGCACGCTACCTTTCCGGGCACTTCCGCATACTGGCGCCCGATTTGCCCGGTTTTGGCCAAACCCGTACCGACGGCAGCGTCGATTATCGTATCGAGGCCCAGGCCGATTCGGTGGTCGACTGGATGACGCATGCCGGCATCCAGCATTGCTACCTCGGCGGCAGTTCGATGGGCGCCTATATTGCCTGCGCAATCGCAAAAAAATATCCGCAAAGAATCCGCGCGCTCTGGCTGCTTGCGCCCGGCGGCGTCGAGAGTGTCGAACTGTCGCCGCTGTTCCAGGAAATTGCCGAGGAGCGGCACAATCCGTTGATCGTCCGGCACTACGAAGATTTCCGGCGGCTGATCGACTACTGCTTCGTCCACCCGCCCTGGATTCCGACGCCACTGGCGAAATACCTGGCGGCACGCTCGGCCGCCCGGGCAAGCGAACACCAGCGCGCCTTCGATGCCATTCGTTTCGATTCCACGCCGACCGAACAACTGGCCGCTGGCATGGACGTTCCGACACTGATCGTATGGGGCCGCTCCGACCAGATCCTCAACCCCGCCGGTGCAGAGGTTCTCGCCCAGCGCCTAAAAAACGCCGAAACGCTGATGCTGCCCGACACCGGGCATCTGCCAATGCTGGAAAACCCGCAAATCGTGGCCGAGGCCTGGGTCAGCTACACCGAACGGGTCGCCAGAGAATCCAACTCGGGACTTGCCTGACCGGATTCGATGCAGCGTGCTGGGATAGAATCACGGCACTTGGGAACCGGGCAGGGGATTATGGCACTCACACGAATTCCGCCGGCCGAACTTCGCTGGCGCTTGTCGCCCGAAGCGCTGGCCGACGACGACAATCTCGCCGCAATCGGTTCCGAGAGTCTCGCGCGGCTCGGCGAGGCGCTGACGCTGACCGCCTATTCGAAGCCATCGCATTGCGGTGGCGTCTTTATTCGCGGCGCCCCGGGCACCGGCCGGCGTTCGTTGCTGAAACAGGCCGTCGCCGGCGTCCAGCCGCCGCCACAGCCGCTTCGCGACTGTTGTTTCGTCCACAACTTCGATAGCCCCGATCGTCCCAGGCTCATTCAATTACCGCCCGGACAGGGACGTCAATTTCGGCTGGAAATCCAGGAGATCAGCTGCTTTATTCGCGATCAGCTCGAAGTTGCGCTGCAATCCAGGCCCATCCGCAACCGGCTCCAGGCGCTCAATGACCGAAGCGACGCCGAGATGCGGCGCATCACGGCGCCACTGGAGGCTCGGCTCAAGCCTCACGGGCTGATCCTGGTGCGCGAAGAAGTCGGACAGCTGGTGCGTCTGACCGTGCATGTCCAACAAACCGGACGGGTCATCACCCAGGACGACCTGGCCAACCTCGTCGCCAAGGGCCAGGTCAGCCAGAAAGAATTCAACCAGATCCGCGAAATCATCCGGGAAAGCCAGCAGCAGCTTTCCGAGATTTCGAAAGAGGTCAACCAGATCTGGAAACGCTCGCAGCAGCTCGGCAACCGACTGTTGCGCGCCGAAACGCGCCGCCTTCTGGCCAACCTGGCTCAACCGCTGATCGAACAGTTCGACCAGGCCGAAGTCAACCGGCACATCGACTCGATGATCGGCGACGTACTCGAAAAGCGCGTCGGCCGGCCCACCGCCCACCTGGCCGACCCGGAACTGCTGTATGGCGTCAACCTGGTGTTTGCCGCCGCTCAAGACGCCGGGTCGCTCTACGTTGAAAACCACCCGACACCCCGAAATCTAATCGGCACGATCGACCCGTCGTGGCTTGAAAGCAACCGCTCGATCGCCTCGTTTCGCGGCATCCGGGCCGGCAGCCTGCTGGCGGCCAGCGGCGGATTTCTGGTGCTCGATGCCGAAACGCTGCTGGACCAGGGCGAAAGCATCACGCTGCTGCGCCAAACGCTGGCCAGCGAGCAGATCTCGATCACGACCGCCGCCGAGGGCGGCGCATCCATTGCCTTGCGTCCGGACCCGATCCCCTTGCGCGCGCGGCTGGTCCTGATCGGAACCGATGCGCACTGGCGAGAACTGCACCGCCGGCACCCGGGCCTGATGCGCTTGTTCGACGCGCCGGTCGACATCCCGGAAACCATCCCGCGCGACCTGCACGGAGCGCGCCGAATTGCGCAACAGCTCAAGCAGGAGTGCGCGCGCCTGGAACTGCCGCGGCCCAGCCGTGAAGCGTTGGCGGCGCTGGTCGAGCATGCAGCGCGGGCCGGCGGCGTCGGTCGCCTGTCGACCCGCATCAGCGAATTGGTCGGCCTGGCCCAGCGCGCCGCCTTGCTGGACAAAGAGCAGGCCCAGCACGGAATCAGTGCGGCCGGCGTCGCGGCGGCGATCAAGCAGGCCCGATTCAGCGCACCGGCACGGCACACGCTCAATACCGCAGCCGCATCCAGTTTTCCGGCCCGCCGGCCGCTGCAAGGGCAGCTCCACATGAGCTGCATCGAACACGACGGCCGGCTGCAGCATGGCCGCCTGGTGCGTGTCCAGACGGTTGTGACCACCGGCCAGTCGTCGGCTTTCGCCTTCGACGGGATCGCCGGCGCCAGCGCGGAAATACGCGCAAACCTGGGTCTGCAAATCGAAGTATTGCTGGCCCGAGTGCTGCATATCGACGAACCGCTGCGGATTCACGCCGTGTTCCGCTGCAGCGATGCGGGCGGCCAGGCGGCCCGCATCGAAGCATCCGAGTCGCTGCTTTTTTGCGCCATGGCCGCCTTGCTCAGCGAACTCGCCGAGCAGCCATTGCGCCAGAACCTGGCTGTCAGCGCCGATCTTGGGCTCGACACGAGCCTGCTGGCCGTTCCGTTTGTCAACGAGCGAATCGAGGCGGTGTTCCAGTTCGCGCACGAGCATCGATCCGAGATCGATGCCGGAATCATCATCCCCGCGGTCCAGCGCAATGCACTGATGCTTGAGCCAGAAGTCATCCAGGCCTCGACCAATGACCTGTTCCACATCCATACTTCCGGCAACCTGGCCCAGGCGCTGGAACTGCTGGGCGAATCCAGCCCCGGGGTCTGGAAAAACGATCGATTCTCGACCGGCAGCCTGTTTCAGAAAGCCCGGGCCCGCCTGACCGGCGCTTGACCGAAAGCCGGAATCGACCCGTCATCGCATCGACAAGGGCCAGTGAATCATCGCGCATTCATCGACAGCAGCCCGGCCTGCTGTCGAAACGTCAGTCAATCGGGCGACTCGATCTGCGTTCGGATCTGCGTTCGGAACTTGTCCGGCGCCTGCAAAACACGTTATAATTCCGCGCTTGATAACGGTGATCGGGGCTTTTGCACAAAGCCCGGCTTCGGAAATGCAAATCCATCCGAGGGGGTTTTCTGGAAAAGCCCGGTCGCCAAACGAAATACACAATTTCAGTTTGGAGTTAGGACGACATGTCTTTGAGTGCAGAACAGAAGCAACAGATCGTTTCCGAATACCAGCTTTCGGGAAGCGACACAGGCTCGCCGGAAGTCCAGATCGCGCTGCTGACCGCGCGGATCAAACATCTCACCGGACATTTCCAGGACCACAAGAAAGATCATCATTCTCGCAAGGGCCTGATTCGACTGGTCAACCAGCGCCGTTCGCTGCTCAACTACGTTCGCAACAAGGATATCCAGCGCTACCGCGACATCGTTCAGCGTCTCGGCCTGCGCCGTTAAGCGCCACTGCGCCCCATGACCCGACCCGACACCGGTTGTTGATTCAACAGCCGGTGTTCTGTCGTTTTTTGATTTTCATTTTTGTATCTGGAGAATTTCCACGTGTTCAATAAAGTTTCGAAAACCTTTCAATACGGTGAGCATACCGTCACCCTGGAAACCGGCCACCTGGCCCGCCAGGCCACCGGCGCAGTCCTGGTCACCATGGGCGACACCGTCGTTCTGGTCACCGCCGTCGCGCGCCCCGAAGCCAAGCCCGGCCAGGCGTTTTTCCCGCTGACCATCAACTACCAGGAAAAATTCTACTCCGCCGGCAAGATCCCGGGCGGATTCTTCAAGCGCGAAGGTCGCCCGACCGAAAAGGAAACGCTGACCTCGCGCCTGATCGATCGGCCGCTGCGGCCGCTGTTCCCGGCCGGCTTCATGAACGAAATTCAGGTCATCGCCACGGTCATGTCGCTGAACCCGGAAATCGACGGCGACATCCCGGCCATGATCGGCGCCTCGGCGGCGCTGGCCATCTCCGGCACGCCATTCCAGGGCCCCATTGGCGGTGCACGCGTCGGCTTTATCAATGGTCAGTACATGCTGTGCCCGACGGCCACCCAAATGCAGGACTCCCGACTCGACCTGGTCGTGGCCGGCACCGACGAGGCCGTGTTGATGGTCGAATCCGAAGCCGACCTGCTGACCGAAGAAGAAATGCTTGGCGCGGTCACTTTCGGCCACGAGCAAATGCAGGTCGCAATCAGCGCAATCAAGGAACTGGCCGCCGAAGCCGGCAAGCCCAGCTGGAACTGGTCTGCGCCGGAAGCGCCGCGCGGCCTCGGAGAGAAAGTTCGCGAATTTGCGCTCGAAGGCCTGCAGCAGGCGTACCAGCACACCGACAAGGGTCAGCGCCATGAAGCACTCGGCGCGGTCAAGCGCTCGCTGATCGATGCGCTGGTGCCCGAGGACGCCAACGGCGAGTGGAGCGTCGATGACGTCAAGGGCGCCTTCCACAAGATGGAGAAGGATTTCGTCAGAACCCGGATTCTCGAAGGCAAACCAAGGATCGACGGTCGCGACCTGACCACCGTGCGCCCGATCGACATCCAGGTTCGCTGCCTGCCACGCACGCACGGATCGGCGATTTTCACCCGCGGTGAAACCCAGGCCATGGTTGTGGCCACGCTGGGTACCGGCCGCGATGCGCAGATCATCGATGCCGTCGAAGGCGAATACAAAGACCGGTTCATGCTGCACTACAACTTCCCGCCGTTCTGCGTCGGCGAAACCAGCTTCATGCTGGGCCCCAAGCGCCGCGAAATCGGCCACGGGCGCCTGGCCAAGCGCGGTGTCATGGCGGTACTTCCCAAACCCGAAGACTTTCCCTACGTGCTTCGCGTGGTTTCCGAAATCACCGAATCCAATGGCTCCAGCTCGATGGCCTCCGTATGCGGTACCTCGCTGGCACTGATGGATGCAGGGGTGCCGCTCAAGGCACCGGTCGCCGGCATCGCCATGGGCCTGATCAAGGAAGGCGACAAGTTCGCCGTACTGTCCGACATCCTCGGTGACGAAGATCATCTCGGCGACATGGATTTCAAGGTCGCAGGCACCGATCAGGCTGTTACTGCCTTGCAGATGGACATCAAGATCCAGGGCATTACGCGCGAAATCATGCATGCCGCGCTGGAACAGGCAAAAGGCGGTCGTACCCACATCCTCGGCGAAATGAACAAGGTGCTCGACAAGCCGCGTGGCGAGATGAGCGAATATGCGCCGCGCCTGTTCACCATGCGCGTGCATCCGGACAAGATCCGCGATGTCATCGGCAAGGGCGGCTCGACCATTCGCCAGATCACCGAGCAAACCGGGACCACCATCGATATCGCCGATGACGGCACCATCACCATCGCGTCGGCCAACAAGGATGCCGCCGACGAGGCGCGCCGCCAGATCGAGCAGATCACCGCCGACGTCGAAGTCGGCACGATCTACGAAGGCACGGTTCAGAAAATCATGAACTTCGGCGCATTCGTGCAGATCCTGCCGGGCAAGGACGGCCTGGTCCACATCTCCCAGATCTCCGACGAGCGTGTCGAAAACGTCACCGATGCGCTGTCCGAAGGCCAGAAAGTCAGGGTCCAGGTTCTGGAAGTCGACAAGCAGGGTCGCATCCGGCTGAGCATGAAGTCGGTCGACCAGCCGAGCTGATCATCTCCCTCAATCGATCCCCATCCGGGGCGCTCCGCGCCCCGGATTCGGCAGCGGCAGTGAAGACATGACCAAACCCATCCCCGTACCCATTTCTCCGGGCGAGTTGCTCGACAAGATTTCCATCCTCGAAATCAAGTCCGAGCGCATCGGCGACCCGCACAAGCGCGCCAACGTCGAGCGCGAACTCGATCTGCTGACCGGCCTCTGGCACGGCGAAGCCGCCGAGACCGCCGAGGTTACCGCCGGTCGCACCGAGTTGAAATCCCTCAACGAAAAGCTCTGGAAAATCGAGGACGAAATCCGCGACTGCGAACGAGAAAACGACTTCGGTTCGCGCTTCGTCGAACTGGCCAGGAGCGTCTACAAAACCAACGACCGGCGCGCCACGGTCAAGCGCCGCATCAACGAGGCGCTGGGCTCGACCATCCTGGAAGAAAAGAGCTACAGGGAATACTGAACGATTTCCGATTTCCGATTTCCGGAAAAACCATACGCGTCTCTGGATTGTTTTGCAGGAACAGCCTCCCGACCGCGATTCGCCTAAACACGCGATCGTGCATCGAGCAATGCGAAACCCGCTACTCCCGACCAATTCAGCGGCTTTGGTCCAGCACAACCCTCAAACCGGCGATCACCGCCTCCGGCTCGATCAACGTCATCACACCGGGCTTCTCGATCCGCTTGCCCCATCTGACCTGTTCGGGCTCGCGCCCGAGGTATCGGCGACAGGCTTCGGGAAAACGGTCGACGCAGTGTTCCAGGCTGCCCAACGGGCCGGAACGGCGCGACCAGGTCGAGGCATACAGCCCGACCACCGGCGTGCCCAGGGCCGCGGCAAAATGCACCGGCCCGGAATCGGGCGCGACCAGGCAGGCAGCACGTTCGAGCATCGCCAGCGACTGGCCCAGCGTATCCTTGCCGATCAGGTTCAGCGGCTTGTGCCGCATGGCCGCCTCGATCGCTGCCCCCAGCTGTTTTTCCTGCGCTGACGGACCGCCGATCAGAATCACCGCCCGACCGGTCTTCTCAATTACCCAGTCGGCCGTCTCCGCATAACCTGCGACGGTCCAGTTTCGCATGGCGTGGCTCGAGCACGGGCTGATCAACACCGCCCTGCCCGGCTCGGGCTGGTGCCGGGCTGCGAATTGCCGATCCTCATCGCGCACCGGTGGCGCACGATCCACACCCGCAGGCTCGGCGCCGAGCACGCGCGCGAATTCCAGCAGCGCCTCTGCCTGGTGCTGGTACGGCACGGCCGGGAGGGTCTCGTTGACCACCAGGCGATGCCCTTCGCGGCTGCGCGACGCATCAAAACCAATTCGACGGTCGGCACGCAGCAACGTGCCCAGCAGGTTGGCGCGCAGCGACACCTGGGCGTGCAGCAGCACGTCGAAGCGCCGGCCGTTGAGCAAGCGGCGCAGATTGCGGACTCCGGCCAGGCCAGCACGCTTGTCGTAGACCATGAATTCCACGCCCGGCAGCTCGCGCACGAGTCGAAATTCATTCTTGCCGATGATCCAGGTCAGCGCCGCATCCGGCCATTGCCGCTGCAGCGCGCGCACCAGCCCAATGCAGTGACAGACATCGCCAAGCGCCGAGAGCCGCAGCAGGCAAATCGCGGGCACTGAATTCATTGGACAGCCGGCCGCATCGAGGTGAAAATGCAAAACATCATGGAACGCATTCTAAGGCTCAATACACTGACGGTGCTGTTCGACCCGGACCGGATCGACACGCCGGCGCCCGGCTGGTTCCAACCCGAATGGTGGCAAGGCCGTGGTCCGGTCACCGACCTGGGCGGGCGCGGACAGGCCCTGGCCGTCGATGGACCGATCGGCTCGGCCGTGCTGCGGATTTATCATCGTGGCGGCCTGGTCCGTCATTTGAGCCGGTCGCGCTACCTGTTCACCGGCCGGGATCGAACCCGACCATTTCGCGAATGGCGCGTGACCCGATCGCTGTTTGCCGCCGGCCTGCCGGTACCCGAACCACTGGCCGCTGCATTTTCCCGGCGCGGCGCGCTGTACACAGCAGCACTTGTAACCCGGCGCATCGAACCGGCCGCCGAGCTTTCAACAGCCGCCTCGTCGATGCAATCGGCAGAGTGGTTCGCGCTGGGAAAAACCATCGCCCGCTTCGCCGACGCCGGTCTGCAGCACCGGGACCTGAATGCCACCAATATCCTGGTCGACGCCGAGGGCCGGTTTCACCTGCTGGACTTCGACCGAGCCACGCTCGCGCCCGGCGCCACCGATCCGGGACCGATGCTTCGGCGGCTCGAGCACTCGCTGGTCAAGCTCGGCATCGAGCCCGATCGCGAAGCGATCGTGCGCGGGATCGGCCCCCGCTGAGCCCGGCGCGGCCGATTCTTCCGTAATCGGCCCCGGAAATGTGGCCACGCGGCATTTTTAAATATTGCAGTCAATGTAGAAACATCCCAAAATGCCGGACCCCAAAAAAGCCGCGGCCTTCGGCCTCAAGGCTTCCTGAATCGCATTGTCATCCGATCCGATTCGCCGATCGGGCGAAAGCGCTCGATGCAGGCATTCATTTCGTCCTCGTCCAGGCCGCGACAACCACGGTAGGACGGCGGCAAGCTCCAGACGCCTTCGGGATGATCACGCGTGTCGTCGGGATTGGCATTGATTTCGCTTTTTTCCTCCAGTACGAAACCGGCCGACTCGGCCAGCTCGATGACGTGCTGTTCGGTCATGTAGCCCTGGTCGGGCACCTCGCTGCGCGGCGTGCCCGGGGCCGCACGGTGTTCGACCAGTCCCAGGATGCCGCCGGGCTTGAGCGCCCGGTACAGGGCCGAAAACATGGCCGGCGCATAGTCCCCGTTGACCCAGTTGTGTACGTTGCGAAAGGTCAGCACCATGTCCAGCGACGCGGGCGGGGCAAAGGTCGGACGTTCCGGAATCGACAGTTCGGTGGACACGATATGATCGTAGATTGCAGGCGTGGCCTCGAGCTTTTCGGCGAACTGTTTTTGATAGTCCTTGCGCCACTGCGGCGTGCGGTCGGCCGTCATGGCGAAACCGGCGGCAAAATACTGCCCGCGCTTGCGCGTCAGGGGCGCGAGTATTTCGGTATACCAGCCGCCGGCCGGCCAGATTTCAGCAATCGCCATGCCCGGCTGCCAGCCCAGAAACGCGAGCGTCCCGGCCGGGTTCCGGAACCGGTCGCGCTGCCGATTCTCCGGTGAACGATGCTCGGCGGCGAGCACCGCCTCGATCTGCAGCTGGATCACGTCGGCCGAAAGCGCGGGCACGTTTTGCGCCGTTGCCGTTGCCGGGGCAAGCGGCAGACACAGCATTACGGCCAGAAATGGCAGCAAAGATAACAGCGGGCGGCGGCTTTGAATCGGCATCGATGGTCTCCGGGTTGGATTGATGGTTATCGTGTTGTGACCGGGAAAGCCCCGGTTTGCATGCGCCGAGACCGGCAGCGCCAGGACGGATCCAACTGTAGTCCATGCTTCGCATGACTCAAACATCGGTTCGCTCGGGCAATCGGTCGTCGGCGGCGTCGTCTGAGCGGTCGTCTGATCGGTCGTCGGTCACCCGGCTACCGAACAGCGCATCGCAGATCGGCCAGGTGATGTTGAAGTTGGCGTGGGCCATGATGGATGGATCGTGATGGCGGTGATGCAGGCGACGCATGCGACGCACGCCGGGCAGCGCCAGGATCTTCGAGCCGTCGGCCTGGTGATAGGCAAAATGCAGAACCTCGTAGGAACCGTAATAGGCCACCGCGGTCACGACGAACAGCCAGGCCACGTTGGCCGAGAACAGCCAGGTCAGAAGCGCGCCGGCCGGCAAGGCGAAGGCCGCGATAAAGAACAGCGTCAACAACGGCGGAAACAGCACGGCGCGAAAATCGTCGGTACTGTCGAACTGCATCGCTTCGTGAGTAAAGAAACGGTGGTGCTGCAGCGTATGGCGTTCATGAATCGAAGCCAGGCCCGGCCGCCGCCGGTGCATCACGAAGCGATGACCAAGGTACTCAGCCAGGTTCGCGTACAGAAAAGTTGCCGGCACGGCCAGCCATTCCAGCGCCCGAACGTCTTCGAGCCAGATGAGGCCGAGCGCAATCACCATGCCGACAAAACCCAGGATGAAGGCGAAATGGCGCGGGCCGGAATACCCGTCCGGAATCAACTGCTGGCGATAATGCTCTCGATAGCGCGCGGTTTTTTCGCTGGTCATCGGACAAGCCTGCCACGACGCCGCTCGTATGACAAGCCAAATGGCCGCTGGCGTGCCAGGAGTCTGTCGGACTTGACCCATTCAAAGCGATCGATCGCCGGTTGGAATCAGCTTTTTTGATCTTTTGAGGCCAATGCTGGGGCCTGGATTCAACTACGAAAAGCGGGAAATCTGGCCCAATCCGGCTTTTCCGCAGCAGATCAGCGTTAAGTCCGACAGTCTGCCAGGACCGAGTCAGGTCGCGCGCGAGATGCGGCTTCACCGGCAAAACCCAGCTGGGAAAGGTCTTTGCGGGCCGCCGCCTCGTTTGTGGGCGCTTATTTGGAACAACCAAACCACGCTCGCCCAAGCCGAGCCGGGGCCTCCCGCAAATGCGCCGTCGCTCCCACGTAGACTTGTTCAGAGGTTCCTTAAGTCCGACAGGCTCGTGGCCAGTGCGGTAAATTGAAAGCACTCCCCGGCTTGTCGGTCTACTGGGGCAGATTCCGCATTCAAAGGCTCTATCCATGCCCGATCCGCAACGCAATCGGCCGCACATCGTCATTCTCGGCGCCGGCTTTGCCGGCCTGAGCGCGGCCCTGAAGCTGGCTCGCGAGCCCGTCGACATCACCATCATGGATCGGCATAACTACCATCTGTTTCAGCCGCTGCTGTACCAGGTGGCCACGGCCGCGCTCTCGCCAGCCGACATCGCAGAACCCATTCGCGGCATCGTCGGACGGTTGCCCAATGTCGCTGTGCTGCTGGACACGATCACCTCGATCGATCGGCAGCGCCGCCAGGTCTCGACGCTGAGTGGTCGTTCTGTGGGCTACGACTACCTGGTCGTGGCCACCGGCGCCACCCACAACTATTTCGGCAACGATCACTGGCGCAAGCTGGCCCCGGGGCTCAAGCGCATCGAGGACGCGACCGAGCTGCGCCGGCGAATCCTGCTGGCCTTCGAGCGCGCCGAAATGGAGGAAGACCCCAACCACCGGGCCGCGCTGATGACCTTCGTCATCGTCGGCGGTGGCCCCACCGGCGTCGAAATGGCCGGTGCGGTCGCCGAGCTGACCCGGTTTACGCTGACGCGCGACTTTCGCCACATCCGGCCGGAAAACGCGCGCGTGCTGCTGGTCGACGCCAACGACCAGATCCTGCGCGGATTCCCTCAACAGCTGTCGGACAAGGCCAAAAAGTCGCTCGAAAACATGGGCATCGAACTGGTCCTGAATTCACGCGTCGACGGCATCGACACCAACTGCGTCAAGATCGGCAGCACGGTCATCGCCACCGAAACCGTGATCTGGAGCGCCGGGGTCAAGGCCTCGCCGGCCGGCCAATGGCTGGACGTTGAAACCGACCGCTCCGGGCGCGTCGAGGTCGACCCCGGGCTGCGGCTGCCCGACGACCCGAACATCTATATCATTGGCGATGTCGCCTCGCACACCGGCGCCGACGGCACGCCGACCCCCGGCCTGGCGCCGGCGGCCAAGCAGCAGGGCCATTACGTTGCACGCGCACTGACTGCACGCATCAAGGGCCGAAAACCATCCGGACCGTTCCGTTACAAGGATTATGGCCAGCTGGCGACCATCGGCCGGCACTCGGCCGTGGTCAACTTCCGCGGCCTGCGAATTTCGGGCCACATCGGCTGGTGGCTCTGGGGCATTGCCCACATCTACTTCTTGATCGGCTTTCGCAACCGGATCGTGGTGGCGGCCAACTGGTTCTGGTCCTATCTCACATTCGGCCGCGGAATCCGCCTGATCACCGGCGATGTGCAGCCGCCGGGCAAGAACCGGGATGACACCACCCGGCCTTGACCCCAGGCGCTTACACTCGAAAGCATTCTGGTAACCACTTTTACATATACCCTTTTTTAACTGCCAATGGAGCCTGTAATGAGCGAAGCCAACGCGGCCAGATTGATGGTCGAGTGCATGGAAGCCGAGGGCGTGACCCGAATTTTCGGCGTACCGGGCGAGGAAAACCTCGACCTGCTCGAAGCCATCCGCAAATCATCGATTGAAATGGTGATCACCCGCCACGAGCAGGCCGCAGGATTCATGGCCGCCTGCCACGGCCGCCTGACCGGCAAGCCCGGGGTCTGTCTTTCCACGCTAGGCCCCGGCGCCACCAACCTCATCACGGCCGCCGCCTACGCCCAGCTTGGCGCCATGCCAATGGTGATGATCACCGGCCAAAAGCCGATCAAGACCTCCAAGCAGGGTCACTTCCAGATCCTCGACGTGGTCGACCTGATGCGCCCGGTCACTCATTACACGCGCCAGATCGTATCGGCCACCGCGGTGCCTTCACGAGTGCGCGAGGCCTTTCGCCAGGCCGAAGAAGAACGCCCCGGCGCCGTACACCTGGAACTGCCCGAGGACATCGCACGTGAACCCGCAGACGGCCTCAAACCGCTGGTCGCCAGCCAGACCCGCCGGCCGGTGGCCGAGGAAAAGTCGATCGCGCGCGCGGTCGAAGCCATCACCAGGGCCAAACGCCCGCTGCTGATGTGCGGCGCCGGTGCCAACCGCAAACTCACCTCGCGCATGCTCCGGCGCTTCATCAACCAGACCCGCATCCCGTTTTTCACGACCCAGATGGGCAAGGGCGTGGTCGGCGAGCCCAACGACTGCTGGATGGGCACCGCCGCGCTGTCGGACGGCGATTACGTGCACCGGCTGATCGAGCAATCGGACTGCATCATCAATGTCGGCCACGACGTGGTCGAGAAACCACCGTTTTTCATGCACGAAGGCCAGCGCACCGTCATCCACGTCAACTTCTTCACCGCCGAAGTCGACGCGGTCTATTTCCCGCAAATCGAGGTCACCGGCGATATCGCCAACGCGATCTGGCAATTCAGTGAACGCCTGCAGCCGCAGCCACACTGGGATTTCAGCTTCGCAAAAAAGGTGCGCAAGGCGCTGTTCGAAGATCTCGACTCGGGCCGCGAACTGAACGACTTCCCCGTCCATCCCCGGCGCCTGGTGCACGCGGTGCGCGATGCCATGCCCGAAGACGGCATCGTATCGCTGGACAATGGCCTGTACAAGGTCTGGTTCGCCCGCAATTACCGCGCGGTCAAACCCAACACGCTGCTGCTGGACAACGCGCTGGCGACAATGGGCGCCGGGCTGCCGGTGGCCATGGGTGCCTGCCTGACGCACCCGGATCGCAAGGTCATGGCCATTTGCGGCGACGGCGGCTTCATGATGAATTCGCAGGAACTCGAAACCGCGGTGCGCCTGAAGCTGAACCTCGTAGTCTTGATCCTGCGCGACGACGCCTACGGCATGATCCGCTGGAAACAAGCCGACATGAAGCTGCCTGACTACGGCCTGCAGTTCGGCAATCCGGATTTCGTCAAGTACGCCGAAAGCTACGGCGCCCGCGGCCACCGCCCCGACAGCGTCGCATCGCTGGAAGCCGTGCTGGCAAAAACCCTGGAAACCCCCGGCGTCGATCTTATCGACTGCCAGATCGACTACCGCGACAGCCGGCAGGTCGTGTTCGAGGACATCCCGGAGGCGAGTGCGAAGCTGGAGTGACGCGGGTTCGGCTAACACCGTCGTTCGCTGGTGGCTGGTTTTGATAGCGTGGATACGCCCAGCGCATCCACCAACGTCACGCCCCGCTTTCCCGTTCAAGGGGTCCGGATTCCGAAAACCAAAAAAGATGAGCCGACCCCGCAAGCATAAAGCGACGCCGATACCACACGCAGGAGGCTTTGACCCTGCCTGACACCTGACACTTAAAACATGACACTTAAAACCCGCCCCACAAGACCCCGACCCTGATTTTCCTGAACCCTGAGAACTGAAAGCTAAACCAGGCGTCCAGTTTCAAACAACAACCAGTAAACGAACAACGAACAACCAATTCACGGCTTTCCAAACCCGCCCCCGCCCGGCGTCTTGATCGTCAACCGCTGGCCGGCCCTGGCCTGGATCGAGATTTTCGATGGCAGCGTCTCGCCGTCGAGTGCATTTTCACCGCGGGCGCCGTCTTCTCCGCCATCAAGGCCCCAGGGTGCGTGAACGCGCCGTTCGGTAATCAGCGTGACCTGGGTCGGCTCCAGGAATTCGAATTCCCGGATCAGCCCGTCGCCGCCGGATCGAGCGCCGCGACCGCCGCTGCCGCGCCGGCGCTGGTAGCGCGTAATCCTGACCGGAAAGTGATTTTCCAGCACTTCAGCCGGGGTGTTGAGCGTGTTGGTCATGTGGCTGTGGGCAGCATGCCGGCCAGCACTGTCGGCCGTAGCACCGCAACCGCCGGCCATGGTTTCGTAGTAGCTCCAGCGATCGCTGCCCAGCCCGAGGTTGTTCATGGTGCCCTGGCTGGCCGCTGGAATGCGATCGGGCAATGCCGCGGCCAGCGCACGCAGGACCACGTCGACGATACGCTGACTGGTCTCGACGTTGCCGGCCGCGGTGGCTGCCGGCGCCCTGGCGTTGACCAGGCAGCCCTCCGGTGCGCTCAGGCGCATCGCTTCCAGCGCGCCGGCGCAAGTGGGTGTTTCGGCCGGCAGCAGGCAACGCAGCGCGTAATAAGCACCGGCTGCGGTCACGCTCAGCGGGCAATTCAGGTTGCCTGCGACCTGGCCGTCGGTGCCGTCGAAATCGATGCTCAAATCCTTGTCGCCGATTTCAATGGCCACCCGAATCGTCGGTCCCGGCCCACCGGCGCCATCGCAGTCCATGACGTCCTCGGCACTGTAGCGTCCCGACGGCAATTCGGCCAGGCTGGCCCGCGCCAGTCGAGCCGCGTAGGCGTTCAGGCCATTGCTGAGGCGCTCGATCGC
Source organism: Wenzhouxiangellaceae bacterium (assembly GCA_032251235.1). GTDB lineage: Bacteria > Pseudomonadota > Gammaproteobacteria > Xanthomonadales > Wenzhouxiangellaceae. The sequence continues at coordinate 22,441 of JAVVET010000036.1, forward strand.
GTCGCCACCCGATTCGTCCAGCAGTGCAGCAAAGGCTTTCTCGCCGTGCGCCGATGCGGCAACCTGGGCCCGGAAATCACCTTCGGCCAGTTCCGGCCTGCGCATCCGGCAGCAAATTTCATTCATGCAGTCACGATCGAGCGCAGCACCACGGTACAGCCAGACCGGCCGGATCAGAACGCCTTCGTCTTCAAGCGACCGGCTCAGCGGCATCGAACCGGGCGTTGCGCTGCCGATGTCGGCATGATGGGCGCGGTTGGCGACGAAGCCCGCCTTTTCGCCGTCATGAAAGACCGGCGCAATCAGCGTTACATCGGGCAAATGCGTGCCGCCGGCGTACGGGTCGTTGAGGATCAGGCGCGAGCCGGGCTGCCAGTCAAAGCGGTCGACCATGCCTTTCATGGCCCAGGCCATCGAGCCCAGGTGCACCGGGATATGCGTGGCCTGGCTCAAAAGTCGGCCGTCGGCCGTAAACAGCGCACAGGAAAAATCCAGCCGGTCGCGGATATTGGGCGCAAAGGCACTGCGCCTGAGTACCGCGCCCATGGTCTCGCAAATCGCGGCCACCCGGCTTTCGAATATGCCAAGCTCGATCAAGCGTTCAGCGTCTGATTCCATCTCGCCTGCCCTGTCTGCCATGCCAAAAACATCCGGTTACCGCAGCAAGCGTCACCGACCGGCTGTCGGCCACTGCGACTGCACACACCTCTTGAATACGACGGTTACGGTACCATGTCGATAGTATCGAACTCTTTCACTCACCTGTATCGATAAGGAGCCTGCCCATGTCATTTTCGCTTCCAGAACTTCCCTATGCCAAGAACGCACTCGAGCCGCATATTTCGGCCGAAACCCTGGAATACCATTACGGCAAGCATCACCAGACCTATGTCGACAAGCTCAACGGCCTGGTCGACGGTACTGAAAATGCCGACAAGTCACTCGAACAGATCATCCGCAGTTCCTCGGGCGGGCTGTTCAACAATGCAGCCCAGGTCTGGAACCACACCTTTTACTGGAACTGCATGAGCCCGAACGGCGGCGGCGAACCATCGGGCAAGATGGCCGATGCGATCAAGCGCGATTTCGGCTCGTTCGGAAACCTGAAGGAAAAATTCAACGAAACCGCGGTCGCCAATTTTGCGTCCGGCTGGACCTGGCTGGTGCAGAACACCGACGGCTCGCTGGCCCTGGTCAACACCGACGACGCCGAAACGCCGATCACCGGCGACGCCAAACCACTGCTGACCTGCGATGTCTGGGAGCACGCCTATTACATCGATTACCGCAACGCGCGGCCGAAATACCTCGAGGCATTCTGGAACCTGGTCAACTGGGACTTCGTCGGCAGCCAGATGACCGACTGATCGACGACTGTCAAACCGACTGTCAAACCTGCTGTTGAACAGCTTGACATCCAGGGATCGGCCCGCTCCAATGCGGGCCGATCTGCGCCCGGCCCGACCCGCGTGCGATCACGCCGCGTCGTCATTGGCCAGCGGCGTACTGCAACCTCCCCGACCGCGCTTAAGCATCGACCCCAGCGTTGCATGAAATTTCGGATTCAATAGTGCGCAGAGTCGTGTTTCCGGGGGCTGAGCGCAGTGTGGACAACCGGAGCGTAACTTCACCTACCTGAGGATTGGCAACGCGAGCACAGCCCGGGCAGCGTGGCGGTTTTTGGGCCGAAATTTTATCCAACATTGGGGTAAGATCAAGCCCGTGCACGATCGATTCCTGATGAACACCTACGCCCGCATGCCGGTCGCCTTCGAGCGCGGCGAAGGCGCCTGGTTGTTCGACGAGCAGGGCCGGCGCTACCTGGATGCGATCAGCGGGATCGGGGTCTGCAGCCTGGGTCACGCCGACCCGGTGCTGGCCGATGCCATCTGCGACCAGGCCCGCACCTTGCTGCACACCGCCAATCTCGGCCACATTCGGCTACAGGAAAAGCTGGCCGAACAGCTTTGCCGGATCTCGAGCATGGACCGCGCCTTCATCACCAACACCGGCGCCGAAGCGATCGAATGCGCGCTCAAGATCGCGCGCCGGCACGGCCACGATCGCGGCATCGAGGCCCCGGCCGTGCTGGTCGTCGACGGCTCGTTTCACGGCCGCACGCTGGCCGCTATCAGCGCCTCGGCGCCGGGCAAACTGCAACATGGCTTCAGCCCGCTGGTTCCCGGCTTCAAACGGGTTCGCTTCGACGACCCGGAGGCAGCGGCCCAGGCGCTGCGGGCCAACCCCGACATTGTCGCCATGCTGCTCGAGCCGATCCAGGGCGAAGGCGGTGTCAGAATTCCGCAAGCGGGCTACCTGCACGCGCTGCGCCAGGCCTGCGACGAGAACCAGGCGCTGCTGATGCTCGATGAAATCCAGACCGGCCTGTGCCGCACCGGGCGCTGGTTCGCCCACCAGCACGAGCCCGAATCAAGACCCGACGTGATCACCGTGGCCAAGGCCCTGGGCAACGGCGTGCCGGTTGCCGCCTGCATCGCCCGCGGCACGGCCAGTGAAGTGCTGACCCCGGGCAGCCACGGCACCACCTTCGGCGGCAGCCCGCTGGCCAGCCGCGCGGCGTTGACGGTCCTCGAGCGCATGCGCACGATGGATCTGGCCGAACGCGCCGAACGCCACGGCCAGGTGCTGCTCGAGCGTCTGCGCGAAGGCCTGCAGGGACACCAGCGGGTCAGCGAAATCCGCGGACGCGGCTTGATGATCGGGATCGAACTGGTCGATGCGGCCGCCGACGTCCGCGATCGCGCGCTCAACGCCGGGGTCCTGGTCAACGTCACCCGGGATTGCGTCATCCGCCTGCTGCCGCCGCTGATCATCGACAGCGCCCAGACCCGCCACATCGCCGATACCGTCATCGAGGCGATCGGGCCGTGATGCTGGAAGTCGAAAACATCGAACTGGGCTACGACGATGTCGCGGTGGTCAAGGGCTTGAGCTTTGGCCTGGACACCGGCGAAATCGGCTGCCTGCTCGGCGCCTCGGGCTGCGGCAAGACCACCGCCTTGCGTGCCATCGCCGGCTTCGAACCGTTGCGCAAGGGTTCGATCCGGATCAACGGCCGCGAAGTCTCGACGCCGCATCGACAGGTCGCCCCGGAAAAGCGCGGCGTCGGCATGGTGTTCCAGGACCATGCGCTGTTTCCACATTTGACCGTCAAGGCCAACATCGCTTTCGGCATCCGACGCCTCGGTGACGCCGAGCAGCGGGCCAGGATCGGCGAGCTGCTGGCGCTTACCGGCCTGGCCGGGCTGGAACTGCGCTATCCGCACGAGTTGTCGGGCGGCCAGCAACAGCGCGTCGCGCTGGCACGCGCACTGGCGCCGGAACCGGCGGTGCTGTTGATGGATGAACCGTTCTCCAATCTCGACACCGGCCTGCGCCGCCAAATGGGCGACGAAATTCGCAGCATGCTCAAATCACGCGGCACCGCGGCCCTGATGGTCACCCACGACCAGCTCGAAGCCTTTGCGCTGGCCGACCGGATCGGTTTGATGCATGGAGGCCGGCTGTTGCAATGGGACAGTCCCTACGAACTCTATCACCGCCCTTATTGCCGCTACGTGGCCGCCTTTACCGGCCGCGGCAGCTATATCGCCGCACACGTCCACGACAGCTTCATCGAACATGCGCTGGGCCGTTCTGCCATCCCCGAAAGCCTTGAGTCGCCGGAGTCCGGCGAACTGGAACTGCTGATTCGCCCCGACGACATTCGTCCGGACCCGAACGGCCGGCCGGCGCGCGTACTGGCACGCCAGTTCCAGGGCGCCGACATCCTGTATCGGCTGGAACTGCCCGGTGGCGAGCAGGTTGGCGCGCTGTTTCCCAGCCACGACAACTACGCCGAAGGCGTAACCATCGGTATCGTTTTACAAGCCGAACACCTGGTGCTGTTCGACCCGCGTCAGTCGGCCGCGATCGAAGCGAGCGCCTGAACCGACCCGGCATCCAGCAAGCCGCGCAGCGCAGCGGCATGTTTCTTCAACTCGGCCGCATTCGCCGCACTGAGCGTGGCATGCCCGACCTTGCGTCCGGGCCGAGCCGATTTGCCGTAATCGTGCCAACTCAAGCCCGGCACCGCCAGCCATTGTTCGCGGCGCGGCACCTGGCCGATAAAATTGACCATCAGCGCACTGCCGCGCGCGTCGGTCGACCCCAGCGGCCAGTCGCACAGCGCGCGCAAGTGGTTCTCGAACTGCGAACAATACGAGCCCTCGATCGTCCAGTGCGCCGAATTGTGCACGCGCGGCGCGAACTCGTTGGCCAGCAATCGATCGCCGACAACAAAAAGCTCGAGCGTCAGGCTGCCGACGTAGTCCAGGTTCTCGGCCAGTTTGCGAATCATCAACGACGCTTGCTGCTGCAAGCGATCGGCCGCCGGCGCCGGCGCCCAGGCCAGCCGCAAAATGCCCTGCTCGTGCCAGGTGTGGGTCAGCGGCCAACAGCGAAAATCGCCGTTGGCTGCGCGTACCGCGGTCACGGCGCATTCATGGTCAAACGCAATCCACTGCTCCAGGATCAGCGCCACACCGCCCAGTTTTTGCCAGGCAAGCTCGATATCCTCATGATCGCGCAGCAGCATCTGGCCCTTGCCGTCGTAACCCATGCGCCGGGTCTTGAGCACCGCCGGCAAGCCGATGCGCTCGACCGCATCGACCAGTTCCAGCCGTGAATCGACCGCGGCGCAGGCCGGGGTCGCAAGCCCCAGGCGGGCAAAGCGCTGTTTTTCCAGCAGCCGGTCCTGGGCCGCGGCCAGCGCCCTGGCCGAAGGCCGCACGGTTACGCTCGCGGCCAGGGCATCGAGCACCGAGGCCGGCACGTTCTCGAAATCGCAGGTCACCCGATCACAGGCGCCCAGGGCTTCCAGCGCTTCGGGAGCGTCCCATTCGGCCTGGATATGCAGGCCCAGCGCGGCGGCACAGCTGTCGGGATTGGGGTCGACGAAAACGAACTCCAGGCCGGCCGGCAGGCCCGCCTCGGCCAGCATTCGGGCCAGCTGCCCGGCACCCAGGATGCCGACTTTCATGACGAGCGCGGATCCGGCTCGGCCAGTATCCGCTCGGTCTGCTCGGCCCGCCAGCTGCGATAGCGCGCGGCCAGGTCCGGATCGGACAGCCCCAGGATGGACGCCGCCAGCAGGCCCGCATTGGCCGCGCCGGCCTCGCCGATCGCCAACGTGGCGACCGGAACGCCGCGCGGCATCTGCACGATCGAAAGCAGTGAATCCAGGCCGTTGAGCGCCCGCGAGCGCACCGGCACGCCCAACACAGGCAATTCGGTCGCCGATGCCAGCATGCCGGGCAAATGCGCCGCCCCGCCGGCACCGGCGATGATCACCGCCAGGCCCCGCTCGGCGGCCGTCTGAGCATAATCGAGCATCTTCACCGGCGTGCGGTGGGCGGAAACGACTTCGCTTTCGTAATCGACGCCCAGCGCATCGAGAATTTCAGCGGCCTTGCTCATCGTCGGCCAATCGCTTTTCGAACCCATTACGATACCGACCCGGGCTTTGCGGGACATGGAAAGCAACCTGTGCATGAAACAAGCGGTAAATGTTAGCAGAACCAGTCGACGGCACGTTAGAATCAGCAGCATGACGATTCCCGCATCCCTGCTCGACATCCTGTGCTGCCCGGTAAGCCACGAACCGCTGCGGCCACTGGAAAAAGGTCGATTGAAAAAGCTGAACCAGCAAATCGAGGCCGGCGAACTATTGTACGTCGACAACACGTCGGTGAACCAGGCCCTGTCCGAGGCCCTGATCACCCGCGACGGCAAGGTGGTCTACGCCGTCGAAAAAGGCATTCCCGTGCTGTTGCCCGAGCGCGGCATCGGCACCACCCAGATCGAGAATTTTTAGCTCAGCTCGCTCACCGCCCCGGTCGTGACGAAGCGCCAGGCCATATCAATGGACGTTTTGCCACCGGACAGGTGCCCGGCTGTATTGGCGCCGTACATCTGGCGGCGAAATGCCCCAAATGCGGGTTGGGGCCGTCGAACCGTATTCGAAACCGACGCGCAGCGGGTCCAGACACGCGCAGCTCAAAGCTTTTCAACGTTTTCCCTGATCCAGTTTGCACGCCGCGTGATCGCGGCTTTTTCGGACGGTTCCAGGCGCTCCACGTTTTTATACATCATGCGCATCCGGCTGTTGTCGGCCAGCTTGTCCTGGTGGCGCATCAGGAAATCCCAATACAGCGCATTGAACGGGCAGGCGTTGTCTTCGGTCCGCGTGGCGACTGCATAACGGCAGTTTTTGCAGTGATCGCCCATGCGCGCGATGTACTTGCCGCTGGCCGCATAAGGCTTCGAGGCCAACAAACCGCCATCGGCAAACAGCGCCATGCCGAGTGTATTGGGCAATTCAACCCAGTCGAAGGCGTCGGCATACACGGCCAGGTACCAGTCGCAGACTTCACGCGGGCGCACACCCAGCAGCAGCGCGAAGTTGCCGGTGACCATCAGGCGCTGGATATGATGGGCGTAAGCGTTGCGGCGGGTCGCATCAATGGCCCGGGACAGGCAGCGCATGCCGGTTTTTCCGCTCCAGTACCAGGCCGGCAGCGGCGCCCGATTGCCAAAATAATTCTGCTCGGCGTAACCGGGCATCTTCAGCCAGTACATCCCGCGCACGAATTCACGCCAGCCGATGATCTGGCGAATAAAGCCTTCGGCCGCGTTGTCGGGCACGCTGCCCTCGCGCCAGGCCTGCTCGACCGCGCGACAAACCTGCAGCGGCGACAGCAGGCCGATATTCAGGTAAGCCGACAGGCGGCTGTGAAACAGGTAATCCTCGTTATCGGGCAGCGCATCCTGAAAATCGCCGAAGCACGGCAAAGCCGCGGTGATGAAATGCGCCAGCGCACGCCGGGCCTGGCCCGGCGTTACCGCGTAGTCAAACCCATCGAGCTCACCGAAGCCGTCGATTTTCGAGCCGACCAGTTTCAGCACTTCGGCCGTAATGGCGTCGGGCTGGAACGATACCGGCCGCGCCGCTGCCGGCTTGCCGTTGTACTTTTTGCGGTTATCGGCATCGAAATTCCATCGCCCGCCGGCCGGCTGCCCATCTTCCATCATCAAGCCGGTCGTGCGCCGCATTTGACGATAGAAAAACTCCATGCGCAGGGTTTTTCGGTCCCTGGCCCAATCAGCAAAATCGGCCGGCCGGCTCACGAATCGATCATCATCGAGAATCGTCACGGGAATGCCGAGGGTCTTCTCCAGCCGGGAAAATTCATCGTAAACGCGCCATTCGCCCGGCCAGGTCAGCACGATTTCATCGATCCGATGATCGCGGCAATGCGCCTGCAGCAGTTCGGTAAACGATCGTATTTTTGAATTCGGGTCGAACGGATGATAGAACACCCGGTGACCGTCTTGCCGCAGGGCTTTGGCGTGGTGGCGCATGGCCGAAAAAATCAGGGCCACCTTCTGCACGTGATGCCATACATGGCCGACCTCGCCGGCCAGTTCACCCATCAACACGTGATCATCGCCGCGTTTACCTGCGTCAAGCGAGGCCAGGTCGCGAGACAGCTGGTCTCCGGTAATCAGATACAGGCCGGGCATAAGGCTTCCTGGCTAAGTCATTGAATGATCGGCCAGTATGCCAGCCCGAAAACAAGGTCAAATCAACGCCTGGTTTGACCCCGGTCAACTTTAGGGGATCGGTAAATGCGTAGCATGGAGTTCATCTTGACAATCCATGGAGAAACACAAAATGAGAGCCGTTTCCAGACAACATCTGCTTGCTGCAACTGCCCTGGCAGCCGCCATGGCCGCCCCTGCCATGGCGCAGGAGCAAGGCGATTGGCTATTCCGCGTCGGTGCCGGCTACATTGCGACCGACACCTCAAACGATGACCTGGTCTTCGAAGGCAACAGGCTCGACAATTTCCGGATCGATGTCGACGACCAGATCGGCCTGGTCTTCGATGTGACCTATTTCCTGTCGCCCCATTGGGGTATCGAACTGCTGGCATCGGCCCCGTTCGAACACGACATCGACGGCGAAGGCGCACTTGCAGGTCTCAACAGGATCGGCGAAACCAAGCACCTGCCGCCAACGCTCAGTCTGCAATACCATTTCCTGCCCAACCAGACCATCCGGCCCTATGTTGGTGCAGGACTCAACTACACGCTGTTTTTCGACGACTCGCTCAACCAGCGCCTGCACGAAGGCGTGGTCGCCACGGCCAACGGCGCGCTGGGCACCAATTTCAGCGGCGGCAAGACCAGCCTGGACATCGATGATTCGTTCGGTCTTGGCCTGCAAGCCGGCTTCGATTTCGATGTCACCGAAAAATGGTTTCTGAATTTCAACGTGCGCTACATCCAGATCGAAGTCGACGCCGATATCCGCACCCGCACCTTCGACCCCAACGGCGAAGCCGTCCGGCTGGACAGCAATATCGACGTCGACATCGACCCCTGGATATTCAGCTCACAGGTCGGGTTCCGGTTCTGACGCAACCGAGGACAGCCCTGTTCTTCCCCCGGCTGGTCTATCCGGCCGGGGCAATTTTGCTCATCATGCTTGCGGCGCGACGGATCGCCAGCCACTGTGACGGCGTGGTTTTGCGAGCGGGCCAGCCGGCGGCCTGCCACTGCGGCCACGACCTGCGACCGGATGAAACGCCGCAAACCCAGGGCCCGGCGGCGGCGGCGCCGTTGACAGGGTGGTCAGCAAGGCAGATTTAGAGACTGCATTACCGAATCGCCGGTTCAGCGTTATCATTGGCGCCTATGGGCCCATCGACCAACTATTACATCCACCGCGAGCGCTTCAAGCTGTATCGCGGTTCCGCGCTGCCGTCGCTGCAGCTGGCATGGGAAAGCTGGGGCACGCTCAACAAGGCGCGCTCGAACGCCGTGCTGCTGTTTACCGGCCTGTCGCCCGATGCCCACGCCGCATCCTCGGTGCCGGACCCGGAACCGGGCTGGTGGGAGGAGATGATCGGTCCCGGCAAACCGATCGATACGAATCGTCATTTCGTGCTGTGCGTCAATTCGCTGGGCTCGTGCAAGGGCTCGACCGGCCCGGCCAGCATCAACCCGGAAACGGGCCGACCCTGGAGATTGAAGTTCCCCGAGCTTGCCATCGACGACATCGCGCGCGCCACCCGCCTGGTGGTCGAACACCTGGGCATCGATCACCTGCATGCGCTCATTGGCCCTTCCATGGGCGGTCTTACGGCACTGGCCTGGATCAAGCACTTTCCAAATTCCGTCGACCGCCTGGCACTGATTTCAACGGCCTGCTCGGCAACCCCGTTCGCAATTGCCATCCGGTCGCTGCAGCGCGAAGCGATTGTCACCGACCGCAACTTTCGCGACGGCACCTACACCGAAGACGACTGGCCCGAAGTCGGCATGCGCATCGCGCGCAAGCTTGGCATGATCTCCTACCGCTCGGCCGCCGAATGGCAGCAACGCTTCGGCCGCAAGCAGCAGGACTACTTCCCGGCCACGCTGTTCGGCATGCGCTTCGAAGTCGAGTCCTATCTCGAAACCCACGCCAGGAAATTCGTCGGGCAGTTCGACCCCTGCAGCTACCTTTACCTGTCGCGCGCCATGGACGTTTTCGACGCCTGCGATACCGACGCCGGGCTGCGAGCGCTGTTTCAACGCAGTTTTACCGGCAAGGCGCTGGTGCTGGGCGTGGAATCCGATATTCTTTTTCCACTCTGGCAGCAACAGGAACTGGCCGCCTCGCTGGAGGCCGTGGAAGCAGATGTTACCTTCAAGGCGCTGTCGTCGAAGCAGGGACACGATGCCTTTCTGGTAGACTTCGAACAGTTCGCTCCCCCCATCGCGCAATGGCTGACCTGATCAACTATGGATGACAAAACGCTGGAATTCGACGGCAAACGCAGGCTAATCCAGCATCTGGACGCAGCCATGGACGGCGAATGCGCCGAAACCATCACCCAGTGCATTCGCGACCTGTTATGCAAGCTGATGGAAGAGCGCGCACTCAACCTGCCCGCCTGCGTCTACGACTGCCCCGACGAGCACTACGCGCGCCGCCTCATTCACAAGGACGCGCAGCGCGGCTACACCGTAATGGCAATGACCTGGGGCCCGGGACAGGCCACGCCGATCCACGACCACTCGGGCATGTGGTGCGTCGAGGCGGTCTGGAACGGCCAGATCGAGGTCACCCAGTACGAACTGACCGAGGCCCGCGAACACCGCTACCGCCTCGAACCGCGGACCACGATGCGCGCCGGCATCGGCAGCGCCGGCAGCCTGATCCCGCCGCATGAATACCACACCATCCGAAACCCCAGCGCGCGCGAAACCGCGGTCACCATTCATATCTATTCCGGTGAAATGAACCAGTGTGCCGTTTTTCACCGCGAGCGCGACGACTGGCACACGCGCCAGAGCTGCGAATTGCACCTGGATGCTGCCTGAAGCCGGCAGGCAGCGGCAAAGCGCTTTACAAGTCGTCCAATAGCAGCCAAAATAGCGGGTCACTTCCAGCCGGGGTGGCGGAATCGGTAGACGCGCCGGACTCAAAATCCGGTACTAGTGATAGTGTGAGGGTTCGAGTCCCTCCCCCGGCACCA
>JAVVET010000037.1:0-32873 GCA_032251235.1 Wenzhouxiangellaceae bacterium
TGATCGACAGCGTCAGGCTGGCCAGAATGACCATGCCGGTCGCCGCGCTCAAGCCGCCGAGAAACGCGAACAGCGCGAGCCCGGAATTGCCCTGCGACAACGGCAGCATCAACACGTACAAGTCCGGCGGCACCTGCTGGCCGCCCAGCAGCGCCACCCCGGCGCGCGCCAGCGGCAGGATGGGCAGACCGATCAGCACCAGGAACAGCGGAAACAGCCAGCGCGCGGTGCGGATGTGCGAGCCGTCGCGGCACTCCACGACGCCGATGTGGAACTGGTGCGGCAGCGTGAACATCGCCAGTGCACCGAGCAGCATCAGCGTGATGAAGGTGCCGAACGAGGTAAACGGCTGGCTTGGCGTGGTCGCAGCCCAGTCGCCCGGACCGTCGTAGAGACCGAACAGCACGAACAGGCCCAGCGCCAGCATGGCGCTGAGCTTGAACAGCGATTCGAAGCCCATCGCCAGTACCAGGCCGCGATTGTGCTCCACGGCCGAGGCCCTGCGGGTGCCGAACAGCACCGCGAACAGGGCCATGAACACCGCGATATAGAACGCCAGATCCTGCCAGGCCGCCAGGCCCGAGGTTTCAGTGGACACGCCGGCCAGCGCCCCGAAGCTCATCGCCACGGCTTTTAGCTGCAATGAAATATAGGGCACGATGCCGAGCACCGCGACCGTCGTGACCACCGCCGCCAGCATCGACGACTTGCCGAAGCGGCTGGCGATAAAGTCGGCAATGCTGGTTGAATTGTGCTGCTTGCTCAACTCGACCAGGCGCATCAGAAAGCGCCAGCCGAATACGAACATCAGGATCGTGCCGATGAACGTGGGCGGCACCGGCCAACCGGAGCGCACCGCCTGGGTGGTGGTGCCGTAAAAGGTCCAGGCGGTACAGTAAACCGCCAGCGACAACGAGTAGATGACCGGCCAAAGCCGGCGAAAACGCTGCGGTGCGCGCTCTCCGGCAATTGCTGCGGCAAACAGCAGGCCCAGCCAGACCAGCCCGGCCAGCGCCAGCAGACTGGGGGCCAGCGACATTATCGGCATTCGGTCGGTGAAATCACAGGCTGCAGCTTAACCACAAAAGAGGGCCGGCATGAAGCCGGCCCGAAGCGGGTACTACTGGAGAATATCTGCACCGGCAATTGTCTGATCGAGAATGCCCGGATCATGAATTCTCAGAGCCGGCGACCCGGGCTCAGAAGTTCACCCGGGCCGTTGCGGTCACGGTTCGCGGCGGTCCGAAGAACGCGTTGGCCACTCCTTCCAGGCCCAGCGTCGAGGTGCTGCCGTCGGGCGTGACGAACTGGTGGCCGGAGGTCCGGTACTGCTGGTCGGTCAGGTTGTTGCCGAAAATGCCGAGTTCGTACTTGCCGCTGATGTGTTTCCAGATGATGCTGGCATCGATCAGCGAGTAGGCGTCCTGGTCGAGGAAATCCGACGGAATCTCGAACTGGTTGGTGTCGCCGCGATACGACCAGCCACCGATCACGGTGATCGAGCCCACCTGCTGAAACAGCGTCACCGGAAAGTCATAGGAAACGTCCACGTGCGCGGTCCATTCCGGCGTGTTCTGGAATACCCGCTGGTCGGAGACGTCTTCGAGCGCGGTCGAACCGGTCGCCGGGTCGGTTACCTGGGCAATGAACTCGTCGAACTCGGCGTCGATATAGCCGACCGTGGCCAACGCATTGAACTGGTCGCCGGCAGTCAGCACGTTGCGGCCCAGCAAGGCCGTGGCTTCGAATTCGACGCCCTTTACGGTCGCCTCTCCGGCATTCGTCGTGACCCCGGAGAAGCTGTCGGAAATGCCGTCACCGTCGGTATCCACGCCGACCGAGCCGGGGATCTGGATGTCGGTGTAGTCGCTGTAGAAAAACGCAAGATTGGTATTGACCCGGCGATCGAACAGACTGGATTTAAGTCCGACCTCGAAGGTGTCGACCTCTTCGGGTTCGAATTTCATGAATTCAAACACCTCGTCTTCACTGACCGTGCCATCGCCATTGAAGTCAGGCGCCGCCGTGGTCAGGCCGCGCGGGTCGAAACCGCCGCCCTTGAAGCCCTGGCTCCAGGAACCGTAGAGATTATGGTTGTCGGTCGGCTGCCAGGCCAGGCTGATGCGCGGCGTGAAGTCGGTGAACTCCTCGGAACCATTGAAATCCGAGGTGGTCTGGATCGGCACGCCCGGACCGCCGAAGAACTCCGAGTTGCCGCCGATCAAGGTCTGCCTGAGAACGCGCGAGGTCCGCTCGTCATTGGTGTAGCGACCGCCAAGCGAAAGCTCCAGGCCGGTGTCGAGATCGAGAATCTCGGCCAGGTCGATGCTGACATCGCCAAACACCGACCACGATTCGGTCTCGACATTGCCGACCGTCAGCGCGTTCAGGCCCGGCAGGCCGATGAAGTCGCCGGTGGTGGCCAGCAGCACGTCGAAGGCGTTGAAGGCCTCGGCATCGATGTAGTAGAAGCCGGCCACGCCGGCCACGATCGGCCCGGCATAGTTGAGCTGCAGTTCCTGCGTGAACTGTTCATTCTCGTAGCGCACCGGCACATCGACGTCCTCGGCCGGCAGGGCCTCGAAATCGATCTGCTGGATCGAATTGGTTTCGCGGTAGGCGGTAATGCTCTTGAACGTCCACTCCGGCGTCAGGTCATACTCGACCAGCAGCTGGCCGCCGTAGTCCTGCTCGTTGTTGGGCCCGTTGATCCCGCTGCGAACATCGAACACATCGTCGAGTACCGGTGCGCCCGAGAACAGGCCCGGGATTTCGCGATGGCCGCCGACCGGGTTCGAGGTGTCGTTGAGATAGTCGCCGGACAGGCGAACGAACAGATTGTAGGTCGGCGTCCACTCGGCGCTCGCGCGACCCGCGGTGATGTCCTTGTTGAAATTGTCGATGCCCAGGTTGATGTTGTCGCCGAAACCGTCCCGGTTGAAGGTCGCAACGGCGCCGCCGACGGCGAAGGTATCGCCGATCGGCATTTCCGCCTTGATCACGGCATCGCGCTGCGAGAAATTGCCCAGCGAGCCTTCCAGTTCCAGGCTCGGCTCGCGCCCCAGGCGCTTGGTGACATACTTGATCGCGCCGCCAATGGTGTTTCTGCCGTACAGCGTACCCTGCGGCCCGCGCAGCACTTCGACGCGCTCGACGTCATAGACTTCGAGCACCGCCGCCTGCGGCCGGTTCAGGTAGACATCATCGATATACACGCCGACGCCCTGTTCAAACCCGGCGACCGGGTCCTGCTGGCCGACGCCGCGGATGAACGCGGTCAGCGTCGAGCTGGTGCCTCGCGAAACCTCGATCGTCGCGTTGGGCACGACCTGGTTCAGGTAGGTGATGTTTTCGGCGCCGCGGTCCTGCAACTGTTCGCCGGAAAGCGCGGTGACCGAAATCGGCACGTCGCGCAGGTTCTCCTCGCGTCGACGCGCGGTGACCTGGACCGAGCCCAGGTCGGCGGTTTCTTCGCTCTGCGCCCGCTCTTCCTCGCTGTCCTCATCCTGGTCCTGGGCCTGGGCGACACCGAAGCCGATACACAAGCCCGAGATCAGTGCCATTCGAATCGCGCGACCGAGCCGCGTGTGTCTGTTGTTCGTTGTCGTCGGATCGATCATGTTGCAACCTCGCCTTGGTCTCTGCTTGAATTGAGAATGCTTGCCGCCCGGTCGGGTCGGCAGCGTCGACAGCGAGTCTATAGGCCCGGCGGCCTGAAAAAATACTGTACCAAGGTACATGCCGGCCGCCGCTGCCCGCCTCCACTGCCCGTGCCTCCTGTTCAGCCCATGTACCTTGGTACAGTTCCCTGGGGGCTCGCGACCACGCAACATGCGACTCGTGCCCGGCTGTTGCGGATTCCTGTGGCGGATTCGGCGCGCGTTGACTCGAACATCTGGAATAGCGAATGCTGAGCCTGATCGGGCTGCTGGGCGGCCTTGCACTATTGATTGTCCTGACCATGCGCGGCATGAGCCTGTTCGTGGCCACCCCGCTGTGCGCGCTGCTGGTGGCGCTGACCAGTTCGATCGCGCTGCTTCCGCCGCTGGCCGAGCCCGGTCAGGCCAACCTGATCGGCCAGTACATGGACGGCTTTACCGGCTTCATCGCGGCCTGGTTTTTCATCTTTCTGCTCGGGTCGCTGTTCGGCAAGATGATGGAATCCTCCGGCGGCGCCGAAAGCGTGGCCGGCTGGATCATCAGGCGCCTGGGCACGGCGCGGGCAGCGCTGGCCGTGGTCATGGCCTGCGCCGTGCTCACCTACGGCGGCGTCAGCCTGTTCGTGGTCGCCTTTTCGGTCTACCCGATGGCGCTGGCCTTGTTCCGCGACGCCGACCTGCCGCGGCGCTTCATCCCGGCAACCATGGCCTTCGGCTCGGTGACCTTTACCATGACCTCGGCAGGCTCGCCGGAAATCCAGAACTGGATCCCGGTCGAATTTCTCGGCTCCAGCCCACTGGCGGCGTGGCAGGCCAGCCTGATCGTCGCGATTTTCATGGCAACGACGGGCTATTTCTGGCTCAAATGGATGCTCGACCGTGCCGTCGACCGGGGCGAGCGCTTCGAAGACCGGGAATTCGACCCCAAAAGCGGCCGCGGCGACCTGCCCCACCCGGCCCTGTCGGCGCTGCCGCTGCTGGTGGTGCTGGGCATCTCGTTCACGACCCATGATTCGCTCGGCACCTCGGCGCTGATCCTGGCCTTGCTGGCCGGCTGTATCGCCGCGGCCCTGATCAATATCAATCACCTCTACGCGCCGGCCCAGGCATTGACCGAAGGCGGCACCGGCGCCTTGATCGCGATCGGCAACACCGCCGCGGTCGTCGGTTTCGGCACCGTCGCCAAGACCGCACCGGCATTCGATGCCGCGGTCGTCTGGGTCACCGGTCTGCCCGGCAACGGCCTGGTTTCGGCTGCAATCGCAGTCTCGGCAATCGCGGCGATGACCGGCTCGGCCTCGGGCGGCCAGGCCATCGCGCTGCCGATCCTGGGTCCGCATTACATCGACCAGGGCGTCGACCCCGACCAGCTTCACCGGGTCGTCGCAATCTCGTCGGGCGCGCTCGATTCGCTGCCGCACAACGGCTATGTGGTCACCACCATCCGCGCCATCTGCGGCGAAACCCATGCCCGGGCCTATCCGGCCATGGGGGCATTGACGGTGCTCGTGCCGGTGGTCGGGCTGTTACTGTGTCTTGGCTTGTTCTGGATCGGACTCTAAGTTCATTTGCTGGTTTGTTGGTTCGGTTGGCGCTGAATCGACTGCGGAAACACCTTTTCCCCGGATCTCACAGGAGACCGGCCTACGCGCGCTCTTCTTCATGCTCTTTGGGGCCCGGTCTACAGGATCAACCCTGGGATTCCTCGCCGCCGGCCTTGATCCAGGCCACCATCCTGGCCTCCAGCGCACTCAACGGCAGCGCACCCTCGGCCAGCAGGTGGTCGTGAAAGGCGCGCAAGTCGAAGTCGTCGCCCAGCGCGCTTTCGGCGCGCGCACGCAGGTCGCGAATCAACAACTCGCCGGTCTTGTAGGCCAGCGCCTGGCCGGGCCAGGAAATGTAGCGGGCCACCTCGGTGGTGACGTTGTGCGCGGCCAGCGCCGAGTTTTCCAGCAGGCAGGCCTCGGCCTGTTCGCGGGTCCAGCCGAAATAGTGGATGCCGGTGTCGACGACCAGCCGGCAGGCGCGCCACATTTCATAGGTCAGGCGGCCGAAGTGCTCGTAAGGGGTCTGGTAAATACCCATTTCCACGCCCAGGTGTTCGGCGTACAGGCCCCAGCCCTCGCCAAACGCGGTGATGTAGGTATTTCGCCGAAATTCGGGCACATCTTCCAGTTCGCTCGACAACGCACCCTGGTGATGATGGCCGGGCACGGCCTCGTGCAGCGTCAGCGCCGGCAGCGAGTACAGCGGTCGCTGGTCGAGCGCGTAGGTGTTGACCATATAGCCGCCGGCCACACCGTTTTCGAGGTCGCCCGGCCAGTAGCGGCCGGTGGTATAAGTGGGTGCAACGTGGGCCGGGACCGGGCGCACGCCGTAGGGCAAACGCGGCAGACGGCCGAAATATCGCGGCATCAGGTCGTCGACGCGCTTGGCGATGAACGATGCATGCATCAACAGTTCGCGCGCCGATTGGGCATAGAACTGCGGATCGCTGCGCAAAAATTTCAGAAATTCGGCAAAGCTGCCCTCGAAACCGACCTCGGCAATCACTTCCTCCATTTCGCCACGGATGCGCGCCACCTCGTCGAGGCCGCGCTGGTGGACCTGTTCGGGGGTCGTGTCCAGCGTCGTGTGCTGGCGCACCAGCGCGCGGTAATAGGCTCGACCATCGGTCACCTCCGAGATGCCCGGCGTTGCGCGCGGTTCGGCCAGGTAGCTGTCGTTGAAAAATGCCAGCAAGTCGGCATAGGCCGGATAAACCCCGGTTTCGAGTATTTCGAGCGCGCGGCGGTTCAATGCCCGGCGGTGGGATTTCGCAAGGCGCTCGGGCAGGGTCGCGAATGGCTCGAGCAGCGGGCTTTCGGCCGGTGGCGTGGCGATAATTGCCTCGAGCTGGCCGACCACGGCCTTGACAACATAGGCCGGCTGCACGAAATTCTCGTCGATGCCCTGTTTCATCCAGTCCTGGTGCTGTGCCAGAAAAGCCGGCAGCGCTTCCAGGCGCTTCAGCCACGCCTCGGCCTGCTCCAGGCTGGCCAGGCGGGTCGAGCTGGCAATGCCCAGCGGCATGCTGAAAAAGCCCGAGTCGTTGACGAACGGAATGCGCTCGGGCCGGAACGGTGCGATCTCGACGGCCGTTCGCAACAGGTAATGCAGCACCTCGTAGCTGATCCGGCTGGAGCCATCGAGCCCGGTCTTGTCGATCCTGGCGAGGCGCCCGAAAAACCGCTTCTGGGCCGCGCGCCGCTCGCCGACGGCCTCGGCCGAGGCGTCCGGCCAAACCGATGCAGCCTCCAGGTCGCCGTGCCGCCCGGCACGAATCGGGTTGCGCTCGAGCTGCCAGGCTTCGTAATCGGCGACCAGCTGGTCGAATTTCGCCTGCGCCGACTCTCCGGCCGAAACTTCGGTCGAATCGTCAACTGAAACTGCAGCGCTCGCAATGGCCCAATCTGCGGCCCACAAGCCGGTGGTGCCGACCAGGCAAAGCGAAACCATGAACGAGCGGATCATGGCTGGCCCTCGGATTGATTTTGTTCATCGGCTGAATCGAACTCGAAATCCGAGTGCAGCGCCAGCTCCTCGGGCGTCAGTACCTGCTGGAACCGGCGGCCGTCGATGATCCAGGTCGGGTAGCCGGAGATGTCGTTGGCCACGCATTCGAACGCCACCATGCCGCCTCGGCCATTCGGCGAGCACTCGACATAGGGCAGACGATCGGCCGAGCGGCCGAACATTTCGCGCTGGTCCTGGCAATTCGGACACCAGAATGCGCCGAAGTAGCGGGCCCCGGATTGTTCCAGGTGAATCGCAAGCGCTTTCAGTTCCGGATTTTCCGGCGGCCGCAGCAAGTCGTTTTGCCAGGCGAACAGAACACCGGCCACGAACAGGCCGCCCAGCGCCAGGTTGCGGTTGAAGATCATCCACGGCATGCCCGGGGCCGAAGACGGCCGGCGCAGGAACACGGCCACGAACAGCGCCAGCATGACCACCTGCGAGGTCATGCACCAGACACACCAGGCGTCCAGCACGATCAGGCCGGTCAGCGTCAGGTACAGGCTCACGGCCAGGCCGATCGAGGCCAGCCAGACCAGCCGCTGCCAGCGCTTGAGCCGTGCCGGCAGCGTGGCCGCCGACCAGGCGATCAAGGCATAAAGCCCAAAGCCCCACAATGAAACCGGCAGGCCCAGCAGCGTCGAATAGCGGCTGTTCTGGACCACATCGCAGCCCGACTCCGGGCCGCAAAACAGCGGTGCACTGGAGCCAAACGCGGTAACGGCCAGGTAGCCGGTGATCAGCATGCCGATGCCGGCCAGGATCGTAAGCGGCCAGTCGGGCTGCAGCTTGTGGTGCGCCGGTTTTTGCGGAGTTGCCGGGCCGCGCGACCTGGCGTGGCCGGATTTTCTTTTGGACATTGGAAGTTCCTCGTGCTTGAATGGCCCCCTCGGGGGCACTGTTCGTTGCTGATTGGCTTGCCGGGAGCCGGTCGCATTCAACCCACTTTAAAAACGATCGTCGCGAGGCAAAGCCGGCTGGAGCCAGGTTTTTCGATCGTTTGAGACCAATCGTGCGCCTGGTTAACGACAAACGGTTGCAAATCTGGTCCAGCCCTGCTTTTAGCAATCCATCAAGTCCGGGCCAGCGTTTGATCCCATTAGAGTTCCGGACGCTGCTCGACCTGGCGGTTGCGCTCCAGAATCAGCTTGTAGGCGACATAATACTTGAAGATATTGCGCACATAGTCAACCGTTTCGCGGCCAATCCTGCGCGCCGCGATCACCTCCACGTGGTCGAACCAGCGATTCGGGTCGAGTCCCTCTCGCCGGGCCTGGTCCCGCAGCTGGCGTATCCGTCGCGGCCCGGCATTGTAGGAGGCCAGCGCCAGCAGAATCCGGTCTTCCGCGCCAATCGCCGGCTCCGAATAATAGCGATCGATCATAAAGCGCACGTACTTGGCCGCGGCGTGGATGTTGTTTTCGAGTTCGCCGATGTCGCCGACCTCCATTTCCGCCCCGGTCGAAGGCAGCAGCTGCATCACCCCGACCGCGCCGGCCGGCGAGCTTGCCGAATGATCCAGGCGCGATTCCTGGTAGCCCTGCGCGGTCAGCAGCAGCCAGTCCAGGTCGTAGCGACCGGCATATCGACGGAAAAGATCGGCCATTTTTTCGAATCGCACCAGCGCCTCTTTGCGGGTCGGATCGCTGACCCAGCGGGTGTCTTCCAGAAAGCGCTGGAACTGAACATTGCCGAACAGCGTGCCGGCCCGGTGGGTTTCCAGGAAACGATCGAGTTCGGCCTTCAGGGCCCGACTCTCGGGCCGCACGGCAAAGCCGATGTCGGCATCCGAGCGCAGTTCGATCGAGTCGTGCACCGTCAGGCCCGGCAGCACGCTGGACCAGAAACCGGCCAGGTACTCGTCTGCGACCGCGTAATCTGCGACCCCGGCGCTGACCATCTCCAGCACATCGCCGACCTCGAAATGCCCGGCTGCGATTTCGAGCCGCATCACCGGCAAACCGTTGCCGACCAATTGCCGATTGAGTTTCTGCAGGCTGTCGAAGTAGCTCGACTCGCGGCGCACCAGCACGTTGCGGCCGGCCAGATCCTCGAGCGACGCGACCGGCGCCGCATTCGGCCCCGAAACCAGCAGTTCGCGAACATCACGCGCCAGCGCTTCGGTAAACAGCACCGACTCGGCACGCGCGGCGGTCATCGTCAAGTCGGCCGCGATCAGGTCGCCCCGGCCGTCGAGCAGCCACGGGATCAACTGCTCGCGCGTGACCGGCACCAGTACCACCGACACCCGCAGCAGCCGACGCTCCAGCCGTTCGTTGATGTGCTGCTCGAAAGCCTGCATGAATGAATGGCTCAGGCCACGCTGGTTGCCCTGGGCATCCAGAAAATAGAACGTGCGGCTGTAGGGCACCAGTGCACGAATGCGGCGGCGCTCGATCATCGCCTCCAGGTCGCCGCTCGAACGGCCGGTCAGTGGCTCGAAAGGAATGTCGGCCGGCGCGTGCCCCACCTCGACGGCCTCGGGGCTGCCGGCATCGCCGCAGGCAGCAAGCACCAGTACGCAGACAAGCGCTGCGATCGGCAAATACCGACTTTGCCGGCGCACGGCTCGCATCTCGAAAACTGAATCCACAGGTACACGAAGCTCCCTGAAAGTGCAAAGGCGACAGTGTAACCGGGATTGATTTATTAACTGACCGGTCGACCAGTTAACTGATATACTCGCCGCATGAACGAACCGCAACACCGTGACCCGGACCTGACCCGCAGCCGCATTCTGGACGCAGCCTTCGAATTGTTCGTGGAAAAAGGCTTTGCCGGCGTGTCGCTGCGCGAAATCGCGCAGCAAAGCGGCGTGACCAAGAGCCTGATCCATCATCATTTCGGCAGCAAGAATGCGCTTTGGGAGGCGGCCAAGGAAAAAGCCTTTGCGCTGTACACCGAAGTCCAGCGCGAGGAACTTGAACAGGCGCCGCTGGCCGACCAGGCGCTGCTGAAAGGCGGCATCGTCCGCTATTTCCACTTCCTCAAGGACAACCCGCAAGTGGTTCGGCTGTTTGCCTGGACCCAGCTCGAGGGCGACCAGAGTTGCGGCGACATGAACGCCGAGCTGGTCCGGCTGGGCGCCGATCGGGTGCGGCAGGCACAGCAAGCCGGGATCTTTCGCGACGACGTCAACCCGGTGCACGTGGTGACCACCTTCGTCATGACCTGTATGCAGTGGTTCGAAGCCCGCTGCCATCATGGCCAGTGGCAGGGCATCGGCAGCGACGAGGAATTTCTCGATGATTTCATCGAGATCTTCATGCGCGGCCTCGAGCCTCGTTGACGGGAGCCGCATGGGCGCGGAGCCTGGTCGGCAAACGCCGGCATTGAAAGGCCTGCTGGAAAAGCGCCTGTTCGACGAGCTGCGCTGAAAGCAGCCACTTTCGGCCGGCAATCCAGGTCCATTTCATCGGCGGCTGTTTTCGATGAAGGCCAAAGCAAATGAAGCCCGACACAGACGAAGCTTCCAACAACCATACAGCGGCAAGCAGAATTCATGATGATCAAAAATAAGGCGTTTTTAATTAACCGGTCGACCAGTTTGCACGTGCAGCAGCTGTTGCTGACTGTGATCGCCGTATTCGGGCTGGCCGGCTGCGAGCCGGTGCCGCGAGCGGTCCAGGAGCCATCGGCCTCTGCGCGACCGGTGCGCGTCATCGAGGCCAGGGCCGCCGGCGAAGCCGATGCCATCCGCGTGCCCGGCGCGCTGCGCGCGCGCCAGCGTGCCGAACTGGCCTTTCTCGATGACGGCTACATCGCCCAGCGCGACGTCACGCTGGGCCAGCAGGTTGTCGCCGGCCAGCGCCTGGCAACGCTTTACAACCCCTTGCTGCAGCCCGGACTGGCCGCAGCCCAGGCCGACCTGCGCGAAGCCGCGGCGCTGCTGGAACAACTGGAAACCGATACTCGAAGACAGCAATCGCTGGTCGAACGCAAGCTCATTTCCGAAGACGAGCTGGATCAGACCCGCACCCGGCGCAACGCGGCGCGCGCAAGCCGCGAGCAGGCGCTGGCACGGATGGAACAGGCCCGGGCCCAACTCGACGACGCGGCACTGCGGGCGCCGTTCGACGGCCGCGTCACCGATTTGATGCTCGAACCCGGCGACTTCGTCCAGGCCGGGCAGCCACTGATGCGGCTGGCCAATACGCAGCAGCTGGAAGCCCGGGTCGAATTGCCGGCGGCGCGCGCCGCGCTGCTGCAGTCGGGCCAGGCCGTCGAGCTGCTGTTCCACGACAGCGGCCGGACCGTGGCCGGGCGCATCGTCGAAATCGGCAACGCCGCACCGGGTCGCCCGGTACCCGTCGTGGTCGAACCGGCCATCGACCTGGCAGCCCAAAGCGGGCCGAAATCCGGCCCGATGGCGAGCGCATTCAGCGCCTCGCTCCAGCCCGGAGCACCGCTGTATGTCACCTTCACCTCGAAGATCGCCGACGCAGTAACCGTTCCTCTGGCCGCCATCATCGACCCCGGCACCGGCGTTGCGCGGCTGTTCCGCGTCCGCCACGGCAAGGCCGAACGAGTCTCGGTGCAGATGGGGCAATTGCGGTCCGGCTGGGTCGAGGTCGACGGACCAATCGAGGCCGGCGACCCGGTCGTGATTGCCGGCCAGTCCAGCCTGCTCGACGGCGAAGCGGTTCGGGTCATTCGATGAACGCCATCTTCTTTGCCCTGGAAAGACGCCGCCTGATTTTGGCATTCGCCGGCCTGCTGTCGATCATCGGCATCCTGGCCTGGCAGCAGATGAACCGCCAGGAAGATCCGTTTTTTCCCTACCGCTACGGCCAGGTGCTGGTCCAGTGGCCGGGCGCGGATCCGGCCGAGGTCGAGCGCCTGGTGCTCAACCCGCTCGAAGAGGAGCTGGCCCAGCTCGAAGAAGTCAACGAGGTCATCGGCACGGTCCGGCTGGGGCTGGCGCACGTCTGGATCGGCATGCACCAGCACATTTACGATACCGACGAGGCCTGGGACCGCATTCGAAACGCGGTGGCCGAGGCCGAGCGCGACTTTCCGCCCGGCCCGGCGCCGGCCGACATCCAGGACCGGTCGATGGATGCCCACGCCGTGGTCCTCGCGGTCACCGGCAACGACGATCTGCTGGAGCTGCTGGAGGCCAGCCGCCGCCTGCGCCGCGACCTGTTCCGGATCAAGGACATTGCGACCATCGACATCATCGCCGACCCCGGCGAGCAACTGCTGATCACCATCGACCCGTCGCGCGCGACTGCGCTGGGCGTCGACATCGAAAGCCTCGCCGGGCAGCTGGCCGATCGCAACCGCACGCTCGCCGGCGGCACCCTCGACATCCAGGGGCGCAGCCTGGTGCTGGACCCGGCGACCGAATTTGCCAGTCTCGAATCACTGCGGCAAACGCCGATCCGCACCGCGGCCGGCGCGCTGCTGCCGCTGGCCGAAATTGCCGACATCACGCTGGGTGCCGAGCAGCCCGCGACCGAACGCATGTGGTCCGACGGACGGCCTTCGGTGGGCCTGGGACTGGTGTTTCCGGACAACCGCGTCAACGCCGTCGAACTGGGACACGAGGTGCAGGCACTGGTCGACGATCTGCGCGCCGACTACGCACCGCTGGTCATCGAGGAAATGTTCTTCCAGCCGCGCTGGGTCCAGCGGCGGCTGTCCGAACTGGGCACCTCGCTGCTGATCGGCGTCAGCGTCGTCGCGCTGATCCTGCTGCTGTTCATGGGCGCGCGCATGGGCCTGCTGGTTGCCAGCCTGCTGCCGCTGGTCACGTTCAGCGCGCTGGCGATATTTGCCGTCGGCGGCGGCGTGCTGCATCAAATGGCGATCGCCGGCATGGTGATTGCGCTGGGCATGCTGGTCGACAATGCCATCGTCATGGTCGAAAACCTGCAGTGGCATCTCGACCGCGGCATGGCCCGGGCCCAGGCCTGCTCGACCGCGGTGCGCGAACTGGCCGGCCCACTGGCGGCCGCCACCGGCACCACGCTGGCCGCCTTTACGCCGCTGCTGCTGTCGGCCGGCGACACCGCAGACTTCACGCGCGGCATCCCGATCATGGTCATGCTGACCCTGACCGTCAGCTATTTTTACGCGCTGCTGGTCACGCCCATCCTCGGCGCGGCCGTGCTCAAACCCGGCCCCGATCGCGGTCCGACCCGAATCGAGGCGCTGGGCCACAGGCTGGCCAACGCGGGCAGCCGTCATCCGGTCGCCATCCTGGCCGTCACCGGCGCAATGCTGATCGGCGCCGTGGTGCTGACCCTGTGGCTGCCGCGCGAGTTCTTCCCATCCACCGATCGCAACCAGCTGCTGATCGAAATGAATTTCCCCGAAGGCACGCGCACCGGCCACTCGGCGCTGATGGCCAACAGCCTTGCCCAGGACCTGCGGATACGGCCCGAAGTCGAAAAAGTTCATGTTTTCGCCGGCTTCAGCGGGCCGCGGTTCTTTTATAACCTGGCCCAGATTCCAGCCTCGCCACACCTGGCCCGACTGGTCGTGGTCACGCGGTCGGACCGGGACTTGCCGGCCCTGATCGACACGGTTCGCCGACAGGCGCCGGTCGACTTCCCCGAGGCCCAGGTCGTGGCCCACCGGCTTGGCCAGGGCCCGCCGATCAACGCGCCGATCGAAATCCGCCTTTACAGCGAATCGGCCATTGCGCTGCAGCGTTCCACCGACGCGGTCATGGCCGCGGTTCGTTCCACACCGGGCGCCGAGGACGTGCGCCACAAGCTGGGCACCGGCATCCCGACGCTGGCGTTTGAAATCGACGACGCCGAGGCGGCCCGCTACGGCGTGGCGCGCGCCGAAATCGGTCAGCTGCTGGCCGATGCCACGCGCGGTCGCGAATTCTCGACCTGGCGGCTGGGCCGCGAGCCGGTCTCGATGCGCATCCGCAGCCCGGAAGGCGAACAGTTTCCGGTCCATGCGCTCGAAGGACTGACCATCGAGACCAACGCCGGTGCCCTGCCGCTGACGCAGTTCGTCAGCTCCAGCGTGCGCTTCCAGCCAGCCGTCATCAGCCACTACGACCTGCGCCGGGTCACGACCGTATTGGCCGAAACCGCCGAGGGCTTTACCTACAACGATGTACTCGATCGCCTGAAGCCAAAGCTCGAGACGCTCGACGGCGTCGATGGCGTCGAATTCGAACTGGCCGGCGCCGCGGCCGAAGCCGGCAATGCCAACAGCGCGCTGTTTTCGGCGCTGCCGCTGGGCGTTTTACTGCTGCTGGTATTTTTGCTGTGGCAGTTCAATTCATTCCGGCTGGTCGCGATCGTGCTGGCCACCGTGCCGCTGGCCGCCATCGGCGTCGTGCCGGGGCTGATCCTGGCCGGCCAGTCGTTCAGCTTCACCGCCATCCTCGGCGTGGTCGCGCTGATCGGCATCGTGGTCAACAACGCGATCGTGCTGATCGATGTGGCCGAGCGCCAGCGTGCGGCCGGCGCCGGGCTGACCGAAGCGGTGCACGCCGCGGTCATCCGGCGCACCCGGCCGATCCTGCTGACCACGGCCACGACCATCGCCGGCCTGCTGCCGCTGACGCTGACCCAGTCGACGCTGTGGCCGCCGATGGCCTGGGCCATCATTTCCGGGCTGGCATCATCGACGGCGCTGACGCTGCTGGTGATCCCGGTCCTGTATCGATTGCTGATGGGTCTGCCGGGCCGTCACCCAACGGCACCGGCCCAGGGCCAGGGTTCGGGCCGATGAACGGCGTAGCCGTGCGCAAATTCAATGCCCATGGCGGTCAGCCGCTGCAAATCTGCAGCGCCAAGACAACAGATGCCGGCCACCCTGGCAATGCTCGCGATGCCGAAATCATCAAGCATGGTCGAACACCCCAGCGCACGGATCAACCTGATCGTATCATTGAGCCTTATCGGCCCTGGCTCCCAGCAAGCTGTCCGACTCAAAGCCTTGAATGGTCAATTTCAGGCCTTTTGCGAGACCCGGGCAGCAACCCAACGCCACAGCTCGGGTGCGCTAATTCCCCATTGACGGGCAATCGAAGTTATCATTGCCGATCGACGGGCGATTAGCTCAGCGGGAGAGCACTGCCTTCACACGGCAGGGGTCGCTGGTTCGAACCCAGCATCGCCCACCACCTTTTTCAATTTTATCGATCCGGCGCAAGCCGGGCGTCGCCACAGCAGTTCAAAAAAAGGCTGCACCCCAGCCCTCGGAACGATAATGCCTTTCCCCCTGCCCGGAATTTTCACAGCACTCGCGCTTGCTGCCGTCAGCCTTTTGATGCCCGCGCTCGTCGGTGCCCAAACCGCAGAACCCGACTTGCAGCAAGACCTGGACGCCTGCCGCAAGCTCGCAGAACAGGATCGGCGACTGGCCTGTTACGACTCGCTGCCCGGCGCCATAGTGACCGGTGGCCACGCCGACGCACAGATCGACAACGACCAGGCGCTGGCAGACGATTTGCCGGACCTCTCCGAACTACCCACGCATCGATCGCCAATGATGCGCGATTGGGAACTTGACGACGCCACGCATGCCGGGCTGTTGCGCGTTAGAACCTACCGGCCGGCCTACCTGCTGCCGGTACGCTACACGACCCGGCGAAACAACTTCCCGTCTTCTCCGGCACCGGGACGAACCGTTACCGAATCAGAAAATCTCGACGCGGTCGAGGCCAAAATGCAGATCAGCTTCAAGACCAAGCTGCTCGACGATCCGATATTCAATAACGGCGATCTTTGGTTCGGTTACACCCAGCAGTCAAGCTGGCAGGCATACAACGGCGTCGAATCCTCACCGTTTCGTGAAAACAATTTCGAACCGGAAGTCTTTTCCACCTGGCGCACCGGCGTCGATCTGTTCGGACTGCGCTGGCAATTCATGTCGCTGGGCTTCGTGCACCAGTCCAACGGCCTCAGCGAGCCGCGATCGCGCAGCTGGAACCGCATTTATGCCAATTTCGGCTTCGAGCGCGGCGACTGGCGGCTGTTCATCCGGCCCTGGCTGCGGATCGAAACCGCTTCCGATGACGACAACCCGGACATCGAGGATTTTCTCGGCAACGGTGATCTGCGCCTGAAATGGCGAAAGAACAAGCACGACCTGGGGCTTCTGGCGCGCTGGGTGCCCGGCGAGAATCGCGGTGCGCTGCAGTTCGACTGGCATTACCCGCTATTGGGCGATCTGAAAGCCTATATGCAGGTTTTTACCGGTTACGGCGAAACGCTGATCGATTACAACCACCGCCAGACCACCATCGGCTTCGGGGTTTCGATCGTGCAGTAGCACCTTGCTTTCGGTGGCCGAAAGCAAGCGAAAGAAAATTTCTGATGGCCGCATCGATCAGCCGCCGTGCGATGAAGAACTGAAGACCTCGCCCATGACCGCGTTGCGCCCGGCGCGCTTGGATGCATAGAGCTGCTGGTCAGCCGCGCCCAGCAAGCCTTGTGCATCGGCCTGCTGCCCCGGTGCAAGACTGGCAATCCCGATCGAGGCCTGCAGGTCATGGCCCAGCGTCGCGCAATGCTGCCGGGCCTGTTCGGCCAGCGCCACGGCCGAGGCCAGGTCCAGACCCGGCAGAACGGCAACGAACTCATCGCCGCCGATGCGCGCCACCAGGTTCTGCTCACCGGCAAAACCGGTGCTCAGACACTCGGCCATTTCGCACAGTGCCCGATCGCCGGCCAGGTGGCCATGGCGGTCGTTGAAGGGCTTGAAGCGATCCAGATCGATCAGCGCCAGCGAAAGCGGCCGGCCATCGTCGCGGTGCGCCAACAGTTTTTCACTCAGGAATCGATCGAAGCTGCGGCGATTGGGAATGCCGGTCAGTTCGTCTTTTTCGGCAATCTGCTTGAGCTTTCGATTGGCTGTCACCAGCGCCGCGGTGCGTTCGATGACCTTGGCCGACAATCGGCTGCGCTCGGCTTCCAGGCGCCACAGGCGCGCCCGCATCAGCAGCCAGATCAACAAGGCCAGCACGAGGGAAACGCCAAGCCAGCGCAGGCTCATGGCCCAGCTCGACCGGTACCAGGGCGGCACGATTTCGAATTGAAACGGCTCGACCGCCTGGACCCGGCCGAGAGGATCACGCGCATTGATCTCGAAGGCGTAAGCGCCCGGCACCAGGTTGGAGTAGGTGTAATGCGAGGTCTTTTCCCAGGCCGTGAACTGCGATTCGTAACCACGCAGGCGCGCCTGGTAGCGAATCTCGTCACGGCTGTCCAGGCCGGGAAGCGCGTACTCGAAACGAATCGAAAAAGATTGTTCGTCGAACCGCTGCGGTTGGGCCGGATCGAGCCATGCGATGCCGTCGGCGTTTTCCAGGCGCACCGAGCGCAGCATCGGCTCGAAGTTGGTGTATTCGCGCTCGACCGGTTCGGGGTCGAATAGCAGGACGCTGGCCGAAGCCCCGACCGCTACGTGACCGCCGCCGAGAAAGCTCACCGATGTCAGCGCGCCCCGAACCAGCGGACCGACCTGCATCTCGATCCAACCCCGCTCGGCAAAAAATCGATACAGGTGGTTGAAATCAAATGCCCAAAGCGAACCATCGGGCGATTGCCGGACATCGATATAGCGGCCATTGCGCCGCAGCGCCTCGAGGCCGCCCAGGTCGACCCGCTCAAAGTCGGCGCCGTTCCAGCGCCAGAAGCCATCGCCGGTCAGCGCGTGCGGCACAGCATCGATCATCCGCATTTCGACATCCCGGGCCGAGTCGTATTCGATGCCCGAATCCGGGCCCAGCGGCACGACGTCCAGCACTTCGAAATTGTCCGAAAAGCGTGCCCGCAGTACGCCCCGGCCCTGGCTGCCCAGCAGCAGCTCGCGCGGCCCGAGCTCGACCATCGAAAACACCGGCGCGGCATCGTCAGCGGGCACGAATACCACCCTTGGGCCGGATTCGGCCTGGTGCACGACCGCAATGCCCGTATCGGTGCCGATGTACAGGTAGCCCGGCGCGAAAAGGCTGGGCTCGATAGACCGTGGATACTGGATATCCAGCGAGGCCAGAACGCCGTCGAGGTCCACGTGCTTGAGCGCGTAGGAATCCGCCAGCAGCCCGGTTCCGTCGCCCAATGGATGGAAGTCCCAGGCCTCGAAACCACCCCACGGCGCCGCCTCGAAGGCAACCGAGCCGTTGACGCCGCCCAGCCGGGCGCCGCCGTCTGAAATCACCAGCCAGCGGTCATTCCACGGCAACACCTTCTGCACGCCGCCGGTCAGGCCATGGGCGCTGCCCAGCGCGGTCCATTGCGAAGGCCATCGAACGTAATGGCTTTGCGAATCGGTCTGTGCGATCAAGCCGCCTTCGGTCGAAATTTCCAGATCCGAAATCCAGTCGCGGGACAACCGGAATGAATGGGTTTCAAGCGTCGCCAGGTCCAGGAAATACAGCCAGCCATCGGTCGACCCCAGCGCCAGCAGACCGCCGTCGAGCATCTGCGAGGCACTGAATCGACTCGATTCCGGGAAACCTTCGGGCATCTCGAACGTGCGCGCATCGCCGTTTTCGACGCGAAGCCAGCGTCCGTCGCGGCCCAGCGTCAAGGCCCCGCCGCCGGGCAGCGCGATCATTTCGAACAACTGGCCGGTCGGTGGATTGCTGGCAGCCACTGCCACGAAGTCGCCGTCGCGCCAGGCCCGCAGGCCCTCGCCGCGGTACTGCAGCCAAATCTCGCCGTCGAACCTGGAAATGGCGCCGAAGCGGCCGGGGTTGTGCCAATGCCGGGTCGCACCGCTGTCCGGATCGAGCCAGAACAAGTCGTTCAGGGCCAGAAAAAACACGCCTTCCGGAGCCACCAGGATTTGCCAGATGTCGGCGAAATCGGGGTCCTCAAGATCGAAGCGTGCAGACAAGTCGACAAAGCCGGCGCCCTGGGCCAGCGGTGTCTCGAAATAACCGAATGCGTTGTAGCCGCCAACATAAAGGCGCGACTGGCCGTCATGGGCCAGCGCCCGGGCGACTTCGTCCTGGTTGATTGCAAATTTTTCCCAGCGCGCGCCGTCGAAACTCAGCAGGCCCTCTGCGCCACCCACATACACCAACCCCGAAGGGCCCTGGACCACCGACAGAAAGCGCGGGTAAACATCCACGTCGGTCTGGAAATCCTGAACCGCCGGCCGGCCCATCGGCACGCCGTCAACGACGGCAAAGGCAAAACTGCAGCCCATTCCGAGCCCGGCCAGCAGCACCGATACGACCAGGCCGCGCCAGGTCAAAAATCTCCGTCGGCCGATACCACAACACCCGTCAGACAGTCGAGACCGTGCCCGCCGGTGCGCGAGCATGCGGGGTCTTACCGCCGACGTGCCGGCGGCAGGCTCAAACGCCTGGCTGTTTGATTTCATTCAGGCAACAAGGGCTGCGCGCACGGATTGGCCCAAGCGACTACAAGCCGACCACCTCGGGCCCCTGGATTAGCCGGATATCGACCGGGATCCCGGCCTCGCCGACGCGCTCGAGATCCTCTGCCAGCTGCGCCGGCAGGCTTCCGTACTGCTCCAGGAAAGCCCCGGTGGCATCAAAGTCGCCGTCACCCTGCAGCGTGAGCAGGCGCGACGACAAGCTGTCGATGGCCTGCTCGAAAGCTTCGCGATTGACCTCGAAGCGACCGCTTTGCGGGTCGCGGCTGAAGGCCTCGGCCTCGCGAAACCAGTTGAATGCCACGGTGTTGGCCCGGCCGTGCGCCGAGGAGGTGCCAAAGCGCACCGAACGGAAAATACCGGCCAGGAAGGTGACGTAATGGTCCATCAGCTCGCCTTCCCATTCGTCCATGGCAACCAGCTGGCCGATCATGTGCAGGCCCAGGATATCGGCCTTGCCTTCCTCGATCGCCGACTGGTGCTCGGCCAGGGCCGCGCGTACCGAGCGGCCGTCGTCGACGGTGTACTTGATGCCCAGGCCGTGGGCCACCTCGTGGAACATGACGTTGGCGAAGAACGCATCGAAGTCGATATTCGCCTGCTGCCGCTCGTCGATCAACAGCTCGGCAATCGGCACCATGATGTGATCGAACTTGGCGCGCATGGTGTTTTTCAGTTGCAGCCGTCGCGTGCCCTTGTCGAGCTGAACCTGTTCGTCGTTCGGCAGGTTGATGGCAATGGTCTTGGCCCCGGCGTTGGCGTCGCCGGCGTAGTAAATGGCGTCATAGGCGTTGAGGTCGGCATCGGTGCCCGGCGCTTCGGCCTTGTAGGCCTTGGGTACCGGCAGGCCCTGCTGCAGTTGCGGCAGCAAACCGGCAAAGCGGGCCAGGCGTTGCGACCAGACCCGGTCCTTGATCAGCACGAAAGCCTCGAAGGCGGTGCGAATGCCGAACAGCTGGTCTTCGTAGTTTTCGATCGGTCCAATCACCAGTTCGATGTCATTGTCGCGAACGTCCATCCAGGCCCGGTCGCTGGCCTGGTACTGGCCGCTCATCAGCGCCTCGGCGCGCAGCCTCAGGTAAGCGGCAAAGGCTTCGCTTTCGGCAAGCGCGGCGGCCTGGCGCAACAGCTGGGCGGTTCTGCCCAGCGGTTCGGCATAGGCCATGCTGTAAGGCACGAGCAGCAGGCTTCCGCTGTCGGTGCGCCGGACCAGGCTGTAGGGGTTGTCCTTGTCGGGGTTGTCCCAGGCCTGGTATTCCTCGCGGCTCATGTCTTCGGGGTAAAAGCGCGCCCCGGCCGGCTTTTGGACATAGCCGGACAGGAACGGCTTGTTGCCGTTCAGGCGATCCCAGGGGCCGTAGTTCAAACGAACGAAATCGGCCACCTGCTGGTCTTCGATCGAAGCCAGCAGCGGCACCGGGTCGCCGTAGGCCTGGCGCCAGAAAAGCTGGTCCATGATGCGCCCGGCCTCGATCATCAGCCTGAGCATTTCGTGCTGGCCTTCGCTCAAGTGCGAAAGATCGGCTTCGAGCTCCACCGGCCGGTAGATCGAAAGCCGTTCCCGGTCGATCAGCAGCTCGGGTGCCGGGGCCTGGACCGTTTCGGGCGCCTCCATTGGCCGCTGTTCCGATTCGGACTGCGATTGAGATTGCTGCGGCCCAGGCTCGGCCTGGTCGCGTTCCGGCCCGGGTTCGTCCGAACACCCGGCCAGCAGCGCGGCCGCGAACAGACAGACCACAGCCATCGACACGCGGCGAAAGGATCGCGGCGAGCTGGGAACTGAAGTTGGATAGAACGCAAAAAATCGGCTGGAAAGTGAAAACATTTTCATTGCACCCCGCATCATGACCATGCGATTCTACGCCATTGCGCCATTCGAACCCGGGTTAACCGCGACGTGCATACCGCAACCGCGATCTTGATCATTCTTGCCGCAGGGCTGGCCAGCCAGTGGATCGCCTGGATCTTGCGGCTGCCGGCGATCGTGGTCCTGATCGCGGCCGGGCTGGTGCTGGGGCCGATCACCGGCATCCTGGCACCGGCCGAAGACCCCGATCAACTCACCGAGCTGATCGGCCTGGGCGTGGCCATCATCCTGTTCGAAGGCGGCATGGACCTCAAGCTCGGCGAGTTGCGCAGGGTCGGCCACGGCATCGGCCGGCTGACGCTGCTGGCAGCACCGCTGGCATGGGTGCTGGGCAGCGCCGCCGCGCATTACCTGGCCGGGCTGAGCTGGCCGGTTGCCGTCGTGCTCGGCGCCACGCTGGTCGTCACCGGCCCCACCGTCATCGGCCCCCTGCTGCGCCAGGCGGGGCTGAACAAGGAATCCTCGTCGCTGCTCAAATGGGAAGGCATCATCAACGATCCGGCCGGCGTGCTGCTGGCGGTGCTGGCCTTTCAATACTTCACGATACAAGGCGAAAGCCTGGTCGACACCTTCACCGGCCTTGGCGCGGCCGTGGCCGCGGCCATCGTTCTCGGCGGCATCGGCGGCTGGCTGACCGGTCATTTATATCGCCGCGGCGGCGTCCCCGAACACCTCAAGCCACCGGTGTTGATGGTGCTGGTGCTGGTCGTCTACTGGGCCAGCAACCTGGTGCAGCACGAGGCCGGCCTGCTCAGCGTCACGCTGATGGGCCTGGTGATCGGCAACATGCGCCTGGGCGAACGCGACGAACTGCAGGACTTCAAGGAAAACCTCACCATCGTGCTGCTGTCGGTGCTGTTCATCGTCATCCCGACCCAGCTCGAAGCGGCCCACCTGGATCTGCTCGACGCCCGGCTGCTGCTGTTCGTGGCCGCGATCCTGTTCGTGGTCCGGCCGCTGTCGATCTGGCTGGCCACCATTCGTGCACCGATTCGGCGCGAAGACCGCCTGCTGCTGGCCTGGATCGCGCCGCGCGGCATCGTGGCCGCGGCCACGGCCGGCCTTTTCGGCCCGGCGCTGATGGCCGCGGGTTTTCCCGACGCCGAACTGCTGCTGCCGCTGGTGTTCCTGATCATCCTGGTCACGGTGCTGCTGCACGGGCTCTCGCTGGGCCCGATCGCGCGTTATTTTGAACTGGCCGCCGAGGACGAAAAAGGGCTCTTGATCGTTGGCGCATCACCGTGGAGCTGCGAACTGGCCGGTGCCTTGAAGGATCTGGAAATCAATGTGTTGATGGTCGACGGCAGCTATCGCCGGCTGCAGCAGGCGCGCATGCGCGGCATCGATGTCTGGTACGGCGAAATTCTGTCGGAACAGGCCGAACACGAGCTGGAATTGCAGGCCGTCGACAAAATGCTCTGCGCCACCGAAAACGACTTTTACAACGCGCTGGTCTGCCGGGCCATGGGCCAGAAATTCGGCCGCCACCTGGTCTATCAACTGGCCATGCACGAACAAATCGACCAGGATGACCAGTCGGTCAAGCTCCAGCAGCGCGGCAACATCGCCTTCGACGACCAGGCCACCTACGAATCGCTACACCAGCGCCTCGAACAGGACTGGCAGATCCAGACCACCAGGCTCACCGAAAAATATACCTTCGAAGACCTCGAAACCCGCCTCGGCCAGGCCGGCAGCGACTGGCTGCCGCTCGGCGCGGTCACGCCGGCCGGCGACCTGAAGCTGTACTCCGAAGAACTCGAATTCGAAGCCGAACCGGACTGGACGCTGCTGTATTTCGGACCCGAGCGCCCTGTTGGGCCTGCCCCGGCTTAGCCCGGAGCCTTCACCATCCTACCGTCACGAGGGTTGTCAGGCCCAGTGGCTGCAGCGCTTCTTGACCGGGCGCACCGCAAACATACTCGCCCTGCTTGTCAATAACGGCAGGTGAGGTTGCGCGACCGAGCGAAACGTGGCAGCAGGAAGGGCGGTGAATACCGCGGGCATCGATCGCTGAAGGCCTCGCCACGCGTCGAACTGAAGCGAGCGATGCCCGCTTGATCCGGTTTCGAAGGCGCAAACTGAAGACTTGCTGAGACACGACGCCAGTCAGATAAATTTTAGCCGTTCAGCCCAGCCGCTCCAGTTCACGCATCTTGACGCTCAGGTCCGACGAGACCAGCGCAACGTGGTTTTTTTCGATGGCCTGCCAGCGCGGGCCGGTATTGAGCGGCTCGGAGCTGATCAGGATGGCGCGCTGGTCCTCTCCGGGCTCGTCTTCGGGATCGGTCATTGCGCAGACCTTGCCCTCGCAGTAATAACGCCCGCCCTGGTTGATGTACAGGCTGTCGATGTAATCGGGGTTGGAACTGAAGCGGCAGGTGGCGGCATTGCGGCCGTCGCTGATCACCAGGTTCAAGTAGGCATAGGTTCCCGGCGCGTGTTCGTCGATCAGGTCGAGCACCGACGATACGGTCTTCTCCAGCGCCTCGGCCAACAGCTCGCAGCTGCTGTCCTGCTCATGGCCGCGCAGGTGCTCCATGGCCAGCGCAAACATGTGCTCGCTGTCGGTGGTGCCGCGCACCAGCGCAAAACTCTGGTCGGACAGGCCTTGCATCAGCGGCCGGCGGATTTTGTCGAAGGCCGGGATATCGCCGTTGTGCATGAACGCGAAGCGGCCGCAGCGGAACGGATGGCAGTTGGCCTCCGACACATCGAACGTGCCGCTGGTGGCGGCCCGGATATGGGCCAGGATGCAGCGGCTGTGCGTCACCCGGGCAAGCTCGGCCAGGTTGGCGTTGCTCCAGGCCGGCGTCAAGGCCCGAAATCGCGCCGGCGTCGGTTCATCGGCAACGTACCAGGCCAGCCCGAAGCCGTCGCCGTTCAGCGGTTCGGGCCGCTCTCGGGCGTGCGTGCTTTGGTGGATCAGCGAATTTTCAGGCCGCGTGACCAGGTCGGCGATCGGAATCTCCTGGCCCATATAAAGCGTAAATCTGCACATGTCTTGTTTCCTTGTTCGATTGTTTCGTCATTCCGGCTACGGGGCCGGATCAGCCGCGCTCGAGCATCGCCGCGATCAGCCGGGCGTAAAAGCGCTGTTTCATGCCCGACGGCGCGTCCAGCCCAAGCCGGGCCATCTCTTCGGCAAAATCCCCGGGCCGCCCCGATAGCGCGGCCTTGAGCAATGCCCACTTGCTGTCGCTTAAAGCCTTGAGTTGGGTCAGCGCCGGGATCAGTCGCTGCTCGACATCGGTGAAATCGCTGCCGAACGGATACTCGGGAAAACACCCGGCGTGGATAAAAGGCGCAAACGCGAGTTCCAGCGCTTCGGCCGTGTTGTTGCGTGCCGATTCGGGCAGCGTCCAGTTCGGATCGAGCTTGCCGGCCTTTTTGGCCGTCTCGGCCAGCTCGTCCTGAAACGCCGAATCGGTGATCGCGAGCATGGCCTGGATGCACTGCTCGTCGGTCTTGCCGCGCAAGTCGGCGATGCCGTATTCGGTCACGACCAGGTCGCGCAGATGGCGCGGGATGGTGTTGTGCGCATACTGCCAGACGATGTTCGACGAGCTTCGGCCGCCGCTTTCGCGGCGCGCGCGCAGCATCAGGATCGAGCGCCCGTCATCCATCGCGTGGGCCATGGCGACGAAGTTGTACTGCCCGCCGACGCCGGACACCACCTGGTAATCTTCAAGGCCGTCGGATACGGCAGCGCCGGTGGCGGTCATCATCATGCAGGTGTTGACGAAGCGCGCGTGCCGGCGCTGTTCGATTTCCAGCGCCTCGCTGCCGCCGTACAACTGGTTGATGCGCCCGACCCCGTGCATTTGAAAGCGCGGCCGCTCATCATCGTCGAGGCCGTTGAGAAAGTCGTAAAACGGCCGGCTGCCGAGAAAAAAGCCGCCGTCCATCAGCGCGCCGCGCCCGGCCTCCTCGACGCTTATGCCGGCATTGGCCCGGCGCATGACTTCGATATCGTCGAACACCTCGCGCTTCAGGATGCCGGCGTGATAAAGGTGCATGAAGCCGTCCAGAAACATCTCGCTGGCACCGAACAGGCCCGCGTCGAAGACCCGGTCGTCGCCGATGCCGGCAGGCACCGGCCGGGCCAGCGCCTCGGCGACCCGGCGGTACTGGGCGTTGTCGGTATGGCGAAGCATCAGGCTGTGAACCAGGCCGTCGCTGAGAGAGCCGATGCCGATCTGCAGCGTGCCGCCGTCGGCGATCAGCCGGCCGGCGTGAAAGCCGACCGCAAAATCCTGCACCGAAATCGGCTCGCGCGGCAGCGCGAACAGCGGCTGGGCCGGGTCCTCGTCGATCACCTCGTCGAAAAAGCCCTCGTCGACCACGGCATCGCCGTGCATGAACGGCAAATCCGGGTGCACATGGGCCACGCCGTAGAGTTGGTAATCGGCCTGCGCGCGCACCCGCTTCATCAGGTCCAGCGTCACGTCCGGGTTGCACGACAGGCTGATCCGGCCGTCGCCGTCGCGCGCCACCAGCTGCAGCATCAGGTTCACGCCGCGATCGACAAGATCCCGGGCCACGTGCGTGTAGTTCGACGAAATGTAGTGGCGCTGCATGGCCGCATTGCCCAGCGCCGCACCCGACTGGAAATAGAATTCGGTCACCATTACATTTGCCGGCACGGCGTTACGCTTGAGGTCGACCAGGTAGTCCAGGCGCGGGTAGTCGGCGCCGAACAGGCGCTCGAGGATCGGCGTCATCAGGCGCGCCTCCAGCCAGTGCCGCGGCTGGGGCGGGTCCAGCGAAAGCGCCGTGACGATCTCCAGCTCGATCGAAGCATCGTTGCAGGCGCGCCGGTACAGCGCGTTGATCAAGCGGTTGGGCTTGCCCAGCCCCAGCGGCAGGCCGACCACGATACGCTTGCCGACCCGCTCGATCACGCGATCGACCGTTTCGTTGATTCCCGATGGCTCCGGCATTAAGGAAATGCTCCTGGTATTAACAATAAAGAACTATCGTTCCAGCTAATGTGCGAGTATGGTGGTTCGATGACAGAACCCTCAGTTTACAATCTCCCGACGCCATCGCTGTTGCTGGACGTCAATCGGATGACGCGCAACATCCAGGACTTCGAAGCCCGCCTGGGCCGGCTTGGCGTGCCGCTGCGTCCGCACGTCAAAACCTGCAAAAACTTCGAACTCACACGCAACATGATGCCCGACAACGCGCCGGGCATTACGGTTTCCACGCTGGCCGAGGCCGATTACTTTTTCAGCCACGGCATCGAAGACCAGATCTATGCCGTCGGCATTGCGCCGGGCAAGCTCGACGACGTGGCCGAGCGCATGGACCAGGGCATGCGCCTGAAAATCATCCTCGACAACACGATCTCGGCCGGCTTCGTCGCCGAGGCGGCCCGTCGCCTCGGCTGTCGCTTCGAGGTGCTGCTGGAAATCGATTCCGACGGCCAACGCGGCGGCTTCGGCCCCAACGATGCCGCGCTGATCGATGCTGCCCGCGAGCTCGACGCCGCCGGTTGCCGCGTGCTGGGCGTGCTCACCCACATGGGCGCGTCCTACAATTGCCGCAGCCGCAAGTGCCTGGTCGAGGCGGCCGAGCACGAGCGCTCCACGGCGCTTGCGGCCGCGCAGGCACTGCGCCAGGCCGGCTTCGACAGCCCCATGGTCAGCATCGGCTCCACGCCCACGGCGCGCTTTGCCAAAACCCTCGACGGCATCACCGAAGTGCGCGCCGGCACCTACGTATTCATGGACCTGGTCATGGCCGGCCTGGGCGTGTGCAAGCCCGAAGACATCGCCATCTCGGTGCTCAGCGAAGTCATCGGCCACCGTCTCGATGCCGGCGAGTGGTTGATCGATGCCGGCTGGATGGCGCTGTCGCGCGACCGCGGCACCGCCAGCCAGGCCATCGATTACGGCTATGGCCGGGTCTGCGACGATGCCGGCCGGCTGATCGACGACCTGGTGGTGCGCTCGACCAACCAGGAACACGGCATCGTCGCCGACCGCCACGGTCGGCCGCTGGCCGCCGACCGGTTCCGCATCGGCCAGCGCCTGCGCATTTTGCCCAACCATTGCTGCGCCACCGCCGCCAGCCACGCCGGCTACTGGCTGGTCGGCGAGGACCGCGAGCCAAGCCGCTGGCTGGACCGGTGCAGCGGCTGGTAGGTCAAGGCAAGGGCATTCACGCTTGATCACCAGCGCTCGCAGGCGCCTTTTGAGCGCGCCGTTTGAGTGGGTGGTGAACCAGAGGGGTTTGATAGAATCAACGCCGACCACCTGCAGGGAACCCGGATTCGTGGCCAGTTATGACCTGATTAAAACGCTGCACATCGTGCTGGCCCTGACCAGCGGGCTGGGCTTTGCGCTGCGCGGCTTCATTCGGCTGGTGCTCAGGCGTCCGCTGGCGCACCCGCTGGTCCGATTCGGCCCGCACCTGATCGACACGCTGCTGCTGATCTCGGGCATCTGGCTGTGGATCACGCTCGCGCTTTCGCCGATCGCCTCGGGCTGGTTCGGGCTCAAATTAATCGCCGTCGTCGTCTATATCCTGCTCGGCATCACCGCATTCAAAATGCACCACCCCGGCAAGGCCGTCTTGACCTACCTGGCCGCGCTGGCGGTGTTCATATCCATCGCCGGGCTCGCGGTTTACAAGCCGCTATGAGTCCGGACCCGGCAATACAGCCCATTGACGGTCGTGAACCGACCGCCGCGAACCGACAACCGATGGACAAACGCCAATGATCAAGACATTCACCACGACCTGGCTTCCGTTCGTTCTCGCGCTGCTGCTGGCAAGCACCGGCTGCAGCCAACAGCCGCAGCAAGGTGTCGAGTCCGACGCCGGCCAGGCCAAGCACTCAGCGTCGGAGCATTCGATGACCGTACCGAAAGATCTTGAAACCCCGCTGGCCCAGGCCCAACAGGACCTGGCCGAACGCGCCGGCGTGGCCCTGCAGGACATCGAGCTGACCGAGACGCAGCACGTCACCTGGCCCAGCGGCGCGCTGGGCTGTCCCGAACCGGGCATGATGTACACCCAGGCGCTGGTGCCCGGCTACCGCATGACGCTGATAGCCGACGGACAGAGCTATCTTTATCACGGTGCACGCGGCCGGGCGCCGTTTTACTGCCCGCCCGAGCGTGCAACGTCTCCGCTGCCGGCCGACGACCAAGAATTGCGCTAGAACCGGCCGAATCCCGCCAAACCCCGCTACCACTCAATTGCCTGACCGTCCCAGGCATAAAAGCCGCCGCTTTGCCCGGTTTCCAGCTGCTCGATCACATCGAGCAGGTAGCCGCAGGTCTGGTCGACCGAGAACAGCTTTTCGGCCGGCACGTTGGCCTGGAACGGCTCGGACAGGCCGGTGTCGGTGGTGCCCGGGTGCAGCGCTGCCACAATCACGTTCTTGTTGCGCCGCCTGAACTCGATGCTGGCGGTCTTGAGAAGCTGGTTCAGCGCCGCCTTCGAGGCCCGGTAGGCATACCAGCCGCCCATGCGGTTGTCGCCAATCGAACCGACCCGCGCAGACACCGCGGCCACCACGGCCTTGCCGTCGCGGGCCAGCAGCGGCCGAAAATACCGCAACACCAGCGCCGGGCCGAAGGTATTGACGGCAAAGACCTTTTCCAGCGCCGCCAGCTCGATATCCTCCAGCTTTTTTTCCGGGTCAAAATCGCCGCCGCCGGACTGGCCATGCAACACGCCGGCCACGTTCAGCAGCAGGTTCAGTTCCACGCCGTCGGCCTGCAATGCCTCGGCCAGCGCGGCGACCTGCTCGGGCCGGGTTACATCCAGTGCATGCAGCTCCAGCCGCCGGCCGGCCAGCGCCTGCAGCTCATCGGAGCCAGCCGGGTTGCGGCAAGTCGCGATCACGCGGTCGAAGCGATTCTGGTCGAGCAGCGCGCGCACCAGCCCCAGCCCAATGCCGCGGCTGGCGCCCTGGACCAGCGCCGCGGATGATGCGGGAAACGAATTCAGTCGATGGCTCATGGCTTGAAATCCGGTCTGGGTCAAAATCATGCGATGGCCGATGATCGATCGCGGCTGTGATCAGGCCGTGATTTGGGCTACCCTTGCTAGCCAATCCTTGCAAGCTGTCGCCACCCGATGAAGCACCCATCATGAACAAAGCCCTTGCACGCTGCCTGCCCGCGCTGCTGCTCCTGGCCACCATTGCCGCCTGCAACGGCGGCGGACCGTCCTCTTCGGCCGGCAGCGTCTACCGCCATTCCACCGACGGCGCGCCGTCGACGCTGGACCCGGCCCAGGCCGCCACCATCTATTCCAACATCGTCGTGGTCAACGTGTTCGACACGCTGTATCGCTACAAGTACCTGGCCCGGCCCTACGAACTGGCGCCCAATCTCGCCACCGGCCTGCCGGAAGTCTCCGAAGACGGCCTGACCCACACCTTCCGGATTCGTCCCGGCACGCGCTTTGCCGACGACCCGGCGTTTGCCGACGGCAGCGGCCGCGAAGTCAGCGTGGCCGACCTGGTCTACTCGCTGCAGCGCCACTTCGACCCGGCCGTGCGCGCCCAGGGCGCCTGGCTGTGGTCGGGCCGCATCAAAGGCCTGGACGACTGGGGCCAGAACGGCGCCGACTACGACCAGCCGGTCCAGGGCCTGGAAGTGGTCGACGACCACACGCTCAAAATCCACCTGACCGAGCCCTACCCGCAACTGGCCTATACGCTGGCGACCGGCTTTTCGGCGCTGGTCCCGCGCGAGGCGGTCGAACACTACGGCCGCGAGTTCGGCGTCAAGCCGGTCGGCTCCGGCCCATTCCAGCTCACCTCGTTCAACAGCGCGCTGGCGCGGCTGCAAGCCAACCCGTACTTCGAACGCGAGCCGCTGGACCTGGCCGCCGAAGGCTACGACCCGGCCGTCCACCAAGACTACGGCCTGGAAAAACTCGATGGAAAGAACTACCCGTTCGTCGACCGGCTGGAAATCCACTTCATCCAGGAAAACGCCGCGCGCTGGTCCAGCTTCGCCGGCGGCGAAGTCGACAACATCATGGTGCCCAACGAACAGGTCGACAACGTGCTGCAAAGCCGCGACCCGCTGGTGTTTTCAGAATCGGTCATGCAAGACAACCACGGCTACGCCGGCCTTGAGGCCGGCTTCGTCTACGCCGGCTTCAACATGGCCGACCAGCGCTTCGGCCACCACCCCGATCCCGAGCGCGCCGAGGCCAACCGCGCGCTGCGCTGCGCCATGCGCGATGCCTACGACTGGCAGGCGCGCAACGACACCTTCTACTACGGCATCGGCCGCATCTTCCCCGGCGTCATCCCGCCGGTGGTGCCCGAATTCGACCCCGACCTGTCGCGCGACTCGGTCATCCACGACCTGGATCGCGGCCAGCGCCTGCTGGCCGAACACGGCTGGAGCGCCGAGGCCCTGCCCGAACTCAGCTACGGCCTGGTCTCGGGCGTGCAGCAGCGCCAGATGTACGCCCAGTTCCGCGCCCAGATGGTCGAACTCGGCTTTCCCATCGAAAAGATCAACGCCGAAACCTTCGCCACCTTCGGCGACTTCAACCGCGCCATGAAAAACCGCCGTCTGGATGTGTTCTTCCTCGGCTGGAGCCTGGACTACCCCGACGCCCAGAACACGCTGCAACTGTTCTACGGCCCCAACGAGACGCCGGGCTCGAACAACTTCAACTACCACAACGATGAATTCGACGCCCTGTACGAACAGACCCGAACCATGCAGCCCGGGCCCGAGCGCACCGAACTGTACCGGCGCATGAACCGCATCGTCATCGACGACTGCGTCGCCATCGCCGGCCTGTCGCGCACGCGCATCCATTTATGGAACAAAAACGCCACCATGGTCCCGGACCGTGAAATGCTCGGTGGCTTCTTCATGCGGTTTGTGGATGTGGAGCGCGGAGCCGAATAGCGGGGCAACAATTTGCAACAAGCCCCGACACCGTGTAGCCCGGCGTAAGCGAAGCGCACCCGGGAAGCTTTTTCATCCGGTTTGCTTGACCCGAGCCCGACAATCCGGTATCACTGTCGCATG
The DNA here is from genome assembly GCA_032251235.1 of Wenzhouxiangellaceae bacterium. Taxonomy (GTDB): domain Bacteria; phylum Pseudomonadota; class Gammaproteobacteria; order Xanthomonadales; family Wenzhouxiangellaceae. The sequence continues at coordinate 31,434 of JAVVET010000037.1, forward strand.
GGACTCAATGGGGACAACGATCACGGCCAGGCCGTGGTCGAGCAGCAATCCGTCGAAGACTTCATTACCCGCTGATCCAACACCGGCGGCAAGGAGCGCGCCAACGATCAGCTCTTTCTCACCGAGCTGTGCCAGCTTCTGGACCTGTCCGGCCCGGAGCCTGCCGGCGCCGACCCCGGTAAAAACGGCTAAATAACGGCGACCAACGGGCTCAACACAGCCCTGCCACCTCGCTGGATTACATGCGTGTAAATCTGGGTAGTCCGCACATCGGCGTGCCCAAGCTGCTCCTGCACGGTGCGGATATCGGCGCCTCGCTCAAGTAAATGCGTAGCGAAAGAATGGCGCAGCGTATGACAACTCGCCGGCTTTGCAATCCCGCATTTCCGAACAGCGCGCGCCACTGCTTTTTGAACCACCGACTCGTCAAGATGATGGCGGCGGGTGACGCCGGATCGTGGGTCGCGGCTAAGGCGACTCGACGGAAATACATACTGCCAGCCCCAGGAGCGATCGGCATTGGGATATTTACGCGCCAGCGCATGCGGGAGGTGCACGGAACCAAAGCCCTGCGCCGAATCCTGCTCGAACAGGTTGCGACGCGCTGCAAGGTGTCGTTGCAACGGTTCGACCAGTGCATCGGCAAGTGTCACCACCCGGTCCTTGCCGCCTTTGCCGTCGCGGACCATGACCGCCCGATGATCGAATTCCAGATCTTTTACCCTCAACCTCATGCTCTCCATCAGGCGCAGACCCGACCCATATTGCAAGCAGGCAATCAGCCACTGCGCCCCGCGCAGTTCGGCCAGAAGCCGGCGCACCTCGTCCTGGGACAGCACCACCGGCAATCGAGTCGGTCGTTTCGCCCGAACCGCGCCGACAATGTCGCCGAGCGGCCGGTCAAGCACATGCTTGTATACGAACACCAGAGCATTCATTGCCTGGTTCTGCGTGCTGGCGGCCACCTTGCGGTCCACTGCCAGGTGCGTAAGAAACGCCGCGACCTCCGTCTCGCCCATCTGCTCCGGGTGACGTTTTGCATGGAAGAGAATAAATCGGCGGGTCCATTCGATGTAGGTCCGCTCCGTGCGGATGCTGTAATGCCGCACCTGGATCGATTCACGTATGCGCTCGAGAAAAGGACTTTTCGATTGATTTCCCATGCCGCCTCCAGGTACTGTATATATCTACAGTTTAATGCGCTTGAATAAAAAGTCAAGAAGATTGAAATCACTGGCGATTCGCCGTATAGTTCCAGCAAGATTGAGCCGTAGAAGACGGCTGCGGGGGACCTTGAGGTGAAAAACGAAATCATATTTTTCAAAGCGTTAAGGCGCAAAACTGGCGTGCTCTTGCGGGCTGTCGCGAGAACTGGGCCGCTGCGGGATGGATGGAACAGCACCGTGGTGCGCCATGGTGAATGGCGGGCCACTCACTGTT
>JAVVET010000038.1:0-31762 GCA_032251235.1 Wenzhouxiangellaceae bacterium
CGTTGAGCGCCAGCTCGGTGCCGATGCCGATGCCGCAGACCATGAAGCCGACCTGATTGACGATCGAATAGCTGAGGATGCGCCGCATGTCGTTTTCCAGCAGCGCGTAGATGATGCCGTAGAAAATCATGAACAGGCCGATCCAGATCAGCAGCGGCTGACCGGGAAACAGCAGGATCAGCGACAGTACTGCGGTTTTGGTTGTGAAAGCCGACAGGAATACGCCGCCCATCGGGCTCGATTCGGGGTAGGCGTCGGCCAGCCAGACACTGATCGGCGGCGCCGCGGCGTTGATCAGCACGCCGATGAAGATCATCCAGGTACTGAAGCCCTCCAGCGTCAGGGCCCGAATTTCGATCGACCCGGTCTGAATCATCAGCCCTTCGATGCCGATTTTCAGGATGATGCCGCCGAGCAGGTGGATGATGGCGTAGCGAATGCCGGCCGCGCGCGCCGATTCGGTGCCGCCGCACCAGACCACGACTGTCGAAAACAGTGCCATGAGTTCCCAGAACAGGAACATCACAATCAAATCGCCGGCAAAGCTGACCCCGATCGCGCCGGCTGCATACAGCAGGGCGGCCGAAAGCTCCCACCATTTCGACTGGCGGAACGCAAACAGCGTGCCGCCGAAGGCCATCAGCGCGAACACGGTCGCGAACAGCCGCCTGAGCGCACTGCCGTCGACCAGCTGCACCTGGTAGCCGAGGAAGGTCACGGTCTGCTGCACGCCGTCGCCGACCTGCCAGATGAAATACAGCGTCACCAGCGGTGTGGCCAGTAACAGCAACGGCCGCATGGCCGGGCGCGCGACGCCCACCAGCAGCGCGCCGATAATCATCACAAACGCCGGCGGCAGGACAAACTCAATCATCGTCGGTTTCCGGCGACAGGCGTGGCTCGATGTCGTAATAGTCGTCGGGCCGCTTCAGGAACAGCCCGAGCAGCTTGGCGACCAGCACCATCGCCACGCAGGTCAAAAAGCCATAGACGGCATTGAATCCCGGCCATTCGTCGACCGTGAAATAGCCGTGTACATGAACGAAAAACTGTGCGGCCACGGTCGCGGTCAGGACAACCGCAAAACCCCACCAGAGCTTTCGAATCGTGGCCGGGCGAACCAGCCAATGATCATTGTCGGGACGCTTGTCGCTCATTTGGCCACCTCCAGCATGCGCGCCTCGATTTCGACAATCGGGCCGTTGAACAGAAAGAATGCGATGGTGCCGAACGCGGTAAATGCAAGCGCGGCCACCATCGGCCACGGCGCCTCGCCATGCTCGACCGGCGGCGCCTCATCTTCGGGCCGGAAAAACGAGCGGAAGATGATCGGCAGAAAATACGCGGCATTCAGCGCGGTTGAAGCCATGAACACGGCCAGCACGAAAAAGTTCTCTACCTGGAAGGCCCCGGCAATGATGTACCACTTCGAGACGAAGCCTGCCGTGGGCGGAACGCCGATCATCGACAAGGCGCCGATCGCAAAGGCCACCATGGTCCACGGCATGCGATGGCCGATGCCGCGCAGCTGGTCGACCCGGGTTTTTTTCGAGGCCACGTAAATGGCACCGGCACAGAAAAACAAAGTGATCTTGCCGAAGGCGTGGGCCACGATATGCACCGCCGCACCGATTTCGGCAAACGGCGCCAGCACCAGTGCCGCCAGCACGATATAGCTGAGCTGGCTGATCGTCGAATAGGCCAGCATGCGCTTGATTTCGACCTGTTTCAGGGCCACGATGGAGGCGGCGATCACGGTGAACCCGGCCAGGTAGACCAAGTATTTCTCGAGCGGGACCGTGGCCAGGAAATCCAGGCCGAAGATGTAGATCACGACCTTGGTGATCGTGAACACGCCGGCCTTGACCACGGCCACGGCGTGCAGCAGCGCCGAGACCGGCGTCGGTGCGACCATCGCGGCCGGTAGCCAGCGGTGCATGGGCATGACCGCAGCCTTGCCGATGCCGAGCACGAACAGCCCCAGCAGCACGGCCGCAGCAGTCGGCTCGATCCGGTCGAGCAGGATGCCGCCGGGCGTGAAATCGGTGGTGCCTGCAACCACCCAGGTCCAGATGATGGCCGGCAGAAACAGGCCGATCGAGGTGGCCAGCAGCACGCCCATGTAAACCCGCCCGCCGGCGCGCGCGGCGGCGTTTTGCTTGTGCGTCACCAGCGGCCAGGTCGACAGCGTGAGCACCTCGTAGAAAATGAACAGCGTCAGCAGGTTGCCGGCCATGGCCACGCCCATGGCGCCGCTGATGGCGATTGCGAAAAACGCGTAATAAGGGGTTTGCCGCGGCTCGTCGTTGCCGCGCATGTAGCCGATCGAATAGACCGAGGTCACCAGCCACAGCAGGCTGGCCAGCAGCGTGAAGATCAGGCCCAGCGGTTCGACGTCGAACGCGATCTGCAGCCCCGGCAGCGGTTCGGCCAGCACCAGCGATGCGCCGGCGCCGTTGACGACCGGGTCGATCAACTGGGTGGCCAGGCCGAACAGGCTGGCCGCGGTGACCAGCGTGATGGTCTCGCGAAGATTCGGCCAGCGCCCGGCCTGGCTGATCAGCAGCGCGCCGATCAGCGGCGTGGCCAGCAGCCCGATGATCAGCAGTTGCGGGTTCATGGGCCGGTCCCCATCAGCACTTCGGCGCCGCGCGTGGCGACGCCGAGGGTCAGCGAGGTGTCGATGCCGAAGTAAAAATTGGCCGCGATCAGGATCCATAGCGGAATCATCAGGCCCGGCCCGACTTCGCCGATGGCGGGCCGATTTTCCGGGGCCGGGCGCAGGTAGGCGGCCTCGGCGATTCGGCCGATGTAGACGACCGCCAGCAGCGAGCCGACCAGCACGATGACCACGGCAATCCAGTTGCCCTCGGCGATGGCGGCCTGGATCAGTGCCCATTTGCTGATGAAGCCGGCCGTCAGCGGTACGCCGATGATGCTCAAGCCGGCCAGCACGAACGCCAGCATGGTCCACGGCATGGATTTTGCCAGGCCGTTGAAGTCCTCGATCCGGTCCGAGCCCAGCCGATAAATGACCGCGCCGACGGCCATGAACAGCGCGCCTTTCATCAGCGCATGGTTGAAGATGTGTACCAGGCCCGCGGCCAGTCCGGCCACCGACACCAGGCTGATGGCCAGCGCGATGTAGCCGATCTGCGCGACGCTGGAGTAGGCCAGCATGCGCTTGGCGGTCGGCTGGTCGATGGCCGAAACCGATGCGAACAGGATGCCGATGGCACCCAATGTGAAGAACACTTCGCGATACGGCATGTTCAGCGCGAATTCGACGCCGAATACCGTGAAAACCATCCGCAGCAGCACATAGACGGCGACCTTGGTGGCGGTGGCTGCGATGAAGACCGTCGTGGCCGAGGGTGCGTTGGCGTAGGCGCCGGGCAGCCATCGGTGCAGCGGAAACAGCGCCAGCTTGAGCCCCAGGCCAATGATGATGAAGCCGAAGGCCGCGCGCACGGCGTTGGTATCGGCGACCTCGGGAATGCGCTCGGCCAGGTCGGCCATGTTCAGCGTACCGGTCATGATGTAGAGCAGGCCGATGCCGATCAGGTAGAAGGTCGCGCCCAGCGTGCCCATGATCAGGTAGCGGAAGGCCGACAGCAGCGAGGCCCGGTTCCGGCCGTGGGCCACCAGCGCATAGGTCGACAGCGATGAAATTTCCAGGAACACGAAGACGTTGAAGGCATCGCCGGTCAGCGTGATGCCCATCAAGCCGGCCATGGCCAGCAGGAACAGCGCGTAAAACGGGCCCTGGCGCTCGGGAACTTCCTGGTTGACGCTGAGCCGGGCCCACGGCAGCATGACGACGGCCATCGCTGATATCAGCAGCGCCAGCAGCGCATTGACCGCATCGACCCGGTATTCGATGCCGATCGGCGGCGGCCAGTTGCCGAATGCATAGCGAAGCGGCTCCTCGATGGCGGCCGGCAGCACGAAGGCCGAAATCACGGCCGAGCCGGCCACCGCGGTGAACGCCAGCGCCCAGGGCAGCAAACGGCCCGGCAGCAGCGCGCACACGGGTGCTGCGATCAGCGGCAGCAGCACGCTGAAGGGCATCCAGTCGAGAAGGGTCATTGTTCGGTCTCGCTTGGTTCCTGGGGCGGGTCCAGCGCCTCGATCAGCAGGTCGTCCTCGATGCTGCCGTAGGCTTCACGGATTCTAACCGCCAGCGCCAGGCCGACCGCGGTGGTCGCCACGCCGACGACGATCGCCGTCAGAATCAGGACATGCGGCAACGGGTTGGAATACACCTCGACGCCTTTACGCAGGATGGGCGTGGAGCCGCCGATGATCTTGCCGGCCGAGATGAACAGGATGAACACCGAGGTCTGAAAAATGTTCAGGCCGATGATTTTCTTGACCATGTTGCCGCGTGCGATGACCGCATAAAAGCCGGCCATCATGAGAATGACGACGATCCAGTAGTTGTAATGCCCGAGCAGGTCCATCAGTCGTCGTCTCCGCGAACCCCTTGACCATCGAATTCGCCGCGGCGGCGGGCGAACATCGTGAAAATCAGCATGATCACGCTGGCCACGGTGACGCCGACGCCGAATTCGACCAGGATGATGCCGGCCTGCTGGGCCGAATGCGGGTCTTCCAGCAGCGGTGCGTAGTCGAGAAACTTGCCGCCCAACGCGACACCCAGCAGGCCGATGAACGCATACAGCAGCGCGCCGGCCGCCGAGAGCACGAACATGGCGCGCTCGGGGATGACCGCCAGGCCGGCCGGCAGGCCGTAGATCAGCACGAACAGGATCCAGGCGGCGGCAAACATGACGCCGGCCTGGAAGCCGCCGCCGGGCGAATAATCGCCGTGGAACTGGATATACAGCGCGAACAGCATGATCAGCGGAATCAGAAAGCGCGCGATGACGCGAAGAATGCCGTTATCCCTCACGACTCGCGCTCCTCATCGGGCTCTTCGGCGCGTTTTTTTGGGCGCACCGACAGCAGCGAAAACACCGCCAGGCCGGCTGTGAAGATCACGATGACCTCGCCGAAGGTATCGAACGCACGGTAGCCGGCCAGTACCGCGGCGACCATGTTCGGCACACCCATGTCGGGATAGGATTGCTCGATGTAATACGGGGCCACGTGCTGATGCACCGGGTTTTGCGGGTTGCCGAACTCGGGCAGGTCCGAAACCGCCCACAGAAGGCAGATGCCGGTAATCGTTACCACGCTCAGGGCCGGCCAGTGAAGCGTCTTGACCGGGTGTTCGAACCGGCGCGTCAGCGTCAGCACCGCCAGGATCAGGATCGTCGAAATGCCGGCGCCCACCGCGGCTTCGGTCAGCGCCACGTCGCCGGCGTCGAGCACCACGAACAGCGCCGCCGACAACAGCGAATAAATGGCGAACAACATGGCCGCAGAAAAGAGATCGCGCACGACGATCACCGCCATCGCGACCACGACCAGGAACGACAGCAGGCCGATATCGATCAGGAATTCGATGCTGGACCTCCCGGCCGGCCGGCATCCGATTCGGGCACGCGGGTCCGCGAGTGATTGCTGGTTTCGGGCTTGATGCCGTGGGCCAGCGCAGCGCGGGCCAGCGCGTGGCTGGCCGTGGGTGCGGTAAAGATCATGAACAGCAGGATCAGCAGCAGCTTGATGCTGACCAGGGCCAGGCCGGCCTGGATGACCAGGCCCGTGATGATCAGCAGCGCGCACAGCGTGTCGGTGATGCCGGCCGCGTGCAGCCGGCTGTAAATATCTGGAAAACGCAGCAAGCCGATGCCGCCGAGGATGCCGAACAGCCCCCCCAGCAGCAGGCAGGCGCTGGAGATGACCATCAGCACGGACTCAGCCATCGGTGATATCTCCCTCGCCGGCCGCGGCCAGGTCGTGCATGCTGCTGAGCTTGAGCACGGCGACGATCGCGATGAAGTTGATCAGGGCATAGACCAGCGCCACATCGATCAGGTCGTCGTTGCCGTTGATTGCGGTGATCAGGGCCACGATCAGTACCGTCTTGGTGCCGAACACGTTGACCGCGACGATGCGATCGAACACCGTCGGACCCTTGAGGGCGCGGATCAGCGCCAGCGCCATGGTGGTGAAAATGGCCAGCGCGGTCAGCACCAGGACGGTGTTCAAGACCTTTTCTCCAGCCATGCGACCCATTTTTCCATTGTCCCGGATTCAAGGTCGTCGGCCGTACTTTGCAGCAGGGCATGGACTTCCAGCCGGTCCGGGTCGAGCAGCAGCGAAACCGTCCCCGGCGTCAAGGTCACCGAGTTGGCGTAGGTGACCTTGGCCACGGCGGTGCCGAGTTTCACCGGCACCTCGACCAGCTGCGGCTTGACCCGGCCGGCCGGCCCAATGGCGGCGATGGAGACCTCGATGTTGGCCTTGATGATCTGCCAGCTCAGCCAGGCCCAGTACACCGGCAAACGCCAGGAATAGAGAATCGGGTTGTGTTCGATACCCACCATATCCATGCGCCGCGACATCCAGACCACGAAAACGACGGAGCCGGCACCCAGTGCCAGCAGCAGCGGTTTGTAGACGCCCGACAGGCCCAGCCAGAGCAGGGAAAGCAGCAGTGCAAGAGAAATGATGTAGCGCATCGTGGACGAATCTTACCAAACGTCGATTGACGGCGGTTGTCATCCGGATCTGTTATCGGCAGGAATCCAGCCAGGAAACCGGGGTCGGGTCAGTCGCCGTGGCCTTTCATGGAAAGGCCCGATATGCGTTGACGGCATCGTGACTGCCACGGTGTAATTTGCAGGCTCGCTTTTTCTGGATCATCCATGGAATTCTCCGACGACCTGATCTGCCTGTCGTACGGCTCGAAAGCATCGTTTCCAACGGCCCAGGCCGGCAGCGATCCGCAAGTCAACCGGATACTCGTCCACTCTCGACGCGCCAACCGGGCCAGTGAAATCGGCGGCGTGCTGCATTTCGGTCAGGGTTTCTTCTTCCAGTACCTGGAAGGGCCCGCCGATCGCGTCGATGCCTTGTATGCCCGGATCTGCCGCGACCCCAGGCACGAGGATGTCCAGCGCCTGACGCGCCGGCCGATCCGCAGCCGGCGCTTTCGCGACTGGTCGATGAAATTCGTCGTCCTCGACCAGGCAATCGAGGATGTTCTGCAGCGCCATGGACTGGCCGCTTTCAACCCCTACCAGTTCACGCCGGCGATGATCGACGACCTGGTCGTGATCTGCACGCTGGGTCCGGAAGCCGCACCGGATGCCGATGTCGGAGCCGACCGTGCGATCTCGAGCCGACCCTGGTGGAGGCGGATTTTCAGCAAGTAAAGCTGGCGCGGCAAACCGAGCGCAGCGATTGGAATTTGCCAGACCCTGCGTCAGCCGATGATCGGGACACCGATCCAGGCGCTGTGCAGCCAGAGCACGAACGCGAAATAAATCCCCAGTCCAAGTACCACGGCAATCACGTCGTTGAACGCGCTTGCCGGTGCGCGCGGGATGTCGCGCTGACGCCGATGCTTCATCGAGATGCGGTCGGCCACCGCCCAGGCCAGGAACCCGCCGAACAGCAATACCGCCGCCAGCGTGCCGTTGGCGATCAAATGGGCCAGGGCCCAGGTCTTGACGGCGACCAGCATCGGGTGCTTGAGTCCTGCGCTGATGCGGCCGGGAAAATAGGTGGCCACGAACGCCGGGAATGCAAACAGCATCAGCAGCATGCTGATATGGCGGGTCCAGTCGGGCGGCGTGTAGAGCACCGTCGGGTCCATGCGGGCGCTGCCGTAACCCTGGACGATCAGCACCAGGCCGATCAGCGCGACGACCGAATACAGCCCCTTGAACGGCCATTTGCCGATGCGCGACACCATGGCATCGCGGCCGTCGGCGGAAACGATGGACAGTGAATGAATTCCCAGAAACAGGACCAGGCCAATAATCAGTTGCGTCATTTGAGATTCTCCGGCGGTGGTTGAAGGAAAGTTTGAGACTGCGTTAAACCCGGGTTATTCACCACCCCCTCGCTACGATCGGCTGGCCAATAGTCCGGCTTAAAGATACGGTGAAAACAACCAGCATAACGAGTCTCGCAGCCGAACCGCGAGCTTGCGCTCGTCGACTTCGGCGAGCGTCACTTCGCGGCCGGATTCGGCCGCCTCGCGGATTCGGCTGGCCATTTCAGCGGCCAGCGCCTGGCTGAAAACCTCGACCTGCAGTTCGAAGTTCAGCCGCAGCGAGCGCGGGTCCCAATTGGCCGAGCCGACCAGCGTATATCGATCATCGACGACGAATAACTTGCTATGAACGAACGGTGGCGGCTGGTAATAGACCTCGACGCCCTGGTAGAGCACTTCCCAAAGCATGTTGCGCGTGGCCCAGTGTACATACGGAAGATTGTTTTCCTCCGGCAGCACGAGCTTGACCTCGACTCCGCGCAGGCAGGCGGCCTGCAGCGCACCGATGATTTCGCGCGGCGGCAAAAAATACGGCGTCATGATCAGTATCGACTGCTTGGCCTGGGCGATCATCGCGCTGAGCAGCATGGTGATGTGGTCGAGATCCTCGTCGGGGCCGTCGGTCAGCGCCCGGCAATGGCAGTCGCCGTGGGGCAGCGCGGAAACCGGTGGTGGCTGCTGTCTGTGCCCGGTCGTGAATTCCCACGTTCGCAGGAACTCGTTTTCCAGCTGCATCGCCACCGGGCCCCTGAATCGGAAGTGCAGGTCCTGTACGCTTTTCCTTCCCGGTGAACTGCCGAGCCGGTGCCGGTCGCTGATATTGAGCCCGCCGGTGAACGCGCTGTGGCCATCGACGGCCAGTATCTTGTGGTGATTGCGCAGGTTGATCGAGAGCTTCGGCGGCAGCAGTCTGGGCGGCAGGAACAGTGCCGTTTCGATGCCGGCCCGGCGCAGGCGACGCGGAATCGGCGGAAAGCTGTAGAACTGGCCAACGCCATCGATCACGACGCGCACATCGACGCCGCGTTGCTTTGCCCGAACCAGCGCATCGATGAATTCCTGGCCGACGGCATCGGCGTCGAAGATGTAACTGATCAAAAAAACCGAACGCCGAGCCTCGTCGATGGCCTCGAGCATCGCCGGGTAGGCCCGGTCACCATTTCGAAGCGCTTCGATCGAATTGCCCGGTGCCAGCTCATGGCCGCTGAGCTGCTGCCCAATGCCGGCGAGTTCGCGAAATCGGGCCGGCACGTCGGCATTCGGTTCGGCTTGAGGTATCCGCGCCCTGCCGCGTTCGAAGCCAACACCGAGACGGGGCAAAGCCAGCCTGCGCGCGCGCTTCTGGATGCGGTTGACGCCGAGCAGTGCATACAGCACCGGACCTGCCGCCGGCAACAGCAGGCACAGCGCAATCCAGCCGAAAGCCGCGCGCGAGTCGCGCTTGAACAGCATTGCGTGCAGCACGGCCGTCGGCGCCAGTACGAGGTGGAATATGGCAAAGATCAGGCTCGCGTCGGTCAGTGTCTGGAACTGGGGCATGGCGGGCCGGCGGTGAAGGCGGTGTGCCAATGATAGCCGCTGACAGCGCCCGAAGTGCGACAGCTCCGGGCTTTGGCGCCACCCGCCAATCGGCTTGAGCGGCGAAAAGCGGGAGGTTCGAAAACCGAGCAGGGGCGAGGAATTCGACATTCGCGATGCAATCGAGAAGCTGATGCGTTAGACTACTATCTTTCTATCCGCATCAAGAGATAAATAAGCGATGAGAGACTACCTGTTTACCTCCGAATCGGTCTCTGAAGGCCACCCCGATAAAATGGCCGACCAGATTTCCGATGCCGTGCTTGACGCAATCCTGATCCAGGATCCGTACGCGCGGGTTGCATGCGAGACCTTCATCAAGACCGGCGCCGTGATTGTCGGCGGTGAAATCACGACGACCGCGTGGGTCGATCTTGAAGACCTGATCCGCCAGGTGGTGGTCGATATCGGCTACGATTCGTCGCGCGTTGGCTTCGACGGCCAGACCTGCTCGGTCATCAACATGATCGGCAAGCAATCTCCGGATATCGCCCAGGGCGTCGACCGTTCGACGCCGGAGGATCAGGGGGCCGGTGACCAGGGCCTGATGTTCGGCTACGCGGCCAACGAAACCGAAGAACTGATGCCGGCGCCGATCTTCTACGCCCATCGCCTGGTCGAACGTCAGGCGCGCTTGCGCAAACACGCCGACAACCCGCTGCCGTGGCTGCGCCCGGATGCCAAGAGCCAGGTCACACTGCGCTACAAGGACGGCAAGCCGGTCGCAATCGACGCGGTCGTGTTGTCCACGCAGCACGATGACGGCATCGAGCTCGACGAGATTCGCGAAGGCGTGCGCGAACATATCATCAAGCCGATTCTGCCCGCCGAATGGCTGCACAAGGACACGCTGTTCCATATCAATCCGACCGGAAAATTCGTGATCGGCGGACCGGTGGGTGACGCCGGGCTGACCGGCCGCAAGATCATCGTCGATACATATGGCGGCATGGCGCGGCATGGCGGTGGCGCATTTTCGGGCAAGGATCCATCCAAGGTGGATCGTTCGGCAACCTACGCCGGGCGCTACGTGGCCAAGAACATCGTCGCCGCCGGCCTGGCCGAAAAGTGCGAGATCCAGGTCAGCTACGCCATCGGCGTTGCCGAACCGACATCGGTGTCGGTGACGACTTTCGGCACCAATCGCGTTGCCGAGGAATTGATCGAGAAGCTGGTGCGTGAACATTTCGACCTACGCCCGTTCGGCATACTGAAAATGCTCGACCTGCTGCATCCCATGTATCGACAGACCGCGACGCACGGTCACTTTGGCCGTCATCCCGAGCAGGCCTCGGCACATGTGATTCGCGACGGCAAGCAGGTCGAAGAGTATTTCACGACTTTCAGTTGGGAAAAAACCGATCGAGCCGATGCATTGCGCGAGGCAGCAGGCCTGTAACCAGCGAGCCGAACGATTTCAATCCTGAATCCTGAATTAAAATCAAGAGGTCCAACCAATGAGTGCCAATCCAGAACGCGTCAACAAGGGCGTGCTGTTTGATTCCAGCATCGCTTCAACCGAAAACGATTACTTTATTGCCGACCTGAGCCAGGCCGCTTATGGTCGAAAGGAAATCACGATTGCCGAAACCGAGATGCCGGGCCTGGTCCAGACCCGTGCGGAGTATGCGGCGGATCAGCCGCTCAAGGGCGCGCGGATCGCAGGCTCGCTGCATATGACGATCCAGACCGCGGTACTGATGGAAACCCTGATCGAACTCGGTGCCGAAGTACGCTGGGCGTCTTGCAACATTTATTCGACCCAGGACCACGCCGCTGCGGCCATGGTCGACAAGGGCATCCCGGTATTTGCCTTCAAGGGCACCAGCCTGACCGAATACTGGGAATTCACGCACCGTATTTTCCAGTGGCCCGACGGCGGAACCGCCAACATGATCCTCGACGATGGCGGCGACGCCTCGATGTTGCTGGACCTCGGTGCCCGTGCCGAGACGGATGCATCGGTTCTCGAAAATCCCGGCAGTGAAGAAGAAACCGCGCTGTTCCTGTCGATCAAAAAGCGGCTCGAAAGCAATCCGGGCTGGTATTCGAAGGCACTGGCCAATATTCGGGGCGTGACCGAGGAAACCACCACCGGCGTCAATCGCCTGTACCGCATGCACAAGGAAGGCACGCTGAAGTTTCCGGCGATCAATGTCAACGATTCGGTTACCAAGAGCAAGTTCGACAACCTGTACGGTTGCCGCGAATCGCTGGTCGACGCGATCAAGCGCGCCACCGATGTGATGATCGCCGGCAAGGTCGCAATCGTCTGCGGCTACGGCGATGTCGGAAAAGGCTCGGCCCAGTCGCTGCGTGCGCTGTCGGCCAATGTCCGGGTCACCGAAGTCGACCCGATCTGCGCCCTGCAGGCCGCGATGGAAGGCTTCCGCGTGGTCAACCTGGAAGACGAAGGCGTGGTCGAACAGGCCGATATCATCGTCACTGCCACCGGCAACTACAACGTCATTCGCCATGACCACCTGGTGCGCATGAAGGATCAGGCCATCATCTGCAACATCGGCCACTTCGACAACGAAATCGACGTGTCCAGCCTGCGCCAGTACACCTGGGACAACATCAAGCCACAGGTCGACCAGATCGAATTTCCCGACGGCAAGCGCATCACGCTGCTGGCCGAAGGCCGATTGGTCAACCTTGGTTGCGCGACCGGTCATCCGAGCTTCGTGATGTCGAACTCGTTCACCAACCAGACGCTGGCCCAGATCGAGCTGTTCAAGTATCCCGAACGCTACAGCAACGAGGTCTACGTGCTGCCCAAGCATCTCGACGAGAAGGTTGCACGCCTGCACCTCGACCGGGTCGGTGCGCGCCTGACCGAGTTGACGCCGGTGCAGGCCGACTACATCGGCGTGACCGTCGAAGGCCCCTACAAGCCGGACCATTACCGCTACTGAGCCGGCGGCGAATTCGCGCCGAAGCCGGACATCGGCTTCGGCGCTCGATCGATCACGAGAAACAGCCAAACAGCAAGCATCGATGGCCGGTCGCTACAACGTGAATGTTTGTGAGTCGGGCCTGTCCCGTGTCGAAGGCGTCATGTCCGATTCCGGTTTAAAATAGTTATTTCCAGACACCGCCATGACTGGCGAGGTTGACTGTTGCAGACGCCGCCATGTGCCGATTCCACCGCGCTCAAAAACCACTTGAAGGCCCAATGTCATGACGACTGCAAATCCGCAAATCAGTTTTGAATTCTTCCCGCCCAAGAACGATGAGCAGGTCGAGATCTTCAAGCGCACGCGTGATCGGCTGGCCGCGCTGAACCCGGCCTATATGTCGGTGACCTTTGGTGCCGGCGGCTCGACGCGTGCGCGCACCCTGAAGACCGTGCTTAATATCCAGCGAGAAACCGGCATCCCGGCGGCACCTCATATTTCATGCATGTCCGAAGATATCGAAGGCATCCGTGAACTGCTCGATACCTACCTGGAGGCCGGCGTCGACCGATTGGTCGTGCTGCGCGGTGATCGTCCCTCGGGCGGCGGCAGCGGCGTTTTCGACTATGCCGTGGACCTGGTTCGATTCGTGCGTGAACACTATGGGCGCCGCTTCCATATCGAAGTGGCCTGTTACCCGGAATATCATCCCGAGGCGAAGACGCCGGAAATGGATCTCATGCGATTCAAGGATAAAGTCGATGCCGGGGCCGACGGCGCGATCACCCAGTATTTTTTCAATTTCGATTGCTATCAAAGATTCATGGAAGATTGTGCGCGCCTGAACATCGATGTACCGGTGACGCCCGGTATCATGCCGATTACCAATTACTCGAGCCTGCTGCGTTTTTCGAAAATGTGCGGCGCCGACATGCCCAAGTGGATATTCAAGCGAATCCAGGCCCTGGAAAATGCCGAAGATTTTCGCTCCTTGCGGGCGTTTGGGGAAGACGTGGTCGGCAGTCTTTGCCGGCAGCTGCTCGACGCCGGTGCCCCGGGAATTCACTTCTACACGCTCAACCGCGCCCAGCCCACGTTGCGGCTTTGCCGCGGTCTCGGACTTGCCGGGCCCGGCGACAGCATCGAGGCTGCAACCCGCGCGGCGTCTTGATCGAAGGGCTGCGCCGGTCGCCTCAGTCGCCGCCCTCGCGTCCGATTCTCAACTCCGAGCCCTCGAAATCGGGCAGTCGGATATCGATCGGCCTGCAACAGACCGCGCAATCCTGGGTCAGCCACTGGCCGGCATCGTCGGGCTCGCACTCGACCTGGTTGGCCTCACCGCACCAGGGGCAGGAGAATTCCAGATAATCGGTAATCAATTCAGCCTGGCGCTCATTCGTCGCCGTAAATCTTGATCTCAAGCTTGCCGTCGCGGTCGATCGAGGCGCGGTACATGCCTTCGGTGTTGAACGGCATGTGGATATTGCCGTCGGCATCGAGCGCGATGACCCCGCCGTCGCCGCCGGCTTCGACCAGCACCTTGTTGATCACGGTTTCCGAGGCCTCGACCAGTGATTGCTTGCCGTAGAGCATGCGCGCGCAGATGTCATAGGCCACGACATGGCGGATGAAGAATTCGCCGTGGCCGGTTGCTGAAACCGCGCAACTGCGGTTATCGGCATAGGTTCCGGCGCCGATGATCGGCGAGTCGCCGATTCGGCCGAATCGCTTGTTGGTCATGCCGCCGGTCGAGGTGCCGGCCGCCAGGTTGCCCTGGCGGTCCAGCGCCACGGTGCCGACTGTCGAATACCAGCGGTCGTAGTGCCCTCGGTCGACGCTTGCCTGGCTGCTTTCAGAGGCAAGAGCTTCGCGCAGCTGCTCGCGTCGAAATTCCGTGACGAACCATTCTTCCGGCATGAACTGCAGGCCGTGAGCGTGCGCGAAGGTTTCAGCGCCGCGTCCGGCCAGCATTACGTGTGGAGAGTTGTTGAGCACGTCGACCGCCGCCAGGATGGGGTGTCGAATGCCGTGAACACCGGCCACGGCCCCGGCCTGCAAATCATGGCCGGTCATGATCGAGGCATCCATTTCGACGCGCCCCTGGTGGGTCAGCACCGCGCCCCTGCCGGCATTGAATTCCGGCGCGTCTTCCAGTATGCCGATCGCGGCAGTGACGGCATCGACGGCGGCGCCGCCGTTTTCCAGCACATCGAAACCGGCTCTGGCGGCCTCCGACAGTGCCGATCGAATGGCCGCGTCGAGTTCGTTGCTGAGTTCGTCGCGCTCGATCGTGCCGGCACCGCCGTGGATGGCGATCGCGATGGGGCCGGGCGCGCCAGGCGTTGCATTTGTTTGGGTCATGGCAGGGCTCGAAATCAAAATTGCAAGCAGACAGATCATCGGGCGCATGGGCGGGCTCACTGGATGTACGACAACCCGCAGTGTAGCGAAATCCAGCGCGTAAGCGGTGAAGACGTTCAGCCCCCCGTCACTGTTCATGCGTAGAATTGTTGTATGACATCAATCGATAGC
Source organism: Wenzhouxiangellaceae bacterium (assembly GCA_032251235.1). Lineage (GTDB taxonomy): Bacteria > Pseudomonadota > Gammaproteobacteria > Xanthomonadales > Wenzhouxiangellaceae. The sequence goes on from JAVVET010000038.1 coordinate 14,923, forward strand.
ATGCGTAGAAACGCGCGCTGGTGGGCCGGCGTTGTGCTTGCCGCGGCACGCAACTGGAACGACAGTCATGCATTCATCTATGCCGCCGCGCTGGCCTTCTTTACGGTCTTTTCGATCGCGCCGGTCATGATCGTGGCGGTCACCGCAGTTGGCGTGGTGCTGGGGCCGCGCGCGGCCGAAGGGCAACTGATGGAGCAACTGCAGGACGTGGTGGGTCCGGAGGCCGCCGGCGTGGTCGAAACGGCGGTCGTCAATTCGCAGATCGACCAATCCGGCTGGCTGCCGACGGTGGCCGGCATCGCTGCAATTCTGTTGGGCGCCACGACCGTGTTCGCGCAGATGCAAAAATCGCTCAACGCCATCTGGGACGTGGCACCACGGCCCCAGAAAAGTGGAATCTGGAGATTTTTCAAGGCCCGCGTGCTGTCGCTGACCGTCGTGCTGGCGATTGGCTTCGTGCTGCTGGTTTCACTGACCTTGAGCGTTGCGCTGCGCGCGATCATCGAGTTTGCCGATCAATGGTTGCCGGTGCCGGCCTGGAGCATGGTCGGTGTCGAAATCTTCGTTTCCCTGACCGTGGTGACGCTGTTGTTTGCATCGATGTTCAAGGTGTTGCCGGATGTCGTCCTGTCTTTTCGGGACGTTTTGCTCGGTGGCCTGGTCACGGCGCTGCTGTTCACGCTCGGACGCTCGCTGATCGCAAGTTACCTGGCCAGTACCGCCACGGCCTCGACCTACGGCGCTGCCGGCTCACTGGCCCTGCTGCTGCTGTGGGTCAACTATTCTTCGCTGATTCTGCTGTTCGGCGCGGCGTTCACGCGCGCTCATTTCGAGGCAAGGGGCAAGAGGGTCAAACCACGCAATGGCGCGGTCCGGGTTCAGGTCGAGCACCTCGACGAACAGGGCGACTCCAAATAACCGCTATCCCGGCGCTGGCTTGCACCGCGTTCTGGGGTCTTGCTGCCCTGACGGTGCCACATGTTTTGCTGCACGAAGGGTACCGCAGACGTTTTTCCTGACAAGCCATTGCCGTTAACGCTTGAATTGCCTTCGCGAGTAGAATAAAGCCTTTAATTCGCGATGTTCAGCGGGAACCTGGAGCGGGGACCAGCTGGCATGAACTCGGATTTGTCGAGTGATCGACTGCGAGTGGTGGCCATTTGGGGTTAACAGTGCGATTTCCAGGACTTGATAACCGCAAACCCGTGTTGGCTTGGGTTTTCGCCTGCGACGTCCGCGATTCCACCAATCGCGTCACCGATTCGGCTGGCGTGAAAATGTTTCGAGAGCCGGCGTCGAGCCAGGTTCGCTGCGTCGCGCGATCGCTGAGGCAAACGGCGTGGCGATCGTCCAATGCGCCCTACCGAAGCTGCCAAAGGCACATCTGGTATGCGCGCAATCAGACCGGTGGCCTGTGAAATCAGCATTCAAAACCAGCTCGTTGTTGTCGATGGCTTTATTGCTTTTGGCCAATGCTGCAACAGCCCTGAGCGGCGCCGAACTCGACCGGCGGATCGACGAAATTCATCAAATTCATATCAGCCGCCCGGCGCCTGAATCTCAGCGCTTGATCGAAGAAATCCGCCCGCAGCTGAAAGGCGCCTCGATCAACCAGGTCACGCGCATCGACCTGATGCAGGCGCGCAATACGATGCTGGAAGGCCGCGTGGAGGCCGGACTGGAACTGCTGAACCAGATTCTGGGTCGTCCGATCGACCCGCAGCGTCGCCTGCGTGCGCTGGATCTTGCAGCCAATGCAAGCAGCATTTTGCAAAGGCCCGAGCAGGCGTTCGGTTTTTTGTCGCTGGCGCTGCAGACATTGCCCGAGGTTGATGAAGCTGCTCGCAAGGCCGACATCCTCAGCCTCGCTGCATCCATGCACAGCGATGCCGGCGAGCCGGCCCTGGCGCTGGAATATGCTGCCGAGGGCCTTGCCTGGGCCAATCGCTCGGTCGATCATAGAACGATCTGCGACAGCTGGTACTCGCTGGTCGAGGCCCAGGCAAGAACCGGCTTTGCAACGATTGCCTTGAACAGTTCCCGATCGCTTTGGCAGCACTGCCAGAAATCCGATGACCCGGTGCTGATCGGTGCCGCGATGGGCCTGATCGGTCGGCTTCACCAATTGCTCGGCCAGCACGATGAGGCGCTTGGATGGAGCGAGCGGGCCATCGAAAAAAATCTGGAAGCCGGCTACGAGCCCGGCGTTCTGCAAGCCCGGTTGACGCTCGGCAAGGTGCTGCTTGAAGTTGGAGACGTGGAAAAGGGGCTGGACTTGCTCCGCGACAACCTGGAGGAGGTCAGGTCGCTGGAAGACTGGAATGAACTGATGGAGATTCATTCCCGAATTGCCGCGGCGCACGAACGCTCGGGCCAATACGAGCAGGCGATGGCGCACTTGAGATTGTTCCAGCGGGCGCAGATGCGCTTCAACGATGACAAACGTGAGCAGCGGCTGGCCTATCTGCAGGTTGAATTCGAAAACCAGCGACGCGACCAGGAGCTTGCCTTGTTGCGGCAGCAACACGAGGTGCTCGATCTGCAGCAGCAAGCGGCAAATGCCCGCGATGCGGCACGCGGCATGGGTGGCTTGATGCTGGCGCTGATCGCAGTGTTGCTGCTTGGTTTGCTGATACGCTTCCGTGCCGACAAGAAACGTTACCGAAAATTGTCCGAAATCGATGGACTGACCGGTCTGCACAACCACAGCCGTTTCCACCACGCCGTCGAGAAGGCGCTGGCCGAGGCCCGCCACCATCAACGGGTCAGTGTCCTGATCGCCGCCGATGTCGATTTGTTCAAGCAGGTCAATGATCGTTATGGTCATCAGGCCGGAGACCAGGTGCTCAGGCATCTTGGAAGAATCATGCTGGAGCAGTTCCCGCCGCCGTGTATCGTCGGTCGGATTGGCGGCGAGGAATTCGGAATTTTTCTTCCCGACCACAATCGACTGCAGGCGCGCCAGAAACTTCGCGCCTTCCAGAATGGCATCAAGGCCATTGTGTTCAAGGGCCAGCTTATCGAGGTTACGCTCAGTTACGGCCTGGTCGAAACGCGCCACGATACCCGGCTGGAGAACTTGCGCAGATACGCCGACCAGGCCCTGTATCGGGCCAAGCGGATTGGCCGCAATGAACTGGTCGATGCCGCCGATATGGCCAGCATCACCGGCAACGCCTGACCGCCGGCGGTTTCGGTATTTGCCTAGTGGGCCATGTGGACTTAACGCTGATCGACTGTTTACGTACTGCCGCGGAAAAGCCGGATTGGGCCAGATTTCCCGCTCTTGATCGTTAAATCGGCCCACTATTCGCCTAAAAAGATCGAAAAATCTGACTCCAACTGGCTTTCCATCGCTTTGGATCGGTCAAGTCCGACCGGCTCGTCGTGGGGATGCGGCGAGGATGACAAGCCGGGGTCGGCAGCTCTTGATCGGGCTGCACGAGCTTCGGCGGCGATCATTCGATGTGCCGCCTGGGCGTGATCGAGGCCGTGCAGGGCAGGACAGATGGAAATCGCCGGCCCGCAGGCCGGCAAAAAACCAGGCGATCAGCAGTCGCCGATGCGCCGGCCGTTCAATTCGATCTTCATTTTCATCACGCCCATCGGCGATTCGATGTCGCCGGTGATCAACCCTGACATCGAGTCGCCATTGAACTTCATGCTTGCATCCATCTGCGTCCTGCCGCCATCGGGGGTTTCGCAGGTCATGCTGTAATCCATGCCGTCGGCCCGGATATCCTTGCGCGTAAAGTCGCATTCCTCGTTGTCATCGAGAAAGGCCTGGCCTTCGGCGATCTCCTCGGCGGTCACGCAACTGCTGCTGGTATCGCTGCGAGGCGGAATTGGAAATTGTTCCGATTCGATGCTCAGATTGCTCGTGGTTTCCCACATGCCGGGCTCGATATTCGGTTGTTCGGCCATTGCTGAAAAACCGACCGCAAGGCCGGCGACACCAGCCAGTAAATGCTGCAACTTCATGTTGATCTCCTGCTTGGAAATGGATGATATCCGGGTGAGAAATATTGTCTGTAACATCTGCAGCCCGAATGCCGCAGATGCATCGCGATTTTACCCGCTGAACCGGTCTCTGGGAGACTGGACATTCTGACGCTCGAATTGAAAATGGTCTGCGTCGAAAGGATCCGACCTTGAACAAGAAAAATACGACAAGTTGATTGAACCCGCCACGACCAACCGAAAAAAGCCTTCTTGCCCACTGGTTTGTAGCCAGGCGTTGCCTGGTCCTGTGGATTCAGGCGCGTTCGAGCGAAATGCCCGCGGCCGCGGGGATTGGCGGCACCAGAGCAGAATGGACGATCGACAAGACGGCCGGAGTCAGCGAGAGCCCGCCGATGCGCGCTCGATATCTTCTCTTTGCTGCCGGGCGGCATCGAGCACCTGCTGCTCGAGATTTCGCGATTTTTCCAATGCCTGGATGGGTGCTTCGAGTTGTGTCTCGAGCAGCCCTGCCGATTCGGCCTGTTCGCTGGATTGATCATTGCAGCCCGCTGCTGCGACCAGCAAGGCGACAATTGCAAGCTTAGAAACGACCATGGTGTTTTCCTTATCTGCGTCGGTCTGGACCACTATAGCCGGATCACAGCCGGGCCGGCATTGAAATCCCTTTCGGCCACTGCGCGAGTCGGCCGTGAGATTGACCACGGACGATGCGAACTTCGGCGATAAACTGTCGCGATGATCAAAGCCCCCGAGTTCAGATTCCGTAATCGAAAGTACTTGAAGCGGTCTTTCCAGCTGGCGCTTGTTGCACTCGTGCTGGCCTGGATCGGCACGGGCTGGTATCACAGTTACAAGCCGCTCCCCGAGGGCATCAGCGTCGCCGCACCGATGCGTGCAGCCGAATCCGTTCGCTTCATGGCCGATTTCAGTTACGTCGATCGATCCGGAAAGCGGCAGGTCGATCAGCGCATCTTCGATCGCATGCTGGACTTGATCGACCGGGCCGAACGCCTGGTTGTGATGGATTTTTTCCTGTTCAACGACTTTGCCGGTGACGTCGACGGACCCGACATGCGTCCGCTGTCGAAGGAATTTGCCGAGGCCTTGATGGCAAAGAAGCGCCAGCGGCCGGACCTGCCGGTGATCGTGATCACCGACCCGATCAATAATCTCTACGGTGGACTGGATGTGCGGCCGCTGGCGCGCCTGCGTGCGGCCGGCGTGGAGGTCGTGATCACCAATTTGCGGCCGCTGCGCGATTCGAACCCGGCCTGGTCGGGGCTGTGGCGCATCTGCTGCCAATGGTTCGGCAATTCCTCGCGCGGCGGCTGGCTGCCCAACCCGGTCGGGGACCAGAAAATCACGCTGCGCAGCGTGCTGCGGTTGTTGAACTTCAAGGCCAACCATCGCAAAACGCTGGTCGTCGATTCCGGGCCCGGCTGGACCGGCCTGGTGACCTCGGGAAACCCCCACGATGCCTCCAGCGCGCACGCCAATATCGCACTCGAGTTTTCAGGTGCCGCTGCCCTCGATCTGCTGGAAACCGAACGCGCGGTGGCGGCCTTTTCGGCGCCGGAACTGGCCTGGCCGGCACGGCCGTCGGAGCTGATCTTTGCCACCGATATGGAAAGCGGTCGCCAGCCGGGCCATCTGCAGGTGCTCACCGAGGCCGAGATTCGTGACCACGTGCTCGACGCCGTCGAGCTGACCCGGGCCGGCGATTCGGTGGACCTGGCGATGTTTTACTTTTCACACCGGGAACTCGTGCGCGCGCTGATCGAGGCCCATCGAAGAGGTGTGCGCCTGCGGGTATTGATGGACCCCAACAAGGGCGCATTCGGGCGCGAAAAAAGCGGCGTACCCAATCGCCCGGTCGGTGCTGAATTGCATGCCGCCGGCATCCCGCTGCGCTGGTGCAACACCCGGGGCGAGCAGTGCCACGACAAGTTGATGCTGATCCAGCGCCACAACGGTGGTGCCGAACTGATCGCCGGATCGGCCAACTACACGCGCCGCAACCTCGACGACCTGAACCTGGAAACCAACGTGCGTCTCGTGATCGAGTCCAACGCCCCGGTTGTCGGTGAGGTCATCGACTACTTCGATCGCCGCTGGCACAACCGCCCCGGCGAGATCTACAGCGTCGATTACGCGGAATATGCCGACGAGGGCTGGTTCAAGTACTGGGTTTACCGCTTTACCGAAGCGACGGGCATTTCGACCTATTGACCGGTGTACGGTATTGATCTGAACGAAGATGAGGCACCGATTGCTTGTCGGCAAAACCGCGTCGTGACTCCTTTCAGCGGGGTCCGCATTCAGAGCCAACTGCGACACGCCTTTGGCCTGGACTTTGGACTTCGATTCAGACTTTGAATGTCTTTAACGCGACTTGGCCACCACCCTTCCGTCGCGAGGGGTCGTCAGGCCCAGTGGCGGCGGCGTTTCTCGACCGAGCGCACGGCAGGCGCACTCGCCTGTCCGGCGAGGATGCGCGACCGAGCGAAACGCCGCAGACGCGGGCCTGGTGGGGCCGCAGCAGGAAGGGTGGCGAAGGAGGTGGGTTTAAAGTGACCAGGAAGACACCCGCTGTAACAAGCGCCCACTCTCAATTGCCCAGACGCTTGGTCCGTATAGTCGCCACCGCGGCCACCGGATCCTCCGGCCATGGATGCTTCGGATACCGACCGCGCATGTCTTTGGCGACCTCCGGGTAGGCGTTTTTCCAGAAGCTTTCAAGGTCCGACGTGATCGCCAGCGGCCGCCCGGCCGGCGACAAAAGGTGCAGCACGATCGGTACACGGTCGTTGGCGATGCGCGGGGTCTGGTGCCAGCCGAACACCGCCTGCAGCTTGACGGCCAGTACCGGGCCGGCCGCGCCGGAATAGTCGAGGCGGACCTGTGGCCCGGCCGGCACCTCGATGCGTACCGGCGCGAGCCGGTCCAGGCGCTGACGGCGTTCGAAGTCCAGCCGGTTTTCCAGCGCCGGGAGCAGATCCAGCCGGGCGACTTCGCGCCAATGGGTCAAGCCGGCCAGAAACGGGGCCAGCCAGTGCTCAAGATGGTCGCCCAGTGCCTCGCCGTCGAACGTCGGCCATTGATCCGGCTCCAGGCTGCGAATGCATTCCACTCGGTAGCACAGCTGGCGCGCTGATTCGGTCCAGTTCAGCGCGTCCAGGCCCTTGCGCTGGACCGCATCGAGCAGTCCGACGATAATCTGTTCGGGGTCCGGGGCCGGACCGTCCCTGTCGGTCAGCACCAGCGCTCCCAGGCGACGCTGGTCGCGCACGACCACGGTGCCGCGGGCCTCGTCCCAGGCCGCGGCTCGGGATTCGACGATGTGCTCGGCCAGCACCGTTTCGATGCTGGCCTGGTCGGTGCGTGCAGCCAGAAATATGCGGGCCTCGCGGGCTTTGCCGTCGAGCTCGGCGGCGACCAGCCATTCGCTGGTGCCCAGCGGGTCGTCGTCGGCCAGCCATGCGCCACGGCCGTTGCTGAGTTGATAGCGTGCCGGCCCGCCCGGCCGGCGCCTGGCGACCCGGTCGGGAAAGGCCAGCGCCAGCAGAGCGCCCGCATTGCGTGGCTGCGCTGCGGCATCGCGTTGTCCGCCGGCCAGCCGCTGCGCCAGTTTCTGTACCTGGGCGCTGCGAGCCTGTTGACCGTGTGGTTCGCGCAACGCATCCAGGCGCAAGTCCAGGTCGGCGCCGAAGCCCCGGCTGAAAACATCGCGCTCGCTGAGCAGTGCCGCCAGTTCGGCCGCCGTCCGTGCATAGCCCAGTTGCTCCCCGCGTACCAGCATGTGCGCGAGTCTGGGATGTACGCCGGTGGCCAGCATTCGCTTCCCGGTGACGGTAATCGCCCCGCCAGAGTCCAGCGCCTGCAGCCATTGCAGCAGTTCCACCGCCTGGTTCCAGTGCGCGGTCGGCGGGCGGTCCAGCCAGGTCAAATCTTCGGGCGTGCGCGCGCCCCAGGCCGCGAGTTCCAGCACCAGCGACGCCAGGTCCGCATCGAGTATTTCGGGTGTGGAGAAGGCCGCCAGGCGTGGCTGTTCGGACTCGCTCCACAGTCGGTAGCACACGCCCGGCTCGATCCGGCCGGCGCGCCCGCAGCGCTGTTCACTGGCCGCCCGCGAGCAGGCCGACGTCGCCAGCCGGGTCATGCCCGAGCCCGGGTCGAATTTCGAGCGCCGCTCCAGGCCCGAATCGATGACCACCCGGATGCCCTCGATGGTCAGGCTGGTCTGGGCGATGGCGGTGGACAGCACGATCTTGCGCTGGTCCTTTGGTGTCGGTGCAATCGCGGCGTCCTGCTCGGCCGGCCCGAGCGCGCCGTACAGCGGGGCGACAAAGACGTCTTTCGGCAGCGTCCCGGTCAGCCGATCGGCCACGGCACGAATTTCGCCGGCGCCGGGTAAAAAAACCAGTATCGAACCATCGTCGTGCTCGAGCGCATGCCGGATGGCTGCCGCCACGGCATCGGCCAGGCGCTGGTTGCGGCGCGGCGGGCGGTAGCGCACTTCGACCGGAAAGCTTCGGCCCTGGCTGGACAGCAGCAGCGAATCACCGAGCAGCCGGGCCAGCGGCTCGGTTTCCAGCGTTGCCGACATCACGACCAGGCGCAGATCGGGGCGCAGGACCTGCTGCGATTCGCGCAACAGCGCCAGCCCGAGATCGGCGTTGAGCGAGCGTTCGTGGAATTCGTCGAAGATGACCGCACCGATACCGGCCAGCGCCGGGTCGCCTTGCAGCATCCGCACCAGGACGCCTTCAGTCACGACCTCGATGCGGGTGGCGCTGGAGACCCGGGTTTCCAGCCGGGTCCGAAAGCCGACCGTCTGGCCAGGCGCCTGGCCCATGGCGCCGGCCATGAAACGCGCGGCCGCGCGCGCGGCCAGTCGTCGGGGTTCGAGCATCACGATCCGCTGCGCGCCGAGCCAGTCGGCCTGCAGCAGTGCCGGCGGCACCCGGGTGGTCTTGCCGGCCCCCGGCGGGGCGTGCAGCAGCACGGTGGAACGCTGCTGCAGCGTCGCCAGCAATTCGGGCAGCAGGGAATCGATCGGCAGGGCGTCGGCCATTATTGCAAGGTGTAGACCAGCGTGAAGCCGATGTAGGTGCCCAGCAGGTTGCCGAGTGTGCCCAGCACGATGCCGGGCAACAGCAGGTCACGGCGGCCGAACCGTTCGATCAGCGGCAGGACCACGGTGGAGCCCCCGATCGTGGTGGCCGAAACCACGGCCACGACTTCGGCCGAGCGATTCATGATTTTGCCGGCTGTCACGACCAGCACGCCGTGGATGGCGACCGCGATGACGACAAAGGCCAGCAGCCGAACGCCCAGCCAGCCGGTTTCGCCGATTGCTGCGACCTCGCAATAGGCGGCCAGCGCGGCCAGGAACAAATAGGCGCCGAACATTCCCAGCACCTGCGTTCCGCGCAGCCGCGCGACGGTATCGAACTGTGCCAGTACCAGCGCCAGCGTGGTCAGGACCAGGATCGATGGGAGCTGGATGCCAAGGCTGCTGAACAGCCACAAGGAGATCCTTTCGGATGCGACGAAGGCGGCCAGGCCCAGCGCGGCCAATACGACCAGGTCGGCCAGGCCCGGTTTGCCGGATTTCGGCTCGGCAGCATTCAGGTCGAGCATGTCCTGTGCATGCCCGTTGTCCTCGCTGCCAGGCTTGTCGGCTCGCCCGCCGGCGCGCAGGATGCCGCCCAGGAGCCTGGGAAAAACCAGCAGCAGCGCGATCCAGACCACGGTCATGACGTGATCGGCCACCGCCGCGGCCGCGTAGAGGTTGCCGCTTTGCATGAACTCGTAATGCAGTGCCAGGGCGTTGAAGTTGGCGCCGCCGCCGATGTAGGTTGCCGCGAACATGCCCGACAGCGGCCCGTACCACTGGCCCATCCACTGCTCGGCGCCGAGCAGCCAGCCGGCCGCAAGCACGCCGATTACGGTTGCCGCCGCGGCAATCGCGAACAGCATCAGCATCGGTGCACCGGCCCGGGCCAGCGAAGACAGGCGCGCTTTGAGCAGCAGCAAAAAAATTGAAACCGGTGCGGCCGTGCCCAGTAGCTGGTCGTAGACCGGCACGCCCTGGCTTGCCAGCGGAATGACGCCGAGGTTGGCCAGCGTGGCGGCAAGCAGAATCACCATCAGTGCCCCGCCGACCATCCTGCCGCCCGGCTTGTCACCAAGCCAGTGCGCCAGCGCGATCGTGATCAGCAGGATCGCCAGGATTTCGATTTGATTCATCGGTGTTCCAGCCAGTGGCGCAATCAAAAAGCGAGCGGCGTGCAGGCGCCATCGTACTGCATGTGCTTGTCGATTTTACGGCCCGGCAATGCGGGCTGTCGCGATCCGTGTCTGACCGGTGGCCGGCATGCTGCCGTGAGCGGGCAGCGTGCCGGCGGACGGTCGATTACAATTCATGCATCCAAAACACTTGAGCCAGCAGCATGAATGAATCGGGTTGGGCCCGGCAGTTGAACCGTGCGCAGGTGGTCGATGCGCGCTTTGTTCAGTCCCTGCAAAAAATGCAGACCGGCCGCCAGCCGGCCGAGCCAAGCGCCTTGCCCGATGCGGCGCTGCTGGAACTGTTCGAAAGCCAGCTGGTTTCGCGCCAGCTCGACCTGATGGCCCGGGTCAAGCGCCAGGAAAACAAGGTGTTTTATACCATCGGATCGTCCGGTCATGAAGGCAACGCGCTGGTCGGGCGACTGACGCGCTTGACCGATCCGGCATTCCTGCATTACCGTTCCGGCGCCTTCGTCGCCGAGCGCTACCGCAAGCTCGACGGTGCCGACTTCATTGCCGATACCTGCCTGTCGTTTGCCGCCGCTGCCGCCGATCCGGCCTCGGGCGGGCGCCACAAGGTCTGGGGCCATCCCGAGCTCTGGATCCTGCCGCAGACCTCGACCATCGCAAGCCACCTGCCCAAGGCGGTTGGCACGGCGCTGGCCATCACCCACGGCAATCGAATCGACCACGCCGTCCCGGTGCCCGGCGACAGCATCGTGGTGTGCAGCTTTGGCGATGCCAGTCTCAACCATGCCACCGCCCAAAGCGCGTTGAATGCCGCGGCCTGGACGCGCCACCAGAGCCTGCCGTTGCCGCTGCTGTTTGTATGCGAAGACAACCGGATGGGGATTTCGGTGCCCACACCGATGCAGTGGACGGCGCGCTCGATGGCCGCGCGCTACGGCATGGACTATATCGCCGCCGACGGCCTGGATCTTCAGGCCGGCTTCGAGCCCGTCCAGCACGCCATCGAGATCTGCCGAGGCCGCCGGCGGCCGGTGTTTCTGCACTTGAACACGACCCGGCTGATGGGCCATGCCGGCACCGATTTCGAAATCGAATATCGCAGTCCCGAGGAGCTCGAACGCGACGAAATGCTGGACCCGCTCATGGTTTCGGCGCGCCACGTCGTCTCACGCCGGCTGCTCGAGCCGGCGCAGATACTCGATCGCTACGAGCAGCTTCGGCAACGTTGCCTGGACGAGGCCGATCGCGCCGATGCCCAGCCGCGCCTGACGAGCATCGATCAGGTCATCGCGCCGCTGGCGCCGTATTCACCCGAGCGGGTCGAGGCCGAAGCGGCTCGGGTGGCGCCGGCCGACATCCGCAGCGCATCGTTCGGATCGGATGCCGGCCTGCCCGAAAACGATGTGCCGAAACACATGGCCGTCCAGATCAACCGGGCGCTGCACGACCTGCTGTTGAAATATCCGCAGGCGCTGGTGTTCGGCGAGGATGTGGCGCGCAAGGGCGGGGTCTACACCGTCACCAAGGGTCTGTGGAAACGCTTTGGCGGGGCGCGCGTGTTCAACACGCTGCTCGATGAAACGACCATCCTGGGGCTGGCCCAGGGCTACGGCAACATGGGCTACCTGGCGATTCCGGAAATTCAGTACCTGGCCTATTTTCACAATGCCTGCGACCAGATTCGCGGCGAGGCCTGTTCGCTGCAGTTTTTCTCCAACGACAGCTACCGCAACCCGATGGTCGTGCGCATCGCCGGGCTGGGCTACCAGAAAGGCTTCGGCGGGCACTTTCACAACGACAATTCGATCGCCGCGCTGCGCGATATCCCGGGCTTGATCATCGGCTGCCCATCGCGCGGCGACGATGCGGCGATGATGCTCCGGACGCTGGCCGCACTGGCCATCGTCGACGGTCGCGTGAGCACCGTCATCGAGCCGATCGCGCTGTACATGACCAAGGACCTGTACGACAAGGATGACGGCCTCTGGAGCTTCAACTACCCGGCCCCGGAAGCGCAGCTGCAACCGTGGCAGCCGCGCATCTACGACGAGAACGCGACCGACCTGCTGATCGTGACTTTCGGCAACGGCGTACCGATGGCGCTGCAGGCCGCGCGCGAGTTGAACAACAGCCACGCCATCAACGCGCGCGTGCTCGACCTGCGCTGGCTCAAGCCGCTGAATACTGAAACCATCGCCGAACATGCGGCCGCCTGCGGCGCGGTACTGGTGCTCGACGAAGGCCGCCCCGACGGCGGCATCGGCGAGGCGGTCGTCACTTCGCTGGTCGAGCACGGCGTGGCCGACAGGCCGATCAGGCGCGTGACCTCGATTGACTGCTATATTCCGCTGGGCGATGCGGCAAAGCTGATGATGCCCAGCCCGGCCAGCGTCGTCGAAGCCGCGCGCTCGCTGCTCCAGTGACAGCGGCCCCGGCGTGAACGACTCGGCCGCTTCGGGTTCGCTGAAGCTCGACCGGGTCGCGGTCGGCGAGCTGGAGCCGGTGTCGCTGTCGGTTTCGCGGGGCCAGGTCGTTTGTATCTCCGGCGCCTCCGGCAGCGGCAAGACCCGGCTGCTGCGTGCCGTGGCCGACCTGGAACCGCACGCCGGTGATTGTCTGCTCGGCGATGTTCGCCAGAGCGAAACACCGGCTCATCGCTGGCGCGCGGCGGTGATGATGGTGCCGGCCGAAAGCCAGTGGTGGCATGAGACCGTCGGCGAGCATCTCGCTGCCGACGCGGCCGATGCAAGCGCGGCGCTGGACGCGCTGGCCCTGCCTGAAAGTGCCCTTGAATGGTCGATCAGCCGGCTCTCGTCGGGCGAAAAGCAGCGCCTGGCACTGATTCGCGCGTTGCTGCACGCACCGCAAGCGCTGTTGCTCGACGAGCCGACAGCCAATCTCGATTCGGATTCGGTGCGGCGCGTCGAGCGCTGGCTGCTCGACATCATCAGGCGCCGCGAGCTGCCGACCGTGTGGGTGGCCCACGACGCCGAGCAGATTCGCCGGGTTTCCAGCCGGCATTATCGAATCGACAACAAAACGCTGCGCGAGGCTGAGGCCGCGTGAGCATCATCGACCTTTCATGGTGGCAACTGGCACTGGCCGCGCTGCTGGTGCTGGCGCTGGCCGCGACCAGTTATCTTGCCCGACTGGGCATGGCCCGGTCGCTGCTGGTGGCCGCGGCCCGAACGGTCATCCAGCTGGCGCTGGTCGGGCTGGTGCTGGAGCTGGTATTCGAAATCGGCCGCCTGCGATGGATCGTGTTGATGGGCCTGGCCATGCTGCTGGTCGCCGGCCGCGAGGTCATGGCCCGGCAGAAATATCGCCTGACCGGTGGCTGGGCTTTCGGCATCGGCACCGCGTCGATGTTCATCTCGGCGTTCAGCGTGACCGTGCTCACGCTGACCGTGATCATCGGACCCGATCCCTGGTACCGCCCTCAATATGCCATTCCGTTGCTGGGGATGCTGCTGGGCAATACCATGACCGGCATCGCGCTGGGGCTGGACCGCCTGACCGAGGGCGTCTGGCGTCAGCGCGCGCTGATCGAAAACCGGCTGATGCTGGGCCAGCCGTGGGATGTGGCGGTCGGCGAGATCCGCCGCGACGCGGTGCGTTCGGGGCTGATTCCGATCATCAACGCCATGGCCGCGGCCGGCGTCGTCAGCCTGCCGGGCATGATGACCGGACAGATCCTCGCAGGCACGCCGCCGGCGATTGCCGTCAAGTACCAGATCTTGATCATGTTCACGATTGCCGTGGGCACCGGTTTCGGCACGCTGGCCGCCGTCAGCGCCGGCGCCCGCCGGCTGTTCGACGCGCGCGAACGCCTGCGGCTGGACCGGCTGGTCGATACGGGGTAGCCGCCGCCTGGCGTCTGAAAGATGTTTCGCCACGCGCTTCGCGCTTGCAGGCGACTTGCTTTTATCAGCGCCATAAAAGTAAGCAAAAGGGCTGGACAGGCAGCAGAGACTTCTGGCGCCAGGGGTTGAGCTGGGGGTTGGGTGTTTGCTTCCGTCTTTGCTGTTTTCCGGCGCCCCGTGCCACGGGATTTTTCTTTCCCTCGAGCCGCCCGGCCCACTGGCGTTGGCTTCGATTGACCACAGGCTGCAGGCTGGCGCCTGGATGGCCCGAAGTCAAAGACTAAAGTCAACTGCGTTTCGCCACGCGCTTCGCGCTTGCAGGCGACTTACTTTTGCCAACGCGGCAAAAGTAAGCAAAAGCGCTGCTTAGAAGCAGCAGATTTTTATGGCGCCATGGAATGGTTTGCGGGTTGGCTGTCTGCATCCGTCTTTGCTCGTTTCCGGCGCCCCGTGACACGGGATTCTTCTTTCCTTTAAGCCGCCCGGCCCACTGACGTTGGCTTCGATTAACCACAGGCCACAGGCTGGCGCCTGCGTCTGGGGCGGGTGCAAGCGCGAAGCGCGCGCGTGAGATTTTGAATTTTCTGCCTCGAAGCAGCCGAGGAGCGCAGGGCCAGGCGGAAAAGGGCTGCCGCATGTCTGAGCGAAGCGAGTTCGGCAGACCCCGCCTGGACCGAGCACCGCAGGAGCCCCGGACCGCAGGTCCGGGCTGCTTCGCCGGCATGAGCGATTTTGGTTCCTTTTGGCGCCACAAAAGGAACTCGCCATAAGCGGCGCAGCCGGTGGCGAAACGCAGTTGACCTTGAATTCGAATTCGATCTTGACTGATCTATCGGATAGCAACCCGGAACCCGGAACCCGGAACCCGGAACCCGGCTTCACCTCCGATCGAACGGCACATCCAGCCCATGCGCCTCGGCGCATTCGCGGGCCTCGTCGTAGCCGGCCGAGACGTGACGGAAGACGCCGGTGGCCGGGTCGTTGGTGAGTACGCGTTCGAGCCGCGCAGCCGCCTCGGGCGTGCCGTCGGCGACGATGACCTGGCCGGCGTGCTGCGAATAGCCGATGCCGACCCCGCCGCCGTGGTGGAAGCTGACCCACGACGCGCCCGACGCGACGTTGACCATGGCGTTGAGCAGCGGCCAGTCGCTGATCGCATCACTGCCATCCTTCATGCCTTCGGTCTCGCGGTTGGGCGAGGCCACCGAGCCGCAGTCGAGGTGATCTCTTCCGATCACGATCGGCGCCGATACGTCGCCGTTGGCAACCAGGTCGTTGAAGATTTTTCCTGCACGCGCGCGCTCGCCCTGGCCCAGCCAGCAGATGCGCGCCGGCAGACCTTCGAATTCGACGCGTTCGCGCGCCATGGTCAGCCAGCGTTTGAGGCCGTCGTGATCGGGAAAAGCTTCCAGCAACGCAGCATCGGTGCGGTAGATGTCTTCGGGGTTGCCCGAAAGCGCGACCCAGCGGAACGGGCCGCGGCCGACGCAGAACTGCGGTCGGATAAATGCCGGCACGAAGCCGGGGAATGCGAACGCATCTTCGAAGCCCTCGTCGAAGGCGCGTTGACGGATGTTGTTGCCGTAGTCGAAGGTGACGCTGCCGGCGCTTTGCAGCTGAACCATCGCCTCGACATGGCGTTTCATGCTGGCCATACTTTCGCGCAGGTAGCCGTCCGGGTCGCGAGCTCGATAGTCATTGGCCTGGTCGAAGCTGTAACCGACCGGCACGTAGCCGTTCAGCGGGTCGTGGGCGCTGGTCTGATCGGTCAGCGTGTCCGGCGTGATGCCGCGCTCGATCAGCCGTTCGAGCAGGTCGACGGCATTGGCGACCACGCCGATGCTGGTGCCGGCCCGCTGTTGTTTGAGTTCCAGCGCGCGGTCGATGGCAGCATCCATGTCTTGCTGCACTTCGTCGAGATAGCGCTTGGCCCGGCGCCGCTGCAGCCGTGATTCATCCACGTCGGCGATCAGGCAGGCCCCGCCGTTCATCGTAATCGCCAGTGGCTGGGCCCCGCCCATGCCGCCGCAGCCGGCCGTGACGTTCAAGGTGCCGCGCAGGTCGCCGCTAAAATGCTGGCGCGCGCACTCGGCGAAGGTCTCGAAAGTGCCCTGAAGGATGCCCTGGGTCGAGATGTAAATCCACGACCCGGCCGTCATCTGGCCGTACATGATCAGGCCCTTGGCAGCCAGTTCGTCGAAATGCTTCTGCGTCGCCCAGGCCGGCACCAGGTTGGAATTGGCGATCAACACGCGCGGCGAATCGGCGTGCGTGCGCACCACTCCAACCGGCTCGCCAGACTGGACCAGCAGCGTCTCGTCAGGCTCCAGACGTTTCAGCGTCGCCACGATGGCATCGAAAGCCGCCCACGACCGCGCCGCCTGGCCCTTGCCGCCATAGACGACCAGGTTGTCAGGGTCCTCGGCAACCTCCGGATCGAGGTTGTTCATCAACATCCGCATCGCCGCCTCGGCAGCCCAGGTCTTGCAGGTTTTCTCATTGCCGCGCGGGGCTCGGACGGTTCGCTTTTCGGACATTGTCAGGCTCTGGATTCACCGGGAGCCTCATTCTAACGGCTTGCCCGATGGCGAAACGAAGTCAAGCCTGATCTTGATTCAGGCCCGAAGTCAAAGACTAAAAAGTCAAAGGCGTTTCGCCACGCGCTGCGCGCTTGCAGGCGACTTGCTTTTGCCAACGCGCTGGACCCGCCTTGTTGGCCACCCTGCCTGCTGCGGCGCCGCCAGGCCCCG
>JAVVET010000039.1:0-14019 GCA_032251235.1 Wenzhouxiangellaceae bacterium
TCCTGCGCTCCGGCGGCCACCACCCACGGCGCGCTCGCTGTGCGCTGCGGCGGTTTTTTGCGATTGGCTGGATGTGGTGGGTGCGGCTTTTTGTGGGCGGCGTCCGGCGGTGCTCGGAATCCTCATGTAGCACTCCGTACACTGCGGTTCCTGCGCTCCGGCGGCCACCACCCACGGCGCGCTCGCTGTGCGCTGCGGCGGTTATTTTTTTAAAATTGATGCGGGCTTGGCTTGCCTGCGTGTTCTACCCCCGAAGCGGCGTATCGGTGAACTCCAGCGTCGTCTTCCTTTCGGGTCCGCCCCTGGGCGGGCCCGTTTTTTATCGAGGGCTGCTTGGAGCCCGGTTGTTGACGGTTCGGCTTGAACCCACAAGGCGGGTTGAGAGGATCGGGCTTGATTCACGCAATTCATGACTTCCTGCTCAGGCGTGGTTCAGCAAAGCGCTGGGTAACTGTTGCTGCCCGCGATCACAACAGGAAACCAGCGCCATGCATGCACTGATTCGTTTGACCGCAGTCGGCGCTGGAGCGCGAGAATCGGCAGGCGATCAGCGGCCTGCAAATCGGCATGACGGTAGACGGGGTTCGGGTGGCCATGCCTCACCCGGTGGATCTGTCCGAGGCTTTCGCCGTGGACGATCTGAATTATCGCGTGCTGTTTGATCGGATTCGGCATGTCACCGGCGATGGCGAGACCACGCGTGATGAGACCACACCACTGGTTATTGCCAATGACGAGTTGATTGGCTGGGGAGCATCGGCCTGGTTCGACTTGACCGGTCGGCCGCTGACCGCCGGCAACTGAGCGCGGCTGCAGGATGTAGCAGGATTTTTGAGTACGAAAAAGCCCGTGCCGCCGGGCGGCACGGGCTTGGCTTTTATCGTCAGCCGGTTCCGGTCAGGCGATCAGAAGATCACCGTCACGCTGCCTGAACACACCGAACTGCCGGCTTCGCAGACCTGGTAGCTCAGGCTGCCACCACCCTTGAGGTTAGTCGCGTCGGTGTAGGCGCCATTGTTGGCAGTGGTCGTCAGCAGGCCGCCGTCGCGATAGATGTCGACGCTGGTGCCCGTGGCACCCGACCAGCTCAGATCGGTGGTCCAGCGGCCCCTGACCTTGGTGCCGTTGGCCGACAGGCTGATATCGGCAACGGCGCCGCTGCTGACCGTGACGCTGCTGGTGGCCGAATCGCTGACGCCGGCATTGTCGGTGACCGTCAGCGTCACCACGTAGGTGCCGTCGGCTGAGTAGCTGTGGTTGGCCGTGGCGCCGCTGGCGATGCTGCCGTCGCCGAAGTCCCAGGCATAGCTGGCGATGTTGCCGTCGCTGTCGCTGCTGGCGCTGCCGTCGAAGTCACAGGCCAGGTCGGTGCAGCCGGACGTGAACGATGCGCTTGGCGGTTCGTTGGCAGTGACGCCACCGGTGACCGAAACGACGTTGCTGTCCGAACCGGCAGCGCCGCCGTTGTCGGTGACCGTCAGCGTAACCGTGTAGCTGCCGTCGCCGGCGTAGGTATGGCTGGCGGTGGCACCGGTGGCGGTATTGCCGTCGCCGAAGTTCCATGCGTAGCCGGCAATGTTGCCGTCGCTGTCGCTGCTGGCGCTGCCATCGAAATTGCAGGAAAGATCGGTACAGCTGAACGTGAACGACGCCGTGGGCGAGGCATTGGTGTTGCCGCCGCCGCCCAGGAAGGCCAGCGCGTCGGCGGCCTGGACCAGGCCGTAGCCGTAGCTGTTATCGCGGCCCGGATCGCCGAGATCTTCGGCGGTCGCGGTCAATGCATTGCGAATTTCGGCGGCGGTCCAGGTCGGGTCGTGGCTCCAGACCAGGGCGGCGACGCCCACGACGTGCGGGGTGGCCATCGAAGTACCGCTCAGTGAGCCGTAGCCGTCGGCCGGGGCCGTGGACTGGGTCGAGACCGTCGCGCTGAAGCCGAGCTTGTTGCCGACCAGGAACTGGCCGTCGGCCTGGCTCATGCTGACCGCAGGAATGGACGAGCAGGCCCTGGAGGCCGGGCCGTTGCAGTCGAGCGTGCCGGCAAAGCCACCGGCAATATTGTTGTAGACGACCGCGGCGATTCCGCCGCCGGCTTCCACGTTCGACACCTTGTCGCTGAACGATATGATGCCGCGCTCGCACAATACGGCGTTGCCCGACCAGTTGCCGGCGCTGTCGCACAGGCCGCCGTCGACGAGCGCGCCGCCGGCCATGGTGCTGGCTGCGCCATCCATGGCCGAAACCACGTAGCTGACGTTGTCGACCACGGTGGTCGCGTCGATGCCGGGCACCGTGCTCAGGACGCCAACGCCAGGACCGGCCAGTTCGACCGCGCTGTTTTTCTGCGAGAAGTCGGCGACGATCTTGCTGCTGTCGACGGCGGCCACCGAGATTACGGCCGGGTAGCTTGCCGGGTAGCTCAGCGTCGTGTTGCCGTCATTGCCGGCCGCGGCGATGGAAAGGATGTTGGCATCCAGCAAATCCTGGAAGGCCTGCTCGGCGGTGCTGCTGGCGCCGCCGCCACCCAGGCTCATGTTGATGACATTGGCACCGGCGTCGCGGCACTCGTAGGCTGCGGCCACCAGGTCGGAGCTGTAGCTCCAGGCGCAGGCGCCGGAATTCCAGTCGTTGTCGCCGAACACCTTGACGATGTGAAGGTCGAGATTGCCTTCGGGCATCACGCCGATTACGCCATCGCCGTTGTTCAGCGCAGCGATTGTTCCGGCTACGTGCGTGCCGTGGGCGCAACTGTCGACGAACCAGTCGCCGCTGCCGCTGTTGGTGCTGCCGGTGACCGAGGATTGCTGGCTGCTGTCGAGATCGAAATGATCCCGGTGGTAGCCCGAATCGATAATGCAGACCTTGCGATTGGCCGCCCCGGTAAAGGAGGCAAGCGGTGCCTGGACCATGTCGATGCCGAACGGAACCGACTCGGCCATCGGATAAACGCGAGTATCGGTCTCGATGTTGATGATGTTGGGATTGTTTTCCAGCCCGCGCAGTGCCGCCTCGGGGATGGTAACGGCCACGGCGTTGACGCTGCGGGACGTCAGGTCGACCTCGATATTGCCGCCGGCCGCGCGTACAGCCGAAATACCATTGCCGGCCGCGCCTGGTGCGAACTGGATGATGTAGCGATTGTCATGACCCGCGTCTTCGGCCCAGGCATTTGCGCCGCAGGCCATCGTCGCGGCGCCGATCAGGCCCGCGAACTGCTTGGTGAATCGATTCATTCTTGTTGTGCTCCTCTCTGATGGGGAAGGGATGTTCAGCGGCTCGAATGGACGAATCCACAGGGGGTTCGCAGCTGAACCATAGCTCGGACGGTGTGCTCGGGCCTGGCCACAGCAATGCATGCGAACCGGAATCCGACGATGGGATTCAATCATCGCAGCATGACTTTTGGCACAGGCTTCTTTCGCAGGGTGCACAAGGTGTGAGGGGATTGTCAAGAGCCGGTTGTGCGGTAATCGCAGCCGACTGTTTTTATTTATCTTTTTGATCCAGAAAATCGACCCGAAAGGCTTCATGCCGAAACCCGGCGTTAAAACGATCGTTCCATTACCCGGCATCCCGGTCTGGTTCGAGTGGCGCCGCCATCCGTTGCGAGCCGATGGTTCGACAAGCCTCGCCGGTTGCTGCTTTTCAATGCCGGAGGCCAAAGCGTCAGCAGCCTGCGAAGGTCCGGCAGCCATACGGCGGGTCATCCGGGTCCGGGATCATTCGCTTGAGTGCAGTGCAGACCGCGGTTCCAGACCACCTTGTATCGGGACTGGCTCATCGACAGGTTTGGCGGCAGCGGCAGTCCGGGTTATGGTATGCCAATTATTCTGGTCAACTGGAACGCCCGTGCCCGAAAAAGCAATCGAACTGACAGCCGAGCAACAGCAGAAAAAGGACAAGGCCGAAGCCGAGCAGAAGCGACGCGACGACCTGGCCCAGCGGATTCGGGAAAATCCGGGCGAGGCCCTGAAAAGCGAGTTTTCGTCCAGCTTCCTGGCGTTGCTCGAGAAAGGCCGGCTCAGCATCGCCGTGTCCACCTACCAGGCCGGACAAGTGGTGTTCCTGCGCGCCGACAAGGGCAAGCTCAACACCCACTTCTGTTCGTTCAACCGACCCATGGGCATTGCCGCGCAAGGCAACCGGCTGGTGGTCGGCACCAACAACGAAATCTTCGAATACCGCAACACGCCGGCCGTGGCGCCCAAGGTCGAGCCCAGGGGCAGCCACGACGCCTGCTTCATTCCGCGATCCATTCATTACACCGGCAACGTCGATATCCACGAGCTGGATTTTGCCGGCGACGAACTCTGGTTCGTCAACACGCGCTTTTCCTGTCTGTGCACGCTGGACCTGGACCACAGTTTCGTGCCGCGCTGGCGCCCGCCCTGGATTTCGGCCTACGCGATCGAGGACCGCTGCCACCTCAACGGCCTGGCGGTGGTCGACGGCAAGCCGCGCTACGTCACCTCGCTGGGCATGACCGATACCGCCGGCGGCTGGCGCGAGAACAAGAATGCCGGCGGGGTGCTGTACGACATGGCCAGGAACAAGGTGCTGGTCGACGGATTGTCGATGCCGCACTCGCCAAGGTTTTACCGCGGCCGGATCTGGTTCCTGGAATCCGGTTACGGCTCGCTGTCGTGGTATGACCCGACGACCGCAAAAACCGGTCGCCTGGCGCAACTGCCCGGCTTTACCCGGGGCCTGGATTTCATCGATCGCTACGCCGTGATCGGCCTGTCCCAGGTTCGCGAAACCAACACCTTCGACGGCATCCCGATTACCGCCGACGGCAGCGAGCGCCGCAGTGGCGTGTGGATCATCGACCTGGAGACCGGGGAAAGCGTCGGCATGCTGCGCTTTAGCGATGCGGTCGAGGAAATCTTCGCGGTCAAGATCCTGCCAGGGCTGACCTTTCCCAGCCTGCTCGAACCAGGTAACCCGCTGATCGGCACTTCCTACGTGCTGCCCGATGAAGCGTTGAGAGAAGTCGCCCAGCCGGTGGCGCACGCCGCCGGCGTCGAATGACTGCCTGGTAAATGCCTGACGCGGGCGAGAAGCTTTTGACCCTGATTGCGCCGTCGGCATCGAGCCTTCTCCACCAGTCGGCCGATGAGGAAGACCTAATCCCGAAGCGTTATGATGCAATTGGGTGGAAACCAGGTCATTCATCATGTATGGCGACCGTATGCTGATCGAGCCGCACTGCCGAAAGGCCGCCGCCGGGATCGATGCCTGGCTTCAGCGGGCCGGCCTTCCGGGTTCGCAGCGCATGGTCGTGACCGTGGCCGGCGAGCCGGGCGCTGGAAAGTCCGAAATCTCGGCGGCGCTGGCCAATGTGCTGGCACAGCGGGATGTCGACAGCGTCATTTTTCAGCAGGCCGACTATTTCGTTTACCCACCAAAACGCAACGATCGCGCCCGCCGTGAAGACCTGCAGTGGGTCGGTCCCAGGGAAGTCCGGTTGTCGCTGATGGATGAGCAGTTGCAGTCTTTCCGCGACGGCGCCGGGGGCTTGAAAAAGCCATTGATGCGGGCCGCCCCGGACCTGATCGACGAGGAACGGATCGATGAGGAGGTCATTGATCTGTTCGGTTTCAAGGTCGCAATTGCCGTGGGCAGCTACACCAGCCTGCTGGAGTCGGCCGACGTTCGCGTGTTTGTCGATCGCAGCGATGACCAGGTGCGCGCCCGGCGCCAGAAACGGTTGCGCGAATCATCCGGCCCGGACGCGCTGGCCGAGCGGATTTATGAAATCGAGCACCGCATCATTTCGGCACACCGCACGCTGGCGGACCTGATCGTCGAGTCCGATTATTCAGTGATCTCTGCGGATCCGAAATAGTCACTTCGCGTCGAGTGCCGGTCGTGTGTCATGAGCCGGGGATCCCGAATCCGGAATTCGGAGCCCGGGCCGGCAAAAACGCCAGGCAATGAACCCGTGACCTTTGACACTGTCATAATGCCCGCGCCTGGTGGATGCTTGCCCGGCTACCTTTTAACCAATTCGAGTGAACATGAAATTATTCAAAGTATTAGTTTCGGCCTTTTTTCTTTCGGCAGTGGCCGCCTGCAACCAGTCCGAGCCGCCGGTCGAAAGCGCGCCGGCCCCGGTGACTGAAAACGAGAATCGCCCGTCTGAAGCGGCGGCGGAAACCGCCCGCATCGGCGACTGGGGCGTCGACCCTGCCGAAATCAGCGAGTCGGTCGCCCCCGGCGACGACTTTTTTGCCTTCGTCAACGCAGGCTGGCTCGAGCGGTCTGAAATCCCGGCCGGCTTTTCGCGCTTTGGCGCGTTCACCGAGTTGTCGCTGGAAGCCGAGGAGCGGGTCGCCGAGATCGTGGCCGATGCCTCCGAGGCTGACACCGCAGCCGGTGATCCCCGTCAGCAGGTGGGTGCCATGCACGCAGCGTTTTTGAACATCGATCGAATCAACGCGCTGGGTCTGGAGCCGATCCAGGCCGAACTCGACCAACTGCTGGCGCTGGAGTCGCACGAACAGGCGGCGCGCTGGATGGCGCGGCCCGGTAGCAATTCAATTGCCGGGGCATTCGTGACGCTGGATTCTGGCAACCCCGAGCGTTACCTGGTGCACATCGGCCAAAGCGGCCTGGGCCTGCCCGACAAGGATTACTACGAGCGCGAAGACGCGCCGTTTCCAGACCACCGCGCCGCCTACATCGACTACATCGAGGCGACCTTCGAGCGCGCCGGAATCGATGACGCGCGCCAGCGTGCCGAAGCGGTCATGGCGCTGGAAACCGCGATTGCCGACGCACACTGGACGCGCGTTCAGCGGCGCGACCGCGAAGCCAACTACAATCTGATGAGCGTGGCCGAACTCAAGGCTTCGGCACCCGGGTTTCCGTGGGATGCATTTTTTGCCGAGCGCGAGTTCTCGGGCATCGACGAAGTGGTCGTCGCCACCAATACCGCGATTGAGGCACTGGCCGGCCTGTTTGCTGAAACGCCGGTCGATACCTGGGCTTCCTATCACGCCTTTCACTGGATCAACAATCATGCGCCGGTTTTGTCGGAGCCATTTGAACAGGCCCACTTCGAATTGTTCAGCAAGCGCCTGAACGGCGTCGAAGAACAGCGCCCACGCGACAAGCGCGCGATCCAGTTCGTCAGCGAACGACTGCGCGAGCAGGTCGGCAAAATCTATGTCGAGCGCCATTTCCCACCCGAGTATCGCGACCAGATGCTGGAGCTGGTTGGCTACCTGAGCCGCGCCTTCGACGAACGCCTGAACGCGCTGGAATGGATGGACGACGCCACCCGCGCCGAAGGCCTGGCCAAGCTCGAAGCGTTCACGCCAAAAGTGGGCTACCCCGATCGCTGGCACGACTATTCGTCGGTCCGAATCAGCGCCGATGACCTGGTTGGCAACCTGCAGCAGCTTCAGCAATGGCAGGCGAAGGACCAGGTCGCCAAACTCGACGAGTCGCCGCGTGACTGGGAATGGTTCATGAGCCCGCAGATGGTCAACGCCTATTACTCGTCGACGCAAAACGAGATCGTCTTTCCGGCCGGCATTCTTCAGGCGCCGTTTTTCGACCCGAACGCCGATCCGGCCGTCAATTTCGGCGGCATCGGCGCGGTCATCGGCCACGAAATGGGCCACGGTTTCGACGACCAGGGCTCCAAGTCCGACGCCGACGGCAAGCTCAGGAACTGGTGGACCGACGAGTCGCGCGCCAACTTCGAGCAACTCACGGCGATCCTGGTCGAGCAGTACAACGGCTTCGAACCGATTGAAGGCATGAACATCAATGGCGAGTTGACGCTGGGCGAAAACATCGGCGATATCGGTGGCCTGGCAATTGCCTACCACGCCTACCACGCCTATCTCGACGAGCACCACGACGGCCAGGCGCCGGTGCTGGACGGCTTCAGCGGCGACCAGCGATTCTTCATGAGCTGGGCCCAGGTCTGGCGCAATCTTCAGACCGAGGAATCACGCCGCGCACGCCTGATCAACGACTCGCACAGCCCGCCCAAGTACCGGGTCAACGGCATCGTGCGCAACATGGATGCCTGGTACGAGGCCTTCGACATCAGCGAAGACGACGAGCTCTACCTGCCGCCCGACCAGCGGCTGAGTATCTGGTAAAAAAAGCGGCCTCCGGGCCGCTTTTTTCAGGTGTTGCGATACCGGGCCGGGATCACCGGCCCGTCTGGTTTTGACTTTGCTGAAACCTTGAATCTGAAACCTGAAAACCGGGCTATTTAAAACCCGTAAACGCTGAACCCGCCATCGACGGTCAATACCTGGCCGGTGATGTAGCCGGCACCCGGCATGCACAAAAACGCGATCGCCGCGGCGACTTCCTCGGGCTTTCCGATCCGATCCATCGGCGTGCGCGCCAACACCTCGGCGCGGTAATCGTCGTCGGCCAGCACCTGCGCGGCCAGTGGCGTTTCGATGTACCACGGCGCCACAGCATTGACGCGGATGCCGTCGCCTGCCCACTCGACGGCCAGGTTGCGGGTCATCTGGTTCATGCCCGCCTTGCTCATTGCGTAGGCCACGCCGGTGCGCAGATGCGTGTGGCCGGCCACCGACGAGACATTGACCACGCTGGCCGCGCCGGATCGACGCAGCAGGTCGTGGGCCGCGCGCGCCAGTTCCAGCGCGGCCAGCAGGTTGGTTTCCAGTACCGTGCGAATTTCGTCTGCGGTCAGGTCCAGCGCTTTTTTGCGAATGTTGGTCCCGACATTGTTCACCAGAACGTCCAGCCGACCGCTTTGTCGCGAAATGGCGTCGACGGCATCGCTGCGTGATTGCCGGTCGCAGACGTCGCCGGCGATGGCGTGGGCGCTGTGGCCGCGGGACCGGAGTTCATCGACCTGTTGCTGTAGCGCTGCAGCGCCGCGTGCCATCAGCCAGACCTCGGCGCCGCGCTCGGCCAGCACGGCTGCGGTGGCCTGGCCGATGCCGCGCGATGCCCCGCTGACCAGTGCGACCGCGCCGTCGAGTCGCCATGCATGATCAATCATTTTCATGGCTGGTATCATCCCATTCGGGGGCGCACAATGGCAAGCGTTTCAGTTGCAGGCCGGTCCGGATCGAAGCGCCGGTATATTCGCCGCGCGCAAGCCCTACAATTAACCCAACGACAGGCATGGATCACGCTCATGGCAGACCAGTATTCCGACCCGAACGATCAGCACCCCGAAGAAACCCAGGAATGGCTGGACTCGCTGGCCGCGGTCATCGACCGCGAAGGCGGCGATCGCGCGCATTATCTTCTCGATCGGCTGGTGGAGCTGGCGCGTCGCGCCGGCACCCATCTGCCGTTTGACCTGACCACGGCCTACGTTAATACCATTCCGCCGGGTCGCCAGCCGGGCATGCCCGGCGACGGCGCGATGGAGCACCGGATCCGCTCGATCATCCGCTGGAACGCCATGGCCATCGTGGTCCGCGCTTCGCGCCGCGGCGGCGAACTGGGCGGCCACATCGCCAGTTTTTCCTCGGCCGCCACGCTGTACGACGTCGGCTTCAACCACTTTTTCAAGGGGCCGGACCATCCCGACGGTGCCGACCTGGTGTATATCCAGGGTCATTGTTCGCCGGGCATCTACGCCCGCGCGTTTCTCGAAGGCCGCCTGAGCAAGGACCAGCTCGACGGCTTTCGCGAAGAAGTCGACGGCCAGGGCCTGAGCTCCTACCCGCACCCGTGGCTGATGCCGAATTTCTGGCAGTTTCCGACCGTATCCATGGGCCTGGGGCCGATCATGGCCATCTACCAGGCGCGCTTTCTCAAGTACCTGACCAATCGCGAGCTGACCGATGCCAGCAAGCGCAAGGTCTGGTGCTTCATGGGCGACGGTGAATGCGACGAGCCCGAATCGCTGGGCGCGATTTCGCTGGCTGGCCGCGAGAAGCTCGACAACCTGGTGTTCGTGGTCAACTGCAACCTGCAGCGCCTGGACGGCCCGGTGCGCGGCAACGGCAAGATCATCCAGGAGCTCGAAAGCGTCTTTCGCGGCGCGGGCTGGAACGTCATCAAGGTGATCTGGGGCTCGTACTGGGATCCGCTGCTGGCGCGCGACACCAAGGGCCTGCTCCGGCGCCGCATGGAAGAAGCGCTCGACGGCGAATACCAGAAGTACAAGGCCATGGATGGCGGCTACGTGCGCGAGCACTTCTTTGGCGCCTACGACGAGCTCAAGGAAATGGTCGCCGACATGAGCGACGAAGACATCTGGCGCCTCAATCGCGGCGGTCACGACCCGCACAAAATTCACGCCGCTTACCGCGAGGCGATCGAGCACGAGGGCCGCCCGACGGTCATCCTGGCCAAGACCATCAAGGGCTATGGCCTGGGCAAGTCCGGCGAGGGCATGAATATCTCGCACCAGCAAAAGAAGCTCGACGAGGACGGCGTGGAATATTTCCGCGATCGCTTCAACGTGCCGGTACGGGACGAAGAGCTCGCCGAGGTGCCGTATTATCACCCGGGCGTCGATTCCGATGAAATTCGCTACCTGAAAGAACGGCGCAGCGAACTGGGCGGCTTTTTGCCTCAGCGCAACCCGCAGATGAAGTCGCTGGAAATTCCACCGCTGGAAGCCTTCGATAGCGTCCTCAAGGGTTCGGGCGATCGTGAAATTTCAACTACCATGGCCTTCGTTCGCTGCCTGGCGGTGCTGCTTCGCGACAACAACATCAAGAAAAACATCGTGCCGATCATCTGCGACGAAGGACGCACCTTCGGCATGGAAGGGCTGTTCCGCCAAATCGGCATCTACGCACCGTTCGGCCAACTCTACGAGCCGGTCGACTCCGATCAACTCGCGTATTACAAGGAAGAAAAATCCGGCCAGGTGCTGCAGGAAGGCATCACCGAGGCCGGGTCGATGAGTTCATGGATTGCCGCGGCCACCAGCTATTCATCGAACGGCCTGCCGATGATCCCGTTCTATGCCTTTTACTCGATGTTCGGCTTCCAGCGCATCGGCGACCTGGCCTGGGCTGCCGGCGATATGCGCGCACGCGGCTTTTTGATCGGCGGCACTTCCGGGCGCACCACGCTCAACGGCGAAGGCCTGCAGCACGAGGACGGCCACAGCCATGTGCTGGCCGGCACCATTCCCAACTGCGTCAGCTACGACCCGACCTTCGGTTACGAGCTTGCCGTGATCATTCGCGATGGACTGCACCGGATGTACGTCGAGCAGGAAGACGTCTACTACTACATCACTACACTCAACGAGAATTACCAGCACCCGGAAATGCCGCAAGGCTGCGAGGAAGGCATCCGCAAGGGCATGTACCTGCTGCGCGGCGCCGACTCGCAGGATGATTCCAATGACACGCGTGCCGATAAGAACCGGCCTCCGGTCGTGCAGTTGATGGGCAGCGGTGCGATTTTGAACGAGGTCATCGCCGCTTCGGACATGCTCAAGGAGCAGTTCGGCGTGGCCAGCGACATCTGGTCGGTGCCCAGCTTCAATGAGCTGCGCAAGGATGCGCTCAAGATCAACCGGCGCAATCGCCTCAAGCCGGAAGAACCCGGCGAAATGCCCTATATCAGCCGCCTGCTGGCCGACCGTCACGGGCCGGTTGTGGCGGCCACCGACTACGTTCGGGCCTACGCCGACCAGGTCCGGGCGTTCGTGCCCCAGCGAGATTACCTGGTGCTGGGCACCGATGGTTTCGGCCGCTCCGATACGCGCGAAAAGTTGCGCGAGTTTTTCGAGGTGGATCGTTATCACGTTGCCTATGCGGCCATGGCCGGTTTGTACCAGCGCGAGGAAATCAGCCGCTCCGAGTTGTTCGCCGCGCGCGAAAAGCTCGGCATCGACTCGAGCAAGCCGTTTCCCGCAACGAGCTAGTGCGTGCATCGGTTCCAGGTAATAAAAACGAAAACCCGACACCGCCACAATGCAATCAATCGTAAATGACAAGACATCACGTCAGCAAATAATGAGACCCGAGTCATGAGCAATCGAAAAGAAATCAAGGTGCCCGATATCGGCGACTTCGACAAGGTGCCGGTGATCGAGGTGCTGGTCGCCGAAGGCGATGTCATCGAAAAGGAGCAGTCGCTGGTCACGCTTGAATCGGACAAGGCGACCATGGAAGTGCCCTCGTCACTGGCCGGAAAGCTCGTGGAGCTCAATGTGAAAGAGGGTGATGAGGTCGCCGAAGGCGACGTGCTCGGTGTGGTCGAAGTCGAGGACGCCGGCGGCGATGAAGCCGGCGGCGATGAAACCGATGAATCGGATGCCGACCAGGCATCCGGGGAAGAAGAACGGCAGCAAGCGGACGAACAGCAGGCCGGCGAGGAAAAAGAAAGCGAAAAAGAAACAGGCCAAAAAGAAGAAAAAGAAGAAAAAGAGGAAAAGCAAAAAGATCGCGAGGCCGAAGACCGAGAGCGCGAGCAGAAACCGACATCTAAAAAAGAACCCCGTAAGGAATCCAAAAAAGGGCCGGCAGGCGGCGATGAAATTTCGGTTCCACCGGTTCCATTCGCGGAAATGGATCGAGATCCGTCGTCGATTCCACATGCCTCTCCGGCCGTGCGCAAGCTGGCACGCGAACTGGGTGCGGATCTCGAAGCTGTAGAAGGTAGCGGCAGCCACGGCAGAATAACCGCCGACGACTTGAAGAAACACGTCAAGTCCCGTCTCGAATCGGGCGCACAGACCCCCGCGGCACCGAGTGGTGCCGGGCTTGACATCGCCGAATTGCCCGACGTGGATTTCTCGAAGTTCGGGGAGATCGAGGAGCAAAAGCTGTCCCGGATCCAGCGCATTTCCGGCCCGGTACTGCACCGAAACTGGGTCACGATCCCGCACGTGACGCAATTCGACGAGGCCGACATCACGGAGATGGAGGCTTTTCGCAAAGCCAGCAAGCAGGATGCCGAGGAGGCTGGCACCAAAATGACGCCGCTGGTATTTTTGATCAAGGCCGTGGTCGCGGGCTTGAAGAAATACCCCGATTTCAACGCTTCGCTGACGCCCGACCGCCAGTCGCTGATTTACAAGAAATATTTCCATGTCGGCGTCGCCGTCGATACGCCGAACGGCCTGATGGTGCCGGTCATTCGCGATGCCGATCGCAAAAGCCTGCTGGAACTGGCCCAGGACCTGGGCGAACTTTCCGGCAAGGCACGCGACGGCAAGATCTCGCGCGAGGAAATGCAGGGCGGCTGCATGTCGATATCGAGCCTGGGCGGCATCGGCGGCACTGCCTTTACGCCCATCATCAACGCACCCGAGGTGGCCATTCTCGGCGTGTCCAGGGCCGAGATGAAACCGGTCTGGAACGGCCAAGAGTTCCAGCCCCGGCTGATGCTGCCGCTGTCGCTGTCCTACGATCATCGCGTCATCGATGGCGCACAGGCGGCCCGATTTACCCAATACCTGGCACACGTGCTCGGCGACGTGCGGCGGATGATGCTTTAGCGGCGGCTGCGCC
Source organism: Wenzhouxiangellaceae bacterium (assembly GCA_032251235.1). Lineage (GTDB taxonomy): Bacteria > Pseudomonadota > Gammaproteobacteria > Xanthomonadales > Wenzhouxiangellaceae. Next base: position 13,440 of record JAVVET010000039.1, read on the forward strand.
GCCGGTTTTATGTTTTACGTTTTAGGTATTAGGTTGAAAAAGCACTTCTGGCATCAGGGTGTCATCGAGGAAATGGTGAGAAGCTGGTTGCGAGATTCTGTCTTTACTTAAAAACTTAAAGCTTAAGACGTAAAACGCATCATCGCCGATCCCGAACGCCAAGACTCACGACCCAACGAGATTTGAATTATGAGCAATCGAACGGAAATCAAGGTCCCTGACATCGGCGATTTCGACAAGGTGCCGGTCATCGAGGTGCTGGTCGCCGAGGGTGATGTCATCGAAAAGGAGCAGTCGCTGGTCACGCTTGAATCGGACAAGGCGACCATGGAGGTGCCTTCGTCCCATGCCGGAAAACTCGTCGAGCTCAAGGTCAGTGAAGGCGACGAGGTTGGCGAAGGCGACGTGCTCGCGGTGGTCGAAGTCGAGGAAGACGGCGAAGGGCACGCCGGCGAGTCGGGCGACGAGGCCGGCGGTGAGGATGAGACGGAAGACGAAGGTCGGGAGTCGGAGGAAGATGATCGGCAGCCGGAGGTCGGTAGTCGGAAGTCGGAAGGTGGCTCCGAGGCGTCGGCCGACG
>JAVVET010000039.1:14119-30619 GCA_032251235.1 Wenzhouxiangellaceae bacterium
ACGAGTCATCCAAGGGCGACGAGTCATCCAAGGGCGACGAGTCATCCAAGGGCGACGAGTCATCCAAGGGCGATGAGTCATCCAAGGGCAACCAGTCATCCAAGAGCGACGAGTCATCCAGCAGCACTTCGGAAACCGAAAACCGGAAACCCGAAACCGGATCTTCAGGAACCGCATCGCCGGAAGGCGATTTTGATTTCGACCTGGTCGTGCTCGGCTCCGGCCCCGGCGGCTACTCGGCCGCTTTTCGCGCCGCCGACCTGGGGCTCAAGGTCGCGTTGATCGAGCGCTACGATTCGCTCGGTGGTGTTTGCCTGAACGTCGGCTGCATCCCGTCCAAGGCCTTGCTGCACGTCGGCCAGGTCATCGATTCTGCAGCACGGCTGGCTGATCATGGCGTCGGTTTCGGCAAGCCGGACATCGATCTGGAAGCGCTTCGAAAATTCAAGAACGATGCCGTCGGCAAGCTGACCGGCGGCCTTGCCGGCATGGCGAAAAAGCGCAAGGTCGAGGTCATCACCGGCTACGGCCGATTCACCGGCGCGCACGAAATCGGCGTCGAGCACGATGATGAATCGCGCAGCGTCAGCTTTGGCCAGTGCATCATCGCCGCCGGTTCGCGGGTCATCGAGATCCCCGGCGTGCCCTGGGACGATGAGCGTGTCATGGATTCCACCGGCGCGCTGGAACTTGCGGAAATCCCGCAACGCCTGCTGGTCATTGGCGGCGGCATTATCGGCCTGGAAATGGCCTGCGTTTACCGCGCCCTGGGCTCCAAAGTCACGGTCGTGGAGATGATGGGCCAGCTGATGCCCGGCGCCGACGCCGACCTGGTCAAGCCGCTGCAAAAGCACATGAAAGGACTCGGCGTCGAGTTTCACCTTGAAACGAAGGTTGCCAGGGTCGAGGCCGGCGATAAGGCACTGAAGGCCTCGTTCGACGGCGATGATGCGCCGGACTCGGCCGAGTTCGAGCGCGCGCTGGTCTGCGTAGGCCGTCGTCCCAACGGCGACAGCATCGATGCCGACAAGGCCGGCGTAAAGGTGACGGAAAAGGGCTTTATCGACGTCGATGGACAAATGCGGACCAACGTCGAGCACATCTTCGCCATCGGCGACCTGGTGGGACAGCCGATGCTGGCGCACAAGGCCAGCTACGAGGGCAGGGTCGCCGCCGAGGTCGCGGCCGGACACAAGCGAGCTGCCGATGCAAGAACGATTCCGTCGGTGGCCTACACCGACCCGGAAGTCGCCTGGGTGGGCGTGACCGAAAACGACGCGCGTGAAAAAGGCATGGATGTCGGCGTCGGAAAGTTCCCGTGGGCCGCCAGCGGGCGGGCCATCGGCATGGATCGCACTGAAGGCTTCACCAAGCTGATCTTCGATGAGGCCAGCGGCCGCATCGTCGGCGGGGCGGTCGTGGGCATGCACGCCGGCGACCTGATCGCCGAGATCGGCCTGGCCATCGAGATGGGCGCGACCGCCGAGGACATCGGCCTGACCATTCATCCGCATCCTACGTTGAGCGAATCGGTGATGATGGCCGCCGAAATGTTCGAAGGCACCATCACCGACTTGTACGCGCCGAAGAAGAAGTAGCGCCATGCCCGGTGCCGATGGGGCGGGATTCACCAGGTTTTCAACCTGGCCTGGAAACCGCTTCTGCGCAGGTTCCATGTTTTCGTAGGCGGCGTCTCCGGCGTCGAACGTCTTTCGTGGACGCTCTTCACATGAAGACCTCGATCCAGGGCAGGTAGACTATTCGGGTGCGTGACCGCCCTTCGCGCGCGATTCAATGTACAGGAGCCGGCAAGATTCCCGTCAAGACCTCATTGCGATTGCTCAAGCGCGGTGTGCGCTCGCACAGTTCGCGGGCGACCTTCTTTCGCTTTGCCTGCGTCGGCGGCACGATCGCGCTGATCGACGCCGGTCTGCTTTACCTGCTCAAAGACCTGCCTGGCTTCAATGTCTATATTGCGCGGGTGGTTTCCTACACCGCCGCGATGTCGACCGGCTACGTGTTGAATCGTTATTTCACGTTCCACCACCTCGACAGCCGTCACGTCATGTGGAACGAACTGCTGCGATTTTTAAGCGTGCACTCGGTTGGCGGCCTGATCAATTTCGGGGTTTTCACGCTGGTCGTCATCGCCGCTGAACATCTGGAACTGAGCGATTTCCAGGCCGCCGTCGTGCCGCTGCTCGGCGTCTGGATTGGCGGCCTGGTGGGAATGGCATTCAACTTCGCGCTGGCCCGCCGGATCGTTTTCAACGAATAGCAACGCGTTTCTGCTGCCGCACTCAGCCCTGTTCCAGCAGCCGCCTCAGGTCGATCAACGCTGCGTTGGCGCGGGCGACGTAGTTGGCCATGACCAGCGAATGGTTGGCGAACATGCCGAAGCCGTCGCCGTTGAGCACGATCGGGCTGTGCAGCGGCTTCTGGCTGGCCTCGAGCTCGCGGATAATCTGGGCGAAGCTGGTCCGGGCGTTCTTGTTGTCCAGTACGCCGGCGAAATCCACTTCCAGCGCCTGCAGGAAGTGAATCAGCGCCCAGGTCGTGCCGCGGGCCTGGTAGAACACGTCGTCGATTTCCAGCCACGGCGTCTTGACGCTGACCTCTCCGGAATCGGGCCGGGCTGCATGCGGGCTGGGGTCGCCGCTGAGGTCGGTGTTGAGCCGGCGCTCGCCGACGCTGGCCGAAAGCTGCTGGCCCACGCTGCCCAGGCGCTTTTCGACCAACGACAGGTATTCGCGCAGGTTGTCGGCTCGGTCGTAGAAGCGTGCATCGCCGTTTGCCGGATCGCCCAGGCGGCCCAGGTAGCCCTCCAGCGCCCGAATGCCCTTGCGATACTCGCCCTCGGTCGAAGGCAGTATCCACGAGCTGTAGTCGAAGCTGAACTGCGGGTCGGCTATCGCCAAGTCGGAATCTTCGCCCGACTGGGTCTGTGAACGACTGAAATCGTTGCGCATCGAACGCACCAGGTCGCGGGCCTGGACGATCACGCCGGCCTCCCAGTTGGGAATGTTGTCCAAAAGGCTCCAAGGCGGCATGACGTCGTTGTTCATGTAGCCGCCGCGCTTGTTCAGCAGCGTCTCCATGACCTCGATCAGCGTGGCCGTGACGACATAGCCGGGAGCCTGCTCATGGCCGTTTTCACTGGCGCGCGCCTGGGCTCGTGCCGCCACGTCGAACGGTGCAGGCTCGTGGTCGAGCCAGAACATGAGCGCCGCGCACAAAACCAGCAAAGCAAGAATGGAAAGCGTCCAGATCCGGCGTCGTCCGCTGCCGATCAATGTTGCCGAAATGTTCATTGAGCGCGCTCCTTTCAGTGTTTCCCTTGCGGCCGAAAGCCTCCAGTGTCAGAGGGTCCCGGAAGGTTTTCATGGAATGGTTCATTAACGTTGGAAAGTATACGTGAAAGGACCACAATCACCGGATTTTTGTAACGGCGTCGCACGCCAGGCGGCCGTACCTTGTTATCCCTACGCGCATTGTTGCATCGTCCGCTGGGCAGTTCAGAGCCGATGCTGCAGCCGGCCCGGCCACAAGCCCTGGTGGCCCGCAATCTTATTCGCTGTCGACAGCCCTGGCGATGGTTTCCGGCGAGCGGCGGGTCAGGTTTTTGGCGACTTCCCGGGTGACGCGCTTGCGCGTTTCGTCGTCCAGTTGCTCGCGCAGCAAGCCGAGAAACGACGGGTCGGCGACAATCGCCAGGTGCTCGAACTCGCCGCGTGAACGCGCCGACTCCAGCCGTTTGGCAAGCTCGCGGGCAAAATCCCTGGCCTCGCGTGTTTTCGGGTCGGTGTGCTTCTGGTTGTCGCTCTGGTTGTAGCCAAATGATGAAAATGTTTTACCCTGTCGGTCGTGTTCGAGGTCGCGGCCGGGCAGGCGTGACTCGGTATGCAGCCAGTCTTCGGCTTCGGAGAGCGGGCTGAATTTTTTTTCGCGGTGAAATAGGCGCGCCTCGCTGGCGTCGGCCGCCAGAACCCAAACTTGTGCCATTTCGTTCTCCTTGGAAATCCGATAATGGAGTTTCAGCATAGCAAAGCCGCGCATCTTCGTGCGCCCGGGAAGCACATTGACTTCGCTTGACAGCCGATCCCCACGGGTCGATCAATCCCGAATTGACATCGCAACATGGAACGCTTGATTGCCTGGTCTTTGTTGGCCTTGTTCGCTGTTCACCTGGCGGTTTTCGTGGTGCTTGGCCTGCGCCGACGCCAGTGGTATTACCTGGCGACCGTTCTGACTTTCAGCCTGCTGTGCGCATCGCTTGGGCTGCAGTTGTTTGCCCCGACGGTCGGCTTTGGCGATTGGCCGCTGCATCGGCTTGTTCGCCACATCGCCTGGGTCTCGGCGGCCGTCTCGATCGTCTGGACACTGCTGCGGCTCGTGCGGCGTCATTCAAGGCACACCAGGGGCTGAGCCACGGCCGGGGTGTTGGACCGATTCTGTCTGCGTCTTCGGGTGGTCGAGCCAAGCGGCGCGCGATCATTTTGTGTGCCAGGTCAATTTTGCCAGCCACGCCATTCCTTAAAATAAACACGGTCTCATTTGACTTGCCAACATCGACACGCCGTACCCGGGCAATCGGTTACATCGGTCCTGGTGGGCGCGTTATGGCAATTATTCGCCATGGCCCGTGTGAGGATGATTTTGAGAAGCCAACTGCAGTCGGTGCTGACGCTGATCCTGTGCGGGCTCGCGCTTGCGATGCCGGTGCCCGGGTCGGCCGCGGACGCCGCGGAAAAACAGTTGTCGCTGCAACAGGCGCTCGAAATTGCGCGCCTGGAAAACCCGCAGATTGCCATTGGCAGGGCTCGCAAGGACGGCGCCCAAGGTGCCCGGGTGCGCTCGCGCCAGGGGTTTTCGCCGCGGCTGACACTGGATGCCTATTACCTGCGCCTGGATACCTCGCTGCTCGATAACATCCCGGTCTTCGAGCCGCGCTTTCCGCCGACTTTCGTCGAGCGCAATTTCGGCCCGGTCGACGGCAACGTGGTCAGCGTTGAACTGGTTCAGCCGCTGATTAACATCGGCGCATGGAACGCCCGGCGCCAGGCCGGTCATGGCGTGGATGCGGCCGGACTGCAGCTTCGCCGGGTCGAGGACGAGATCGAAGTGGCCGTGGTCAAGGCCTGTTACGGCGCTCGCACCGCCGAGCGCCAGGTTGGTGCCGAACGCAAGGGGCTTGCAACCGCGCATCGGGCCTTGCTCCAGGCCCGTGCTGTTCGGCAGTGGTGCGCTGATCCTGGAACCTGCGCTCAAGCCCCTGGGGCTCACGCTGATCAGCGGCGTGCTGGTCTCGACCGCGCTGACCCTGATCCTGATCCCGGCCATCTATTTTCACGCGTTCGAAGACGCGTCGGCCGACGCCGGGACTGATTCGGGCAAAGGCTCGAACGGCGGCGCTTGAAAAGCGGGCACGGGGCAACCCCGGGGCCGCTACATTCGTTGCATCGCGGCGGGTCGCCCAAAGTTTGGCTGCTGGTGAAACGACGGCTATGCGGTGCCTGGTCGACCGCGCGCCTCGGTGATGATTTCCTCGGCGTCACCTTCGAGCTGCACCCGCACCAGGGCCGTGACCAGGCGCGGAAAGTCGCGGTGCCCGACAAGGCTGTATAGCTGCCCGGGCTCTTCGGGCAGGTGCAGCTGGGCTGCGCCTTCGAGCGCCTTGCTGTCGGCAAATGGAATCAGTTCGTCCCAGGCCGCCTGGGCTTCGCGAAAAAAGATATCGACGCCGACATCGCCGATGCCCTTGACCTGCTTGAGCAGTGTCCGCTCTTCGTCCGGTTCGCGTCCGGCCTGCTCGCGCAGTTGGCGCAGGTCGCCCTGGTAGCGGTCGAGCAGCAGTTCGCAGGCCTCGCCCAGCATCGTCGAGGTCTTTTCATCGAATCGTGCGTAACCGGCCTGGTTGAGCGTTTCGACGCGATCTTCCCAACTGGAAGATGCCATGTTGGCCGCCGTGGTCCAGCCTTCGTCGAGCAGGGCCCGCATCGCGCGCATCGCAAGATCGGCGCTGATCCGGGCGCTGAACAGCAAGGCCAGGCACAAGGCCTGGAACAGCGGCGCCGGGGTGTTGTCGGCCACCTCGATGCCCAGTTCCTCGGCATAGGTCTTGCCGTAGCGATCCAGCAGCGCCTTGAGCAGCTGTTCCTGTTCGGGCCGAGCCGTTGAAGTTGTCATGCAAATCGACCTCGCTGTGTTTGACTGGAGGTTGGCCGCAAGCCTGCCAACAGGCTGAATCCTGCCGTACCGAAAAAAACAGTACGGTAAGAAACCTGTGGATGAATGCCTGCGGCTTCAAGAGGCCGGAGGACCTTTGGCTGACGTTATGCCGCCTGGCCTGGCCGCTACCGTGTCGGGCGGCAGTTTCGTCGTCGAGTGCGTTCGATCCTGTCGATTTTCAGCTACGCACTTTTCGCCCATCAACGATCTGCCCTGGCGCCTGCGGTGCCCTATTCGGCGTAGTTACCGGCGATCTGACTGAGCATGCAGGCGCCGGTGCTTGCCTTCAGATCGCGTATTCGATCACCAGGTCGATCAATTCGTCGCGCGACAGCACGTTGTCGTGGTCGGCGTCGAATTCGTCGAAGATCTTCGAACTCGTCTCGTGGCCGTGGCGCCCCAGCAGGCAGTCGATCAGTTCCTTGAATTCGCCGCGCGAGATGACCCCGTCGCGGTTGGTATCGAATTCTTCGAACAGCGCTTCAATCAGTTCTCGACGGTCCATACGACAGACTCCTTTTCATGACTCATCCCGTGGATTCCCGAGAATGTAGCACCTTCGGCGTCCCGGGCGCTTGGATTTTGGGGCCGGGGTGCCCATTTTTTTAATGTTGCACATCGATTCGAAAGTGAATTCGAACCGGCAAAACACCAACAGGAGATTTTCGATGCGAACGATTTCCCGACTGATTCCAGCCATGTTTCTCGTGTTGCTCGCAGCTGGTACGGCGCTGGCCGAAGAATGCCCGCAAGCCGAATGGGCGCTCGGCGAATGGCGCGGTGAAATCATGGGCACCGGCACGATCGTTGTTTTCCGTTTTCAAAGCAACGGTGAAAACTGCCTGAAAGGCAATTTCGACATGCCACAGCACGATGCCGACCACCTGCCGTTTTCCAGGGTTCTGTTGATCGAAGACCAGCAGGTGCTCGAGGTGCATTCGGATGCGTTGGATTTCGTCTACGAAGGACAGTACCAGGGCGGCGAGCTCGAGGGTACTTTTACCCAGAACGAGGCCGCCTACGTGCTTAAGCTCGAGCGAGTGACAAAACCGGCAAACTGACCCGGCGGCGCCGCCACAAGCTTCGGCATCCACCGGCTCTGCTGCCAGTGGGTCCGGCTTTTCCGCAGTCAATCGGGATCAGAGCGGCGAGCTGGATCAGGTAGCCGGATGCCGGCCCTGGCGAGGCGTTTTCGCATGCGTTCGACGTGGCTGCCGAGCCAATAGATTTTCCGGCAACCGGTGCATCGGTCAAAGCGTTCGAACCGGGCAAGGACGTCGCGTGGTACCGCGCCGGGTTCCAGTTCGTCGGGTCCGATCGATTCAAGCAATGCGTTGCACTTCATGCAGCGTGAAAAGAAATCGAGGTCGTCCTGGATCTGGAAGCGCTCGAGCATCTCGCGCAGCTGCCTGACCGGGTCGGTGGCGTGGACGAATGCGCCGTGGGTCACGCGCCGGTTCTTGAGCAGGCCGACATCACGGCTCAGGATGATGCGATGTTGGGCGCACGACAGGTCGACGATTTCGGCATCGTCCAGATCGCGGCGATACAGGCAATCAAAGCCCAGCAGTCTCAAGTAGGCCGCCAGCCGTCCAAGGTGTACATCGAGCACAAAGCGCAGTTCGCGCAGCGGCCGGGCCGGCTGGGCGCTCAGCTCGCCGATGTCGAAACATTCGAACACCGGGTACACGGCCACGCGTTCACCGCCGCGCAGGCGCTGGTTAAAAGTTGATGCCTGGCCGTCAACCAGGACGAGGTCGACTTCCGTATGCGGCACGCCCAGCGCCTCGATACGATCCTTGACCGAGGGCGTTCCATCGAAGCGGTGTTCAAAGCAGCGCTTTCGCAGCGCCGGGTCGAGAAAGTCGTTGAGCTCTTCGTAGAACCGGAAAGTCGATGTTTTGTGCACGCTCATTCAAATTTTGACCGGCCTGGAAGAAATGGTTCGGCCGCCAGGTACTGCAGCAATTGAGCGCCGGAGCGTTTTGCAGCCAGGCGCATCGTCACCGCACCATTGCGCCCGGGCGCCAAACGCTCGATCGACAGCACCTGGCGATACCCCGCGACGAAGGGTTGTGACGAAGAATAAACAAGCGAGGTTAAACTGGAGCGGTGCTCAATTTCCGTCTCGATTTCCAAAACTGCAAAAGCAGCCGGTCCTGCAGCGAGCCCCATGGGTTCCATTGCCGGCGCGCTGCGGGTGCCTGTTCGCCGATAAGTAGTTTGCTTGCGGCATGGCGCTCGGCAATGGACGGGACCCGGACGGTAAAGACCTTGTGAAGCGCGAACCGACGGCGGTGCGGGTGGGCTTTACCTTGTGGATGGCGTTCTGGGTGCCGACGATCGTGTGGACGGCGGGCCCGCAGAATTTCTGGTGGATTTGCAATCTGGCGCAGTTTCTGCTGCTGTATGCGGTCTGGCGCCCGAACCGGCTGCTGATTTCCAGCCAGGCCGGGACGGTGACGATCATCGGCCTGGCCTGGGGCCTGGATCTTTTGGTCGCGCTGATCCTGGGCGGCAACAGCGTCACCGGCATTACCGGCTACATGTTCAATCCCGAATTGCCGCTGATCCAGCGCCTGGCATCGACCTACCATCTATGGTTGCCGGCGTTTGCCGTATGGCTTTGCCGGCGCCAGGGTTTTGATTCGCGCGGGCTTTGGCTGCAGTGCATCATCGGCACGCTGGCGATTCTCGGCGGCTGGCTATTTGGCGACCCGGAACGCAATCTCAACTACAGCCGCGCACCGTTCGGCATCGAGCAGACCTGGCTGCCCGAGCCGGTCTATATCGGCTTTCTGTGCGTGGCCACCGCGTTGCTGGTCTACGTGCCCGGGCACTTCCTGGTGCGCTGGATTCTGCTCGCGCTATCGCCATCCGGCAAGGCCTGTCAAGGCACGACGGTTCGCCATTGAGCCCTTAACCCGGATTATTCATGACCCAATCGACTGCGGCGGCCCCAGACCGCGCGCCTACAGATCACCGTACAGGTGGGTACGCTTCCGGTGCGTTCGATCATCGAAATGCTGTATCCACGTTGCCTGGAACCACCTCGCGACGACCAGGCCATGAATAATCCGGGCTTAATGCAGCGCTGAGCCGCTCAGTGCATGCATTCCATGGCGATGTTCTGGTCGGGCCGCGACTTGGCCCGGTACATCATCTGGTCGGCCAGTTCCAGCAACTGTTCCAGCGTTTCGGCATGCATGGGGTATTGGGCGACGCCGATGCTGCACTGGATCTTGAAATTGTGTTCTTCGAAGCGAATCGGACGGGTCAGCGACGTCAGCAGTCGCTCGGCCAGCTGGCTCGTGGTTTCGGGGTGGTCGATCATGCACAAGGCCACGAATTCATCGCCGCCGAGGCGGGCCGGGGCATCGGTGTTGCGCACGCAGGCACTCAGCCGGCGTGCGGTTTCGACCAGTACCGCGTCGCCCGCGGCATGGCCGTGCTGGTCGTTGATCAGCTTGAACTTGTCGAGGTCGACGAACAGCAGCGCCGCGGTTTTTTCCAGGCGTCGGGCGGTCAACAGGATTTGCCGGGCGCGCTCGAAAAAGCTGCGGCGATTGAGCAGACCGGTCAAGGCGTCGGTTTCGGAGGCCTCCCGGGCCGCCTGTTCGGCTATGCGGCGGCTGGTGATGTCGGTATGGATGACCAGGACCGCCTCGTTGGCCGAATGCCGGAAACGGATCGCGCGCATCAGGAACCAGCGCTGGCGCGTCGGCGAGTGGCACGGGTATTCGAGCTCCATCTGGCTGCTGCGGCCGGCCAGCAGGTCGCTTAGCATGGAGCGGATGTGGTCGAGCATGGCGTCGCCGGCCGGAATGATCTCGAGGTAGTTGCAGCCCAGGTAAGCGTCGGCGCGGCCGGCGTTTTCAATCGAAAATCGCAGCCAGGCCTGGTTGACGGCGCGAATGTCGCCATTCGAATCCAGTATTGCCATCGACGATGGCGAGGCATCGAATGCCGCCCGATAAAGGCTCTCGATGATCGGGTCTTTCAGTCCGTCTGACTGATTGGCGGCGCCTGATTTGCTTGCTGAATTTGACATGCCCGTGTACTCGATCTCCCAGCGAAGGCGGAAAATGCGCCGTGAAACCCATTGGATTAATGGGTTGTGGATAAGTTCAGTCGGCGGCACTGATGGTATCCAGTTGTCACCATGCCCGCTGGCGATTTTTGATATCAGCGTCGGCGCCCCGATGTCGATTGGCGGGTTTGGGCTTCGTCTTCTTCGGCCTGGTCTTTGGGCTCGCCGAAGCGGAATTCCAGGATCGTCAGCACCAGACCGATCACCATCATAGAGAAAACGAATATGGCGATGTAGAAAACCATGGCATCACTCATTGGCGAGTTCTCCGGTTGACCAGGCTGGCCAGCTTGAAATAGATGCCGAAGCAAAGAATCGACGGTACCCAGATGGCGGTAAACAGGGCCTGGTCGGTTTGGCCGTTGGTCCACAAGTAGCCGGAGACGGCGAACGAGACGCCGACGGCGAGCAGAATGAACAGGTCGGAGAGCTTGAACATGGGTTCCTCCTTAAATTGCAAGCTGGTCAATGCAGTGGCGGCAACTTGCGAAGCCGCCGGGTTGAATCACTCTTCGAAAAAACCGATCGCGGCCAGTAGCAGCGCGAAAATGGTGATGGCCGCCGGCGTGCGAATGCCGGTTTCTCCGAACACGTCGAACATCGAAGGCACCGGTTTCAAGGCGCCCAGCACCAGCCAGGCAAAAAAGAGCCCGGCCACCGTTGCGCCCAGCCACCCGATCGATCGCTGGATGCGTTTTTTAAATGATGGCTGGAGACGGGTTGCGGGCAAGATGATGGCTGCCGATGTGTACGATCCGGCAAGGTTACGGATGTTCAGTGATTGTTCCATGAAGCCTTTCAAGCATTTTGGTGGTTCACGAACGCCGTGTTCGCGGGGCGACCCGTGCACGGCCTGGTCCGAAATTTCAAGGTCGACCTGGATCTCGCGATGGAGCTGGCCGACCGACGCGGCATCGCCCAAATCGGCCGCGATGCGCTGGTTCGCCAAGCTGCTGGCGAAAGCTCGGCCAGCCTGTCCGGTCTGTCTGCAGGCGTCGGTTCAACTTCCAAAGCCGGCGGCGAAACGTCGTTGACCTTTGACCTGGATGTTGACTTTCAACCGACTGCAAGGCAATTGTGATCAAATCAACCATGCCCATTGAAACCATCACGCTGACCCGGCAGCACCTGGCATTCCCGGCCCGGGCCGCCGGCCGGGGTCCGCCGGTGCTGTTGCTGCACGGTTTTCCCGATTGTCATCAGAACTGGCTGGGGCAAATCGAGGCCCTGGCCGCGGCCGGCTACCGGGCCGTGGCGCCGGCGCTGCGCGGTTACCACCCGCACTGCCAGCCAGGCAACAAGGACTACTCGCTGGCCGCCGCGGTTGACGATGTCTGCCATTTCGCCGAAAGCCTGGGTGGGCCTGTTCACCTGGTTGGCCACGACTGGGGCGCGGTTGTGGCCTGGTTGGCCGCGGCGGCCGCACCGGAACGCATACGATCCTGTACCGCGCTGGCTGTACCACCGCTTCGGCATCTGTCGCGCGCAATGCTCAAACGCCCGCGCCAGTGGCTGCGCAGTTCCTACATGGCGTTTTTTCAGATCCCGGCATTGCCCGAATGGTGGCTGTGCCGCAACGATGGGCGCGGACTGGAGACCCTGTGGCAGCGCTGGTCGCCCGGCCTGCAAGCGGGCGAGCATCTGGAGCGGGCCCGCCAGGCCTTCGCCCAGGCCGGCGTGGCCTCCGCTGCAGTCGGCTGGTACCGTCACCTGCCGCGCGCCTGGAGCCGGGACCATCGCCGTGCCCGACAATGGCTGGCCCGGCCGGTCCGCGTGCCGTCGCTGTCGATCCACGGCGCCGATGACCGCTGTATCGACCCGGCCCTGGTCGCCGGATTCGACCGGGGCGACTTTCCGACCGGCCTTCGCGTCGAAATCATCGATCAGGCGGGTCACTTCGTGCACCTCGAGCAGCCCGGCGTCGTCAATCGACTGTTATGCGAACATTTCTCGGCCTGCTGACGGACTGCGAAAATGAAAAATGGTCGGCTTCGGCCAGCATCGATCCAGCCGGTTCGTTCCGCGGGCAACGGGAAATAAAATCCTGGCCGGTTGAACCGAATTGCCGCTCGGGTGCACTGTATGGGCAAATTGAAATCATCTGAAAGGGAGCGCGGCGGCCGTTGCGCAGCGAAAAAGAAAAAATCTACGACGCATGGCTTGCCGCATCGGCACGGCTGGGTGACCGCCAGGCACTGAGTCTTCTGGCCGAGCGCTGGAACGCCAGGCTGCTGGCCCATGCCTGCCGGTTGACCGGCGAGCCCGAACTGGCCGCCGATGTCACCCAGGAAGCCTGGACCCAAATCATCAAGGGCATTGCCGGCCTGGATGACGCCGACGCCTTTGCCGCCTGGGCATTCCGGATCGTCACGCGCCGCTGCGCCCGAGCCATCAAAAGCCGCCAGCGCCGGCGCGCCGGCATCGCAGCGCTGGGCCGCGAGCCGCAACCGAACCTGGACCGGGTGGACTTGGCATCGTTGGGCGAGCAGCAGACCGACCTGGCCGTGATCCAGGCCGCGATGCGCGAACTGCCGCCCGATCAGCGCGCCGCGCTGGCGCTCTTTTATCTCGAAGACTTCCGCGTGGCCGAAATCGCTGTCGCCCTGGATGCACCGGTGGGCACGATCAAGACCCGACTCATGCACGCACGCCGAAAGCTGCGGGCCAAACTGCAAGGAGAGAGCCAATGAACCGCATCGACGAATTGATCGACCAAACCCTGTCGGCCGAAGACCAGCATCTGCTGGAAAATTATGGCAAGGAGCCCGGTTATTTCCAGCAGGCCTTCGCGCTGTTCAGGGGTCGCCTGGGCTGGATCATGTGGCTGGTTGGAATTATCCAGCTGTTTTTTTTCGTGGTCGCGATCGTTGCCTTCTACCAGGTCCTGACTCAAACAGAACTGGCCTCGATACTGCGCTGGGGCATCGGCACCGTGGTGCTGGTTCAGCTATCGGTTTTTCTTCGCGGCTTCATGGGCGCACATTTCGAAGCCAATCGCGTCCTGCGCGAAGTCAAGCGCGTCGAACTGCGCCTGGTGCGCCTGGAAGGCCGGAAGGACTCGTAGCCCGGATTATTCATGACCGCAATCTATTGCGGCGGCCCCAGACCCCATGCCTACAGGGTTTCGCTCGGTCGCGCATCCTCACCTGCCGTTGTTGACAAGCAGGGTGAGTACGCTTCCGCTGCGCTCGGTCGTCGAAACGCTGTATCCACAAGGCCTGGAACCAGCTCGCGACAACCGGACCATGAATAATCCGGGCGCAGGATGTGTTGAGCGCGCGAAACGCATCGCCGGCGAAGCCACAGGATTCCTTCCTCCCTGTTTTTGCCGGGGCAGGTCGGGAGGGTGAACTTGACATTCGTGAAACCTGAAACCGTTTTAAACCAGCCGCCCGACCATATTGTTATCATCAACGATCAAACCCGCATGGAGTGAATCGTCATCATGTCCGAACGCACCGAAGCCGCCCGATTGCTGATGAATCGTCAGAAGTTTTCCGAAATGGAAGTCGAGCCGCTAACCGAAGTGCCCGGCGCCGATGACGGTGAGGTGGTGTTTCGCATCGACCGTTTCGCGCTGACCGCGAACAACGTCACCTACGCGACCTATGGCGACGCGCTGCATTACTGGGAATTCTTTCCGGTCGAACGCCAAGGCTGGGGTCAGCTTCCGGTCTGGGGTTATGCCGACGTAGTCGAGTCCGGTGTCGACGATATCGAGCCCGGCCAGCGCTATTACGGCTACTGGCCCGCCGCCACACACCTGAAAGCGCAGCCCGGCAAAACCGGCAAGCGCGGCTTTCGCGATGATGTCTCGCACCGCGCAGGCCTGCCCGAAATCTACAACTGGTACCAGCGTACCGACAATGATCCCAGCCACGACGAACGAACCGAGCCGCTGCACGCGATCTTCCGGCCGCTGTTCGTCACGGCGTTTTGCCTGGGTGATTTCCTGGCCGCAAACCATTTTTTTGGCGCCAGCCAGGTGCTGGTTTCCAGCGCCTCGAGCAAGACCGCCTACGGCACGGCCTTTTGCATTCGAGACCACGACGGGATCGACGTCATCGCGCTGACCTCGGGCGGAAACCGGGCCTTTGTCGAAAAGCTGGGCTTGTACCACAGCGTGCTCGATTACGACGGCCTCGGCTCGCTGGATGCCGGCACGCCAACGCTATACATCGACATTGCCGGCAATACCAGGCTGCAGGCCGACGTCCACAATCGCTTCGGCCCGAACCTGGTGTACGACTGCAGCGTCGGTTCGGCCCAGTCACTGGTGCCGCCCAGGCCCGATCGACAGCTTTCCGGACCCAGACCGCAATTTTTCTTTGCCCCGCAGTGGATCGAAAAGCGCCACAAGGACTGGGGCGTGACCGAATTCGACCGGCGTGTCGGCAAGGCCACGGCCGGGTTTTATGACTACGTCACCGAAAACAGGCTGCTGAAGATTCGCGAAAGCTTTGGGCTGGAAGCTGCCAGGGAGATCCTGCGCGATCTGCTCCAGGGCCGCACCGACCCCAACGAAGGGCACATATTGCGGCCCTGAGTTCGGCGCAGTGCTTTTGCCGGGCCGCTATACTGGCCGCCCGGATGAACAGTGATTTGCACCATGGCCAGACGCTCCAGGATGAAACCGATTACCGGCCGTTCCGGTCCGCAACCGGACGATGAGGAACCGGACGACAATCTCGGCCCGAGCAAGACCTCGCTCAAGGCACAGGACCAGGCACTCCAGGAATTGGGCGTGGCGCTGGCAAAGTTGCCGCCGAGCCGGCTGGCCGCACTCGACCTGCCCGAAGACCTCCGGGCCGCAATTGCCGACTACCATTCCATTCGCGCTCATGGCGCGAGCAAGCGCCACCGGAAATACCTGGGTCGTCTGCTGCGCGGGCTCGACACCGAGGCGTATGAAAAAGCCGTCGAAAATTTCGCCGCCGGCAGCAAGGCCGAGGCCCGTGCGCTGCACCAGGTCGAACGCTGGCGCGAAGAACTCGTTGCCGACGACGAGGCGCTGGCGCGCTGGCTGGCCGAACACCCGGGCACCGATGTTCAGCACCTGAGAAGCCTGATCCGCGCGGCCCGCAAGCATGATGCCGGCACCGCGCCTTCCGAGCGCCGCGGCAAAGCCTGGCGTGAACTGTTCAAGTTCATCCGGCAGTATTTGGCCGACGCCTGAGCGTGCTCACGAAACTTGCAATCGTTGTTGCGGTCATTTTCGGCGCGCTGCTGTTGCTGGCGCTGATCGTGCCCTTTTTGCTGCCCCGGCCCGGGCTGGATGGAAAAATCCCGGACCAGCCGTTTGCCGATTCGCGATTTGCCGAAATCAACGGCGTGCGCATGCATTGGCGCGACCGAAGCCGGGCTGCCGATCCGGGCGTGCTGGTTGTGCTGATCCACGGCTTCGGCGCCTCCGGCTTCAGCTGGCGTTCGACGCTGGATGCGCTGGAGCAGGCCGGCTACCCGGCCATCGCGCCCGACCTGCCGCCGTTCGGTTATAGCGAACGCACCGGCAAGGGCGCGGATTGGGGCGAACTGGTGCTGGGCGTGGCCGATCGAGTCTGTCGCGATTGCCAATTGGTGCTGGTCGGCCATTCGATGGGTGCCGGCGTGGCCGCCGAGGTCTCGGCACTGGCCGGCAACCGGGTTCGCCAGGCGATCTTCGTCGACGGCACACCCGGCCTGCGGCGGGTCGGCGGCGGCTTCGGCTGGGCCCTGGCGATCCCGTCGCTGCGCCGTGCCGCGGAAGTCTACGCGGCCTGGAAGCTGGTCGACGAGCAAACCATCGGCAGCATGCTGGCCAGCGCCTTTGGCCGCGAACCGAGCGCCGAGGAACTGGCCGGCTACTATCCGCCGCTGACCATACCCGGCACCTATCCGGCGTTGCTGCAGCGCATGCAAAACCGCAGCAGCAGCGTCCCATCGGGCTGGGACCAGGTGCCGCTCGGCATCATCTGGGGCGAAAACGACAACTGGGTACCGGTCGATGCGATCCGACGCTACAGCGAAGCCCACCCCAGGCTGCGAGCCTTCGAGCAAATTCCCGAAGCCGGCCACAACCCGATGGATACGCACCCGGAAGCATTCAATGTCATGCTATTGAAGCAAATCGAATCGCTGGATTAGCCACGGGCTAGATCAGTCCGGAAACCGGTCGATGTTGGTTAGTTGTTGGTTGTTGGTTG
>JAVVET010000040.1:0-13510 GCA_032251235.1 Wenzhouxiangellaceae bacterium
TCATCAAGACCGAGCACCTGTACAGCTTCGACGGCGAGCGCGGCTGGTCGCTGGGTCAGGGAGAGTAAGACGCGGCGCCCGCGATCTGCGGCTTCTCCGACAAAACGCACTCCGCGCCGGGCAACGCGCAGGCTCCCCGAGTCAAAAAACGTTCCGAGCCGGGTCCTTCAGTTCGTCGGGTCGGTAAGAACGTCGCGCCGGCTGAATTGGTAGATCACCGCGCCAACGGCCAGCACCAGCGCCGTGGCCGCGACAGACTGCAGGCTGATCTCGATCAGCAGGATGGCGCTGGCGGCAAACGCGAAAATCGGGATGAGCCAGCCGCCGGGCAGGCGAAAGCCGGCCGGGTCGGCTCGGGCGCGCAGCCTGGGCATGGCGCCGATGCAGGCCATGTAGATCAGCACGCGCACCAGCGCGCTCATGGCCGCCAGCCAGACGAACGAGCCGAATACCGACAGCAGCAGCGTGAGTGCGGCGAAGAAGACGATTGAGTTGGCCGGCGTGTGGTGCGCGGGATGGATTTCGCCGAACCAGCGCGGGAAGCTCCCGTCGCGTGCCAGGGCGAAGGTCAGGCGGGGCGCCGAGATCATGGTGCCGGCCACGTTGCCGCCGACCGAAACCACCACGCCTGCGGTTAACAGAATCGCACCGGCCGGCCCGATCAGCACTGCGGCGACATCGACCAGCGCGCGTTCGGACTCGGCCAGGCCGGGCAGTGCGGCCACGCTGATCGACTGGATCAGCACGTATAAAACCGTAACCACGGCCAGGGCGCTGAACAGCGCGACCGGTATGGCGCGCGAAGGGTTCTTGACCTCACCGGCCGGCACCAGCGCCGACTCCCAGCCGACGAATGCATAAATGACCAGCAGTGCCGCGGCCGTGAACTGGCCGGCCGAGGGCGGCGCCTCGGTCGAGATCGCCGCGGCTGCCGGTGCCAGCCATGCAAGCCCGGCGATGACCAGCGCCAGGATCGGCACCAGCTTCAACAGCGTCAGTACGCCCAGCGATTGCACCGCGCGCTTGATGCCGGCAACATTCACCCACGCCAGCAACCCGACAATGCCGGTCAGCAGCGCCACGCGCACCCAGCCCAGGCCAGCGTCGGGCCACAAGTAGGCCAGCGATTCGATCAGCAGGTTCAGGTTGGCCGCGAACGCGGTCAGGCGCGCGATGTAGAAGGCCCAGCCGGTCTGAAAGCCGGCAAAGCGCCCGAATGCGGTTTCGATGTACAGGATCGGCCCGCCGGTGCGGTTGAAGCGCGAGGCGATCTCGGCAAAGCACAGCATGATGGCGCCCAGCAGGATCGCGCAGGCGACGAAGACCAGCGGGCTCCAGGCACCGGCCAGCGCCGCAGCGCCGGCCGGCACGCCGAAAATGCCGGCCCCGATCATGCCGTTCAGCGCCAGCAGCATGATGCCGAGCGCGCCCAGTTGGCGGACCAGGCCCTCGTCGACGATTTGGCGTGCATGGCTCATCAAGGGTCTTCCACGGAAAGCAGTTACGCAGAATACGGCAGGATGGCCCCGGCAACAAGTCGATGGGTACGGCTGGATTGGAACGGCCCCTTTACAATACCGGCATGAACGCCGCCCGCATCGTACGCATTCCCGACATGCGCCCTTTCGATGGCCTCGACGCGCCGTCCGGCGACGTCGAGCGCCTGGCCCGGTTTATGCGCGCGCACCGGCAAATCCTGGTGCTCAGCGGCGCCGGCTGCAGCACCCGCTCGGGTATTCCGGCCTACCGCGACGGCGACGGCCGCTGGCTGCGGCGAGATCCGATTTTGTACCAGGATTTCATCAAGCACGACGACATGCGCAGGCGCTACTGGGCCCGCAGCTTTTTTGGCTGGCCCAGGATGATGAAGGCCCGCCCGAACCCGGCCCACGTGGCGCTGGCCGAACTCGAGCGAACCGGCAGGCTGTCGCTGCTGGTGACCCAGAACGTCGACGGGCTGCACCGCCTGGCCGGCAGCGAGAACGTGGTCGAACTGCACGGGTGTCTCGCCGAAGTCGGCTGCATGGCCTGCGGTGCGGTAATTGCGCGCCCGGCACTCCAGCGACGCATCGCGGCGGCCAATCCGGACTGGAATCCACAAGTGCTGGGCATCAACCCCGACGGCGATGCCGAACTCGATGCCAACGCCTATCCGGGATTTCGCGTCGTCGATTGTCGTGACTGCGGCGGCGCCCTCAAACCCGACGTGGTGTTTTTTGGCGAATCAGTGCCGGCCCACCGGGTCGAGGCGGTCAGCCGCGCGCTTGCCGCCAGCGACGCGTTGCTGATCGTCGGCTCGTCACTGGTGGTCTGGTCGGGCTATCGCATCGCTCGCCAGGCCGCCGAGGCCGGCCTTCCGATTGCGGCGGTCAACAACGGCCGCACCCGGGCCGATGCCTTGCTGCAGTTCAAGGTTGCCGGCGACTGCGACGGTGTGTTGAACCGGGCCGTGAGTCGTCTGTGAGCCCAAGGGCTTTTCTCGGGCCTTTGTCGAGCGGCCCGATGATCCGGACCCGGCATGGCTGAGCGCCAGTTGCCGCACAAGGTCTGCCCGGTTTGTCTGCGCCCATTCGATTGGCGCCGCAAATGGCGCGCGTGCTGGGACCAGGTTCGCTATTGCTCCGAGCGTTGCCGGCGAAACCGCAAAAGCGCGCCGTGCATGGCCGAACCGTAAAAATCGACGCTCCGGGTTCAGTACCGGCCGCCGTCACGAGCCTCGCGGCTGCGAAAGGCGTCGATGGTTTCGGTGATGAAGCGCCGGTGTTCCGGCTCGCTGAATGCCTGGCCTTCGGCGATCGTCGCGGCCCGCGCGAACAACGGCGCGAACAGCTTGTGGCCGTGGACGCTCGATGCGAGCCCGACCATCGCTTGTTCGTTCATGGCCGGTTCCCGGGGTAACGGAGATCTGCGCCTGGCGCGTCGCGTCGCAACGCTGAGCGGCAGCGGCGGCCGGCTGCGATTATGCTGTGCGATTGTGCCGCCAACCATTACGGAAACCCCCATGACCGACCGCATCGAAGAATTCACCGAGTACCGCCAGAAGATGAACGAGCGCATCCTGGCCACCGACAACCGGGTTATCAAGCGCATGTTCTCGCTCGATTCGCTGACCTACGCCGAAGGCGGCGCGCTGGAGGTCAAGCAAAAGGAACTGCTGGGGCTGGTCGCCTCGCTGGTGCTGCGGTGCGACGACTGCGTCAGCTACCATATCGGCAAGGCGGTCGAGGTCGGCGCCTCGCACGACGAAATCGTCGAGACCATGAGTATCGGCCTGGTCGTGGCCGGTACCATCGTGATTCCGCACATGCGCCGGGCCATGGAGTTTCTGGATCAAGTTACAGGAGAGTCAAAGTGATTGATATTGAGGGAAAATCGCACGCCGACCGCGAATGGTGTACGGATATCGCCGGCAAATTGCTACCGATGACCTGGCGCCTGGCTGCGACCGCTTTTCTCGCGCTGGCCTGCAGCCTGGCCGTCGCGCAGCCGGGCTTTTCCAAAGGACCCGTCATCGAGGGCTACGGTCCGGTCGCGGACATGCCCGGCGATGCATTCAACCTGGTCCCGGGCCAGCAGTACAAGCTGCTGTTCGACAGCGCCTCCGGTCAGCGCGATTCGCACGCGCTGAATCGCAGCCTGGAATCGGCGGCCCGTTTCATCAATATGCATGCACGCGCCGGGATCGACCCGGCCGATCTCGAGATTGAAATCGTGACCCATGGCGGCACCACCTGGGACGTGCTTTCAAACCAGGCCTATCAAAAGCGTTTTGACCGCGACAATCCCAATGCCGGTCTGCTCGAGGCCCTGGCCGGCGCCGGCGTTGTGATTCGTCAATGCGGCCAGAGTGCGGCGGCCAACGGCATCGAGGCGTCCGAGCTGGCTCCGGCAGTGCAGATGGCCGTTTCGGCGATGACCGTCTTGGTGCGCCGCCAGGCAGAGGGATGGGTGCTGCTGCCCTAAAGTACCCCGCGGCGAGTTCGGCCCGGTTGTTACGGAGCGCTGGCCGGTGCGGCCAGCGGGCTTATCGAAGCCCGCCGAGCCGGTGCAGCCGTTCGCGCAGCATGTTGCCAAAGCCCAGCGCGTCGAGAAGCGCATCCAGCCCGTCGCGGTTGGGCAAGCCGATTGGGTCGTGCGTGGCTTGCACGATCTCGGCGATATCGCATTGCAGCCCGGTCAGTTGGCGCGCCACGCGCACCGCTTGTTCGTGCATGCGCAAACGGGGAATCAGGGCCTTGGCGCCGCGAAGCTTGAGAAAGCCGATTTCATCGAGACGGCCGTAAACGCCGTCGATGCTGTCGAAATGCTGCAGCAGTGCTGCCGCGGTCTTGGGGCCGACGCCCGGCACGCCGGGAATGTTGTCGACTTTGTCTCCGGTCAGCGCCAGGAAGTCGGCGATCTGGCTGGGTCGGACGCCGAACTTGTCCTCGACCCCGGCCGCGTCGAGGCGATTGCGTCGGGCGAAATCCCACCAGGTGTCGGTCGGGCCGACCAGTTGGGCCAAGTCCTTGTCGCCGGTGATGATGGCGATCGGATGGCCCAGGCCGCCCCAGTGGCGATGCAAGGCCGCGATCAGGTCGTCGGCTTCGAAGCGGTCGTGGATATAGACCGGCAGGCCAAGACAGCCGGCCAGGTCCTTGCACCAGGCAAATTGGCGCTTCAGATCTTCCGGCGCCGGCTCTCGGTTGGCCTTGTATTCGGGAAAAATGTCGCTTCTGAAAGACTTCGACAGCGACTCGTCGAACGCCACGGCGGCATGCGAGCTGCCGGTTTGCTCCAGCAGTTCGCACAAAAAACGGGCAAATCCATATACTGCGTTGGTCGGACGGCCCTGCGGATCGGAAAAGTCTTCGGGCATCGAATACCAGGCTCGAAAAATATAGATGCTGGCATCAATCAGGTGGACCGTCGGTTTTTGGGCTGGGGACAAAATAAGTGCGCTCTTTTTGGCTGCGAGGGGGCAACCGGTGTGTCGGTGTGTCACAGCCGGCAGCTGCGCACTAGTGTACCCCGTCAATCATTGCGTGAGCTTCAGAGTGCTCTGAGTCGACAGTGCAAGGCGCGACACTTCAGTGAATGGCATGCGCTTTGCAAAAGGCATGCCGCAAGGTCGGAGCAGCCACGTTGTGCGCCTTGCGCGAACCTGACTGGCGTCGTGTCTCAGCAGCTGTCCAGTTTGCGCCCTTGACACCGGATCGGGCGGGCATCGATCGCTTCAGTTCGACGCGTGGCGAGGCCCTCGGCAATCGATGCCCGCCCGATCCTGCCTCTGGAACTCGCCCGAACTCCTGCAATGGGCATGACCGATCCGCGTGGCCCACTAGTCAGCTACGCGAATACGCCAGGGAATATTGTGCTGCAGGATCACGGGGGCGCGTCCGGACTGCAGCTTGAACCGCTTGAATGTGCAAAGCGCGGTAGAATAGGCGGCCAATTCAAGCTGTTATCTTCAGCAAGAGTCCCAGATGCTTTACCCGGAATCCTTTGACGTCATCGTGATCGGCGGCGGCCATGCCGGCACCGAGGCGGCGCTGGCCGCGGCCCGTGTCGGCGCCGATACGCTGCTGGTCACGCACAACATCGAAACCATCGGCCAGATGAGCTGCAATCCCGCCATCGGCGGCATCGGCAAGGGCCATTTGGTCAGGGAGATCGATGCATTGGGCGGGGCCATGGCGCGGGCCGCGGATGCGGCCGGCATCCAGTGGCGGCGCCTGAATGCCAGCAAGGGCCCGGCCGTCAGAGCGACGCGCGCGCAGTGCGATCGCAACCTGTATCGCGCCGCGATTCGAACCCTGGTCGAGCAGCAGCCGGGCCTGACCATTTTCCAGGCCTCGGTCGAGGACCTGATTGTCGAACAAGGGCGTGTCGTGGGTTGCCGCACCGGCCTGGGCGTGGATTTCCGCGCCGGCGCGGTGGTGCTGACCACCGGCACTTTCCTCGGCGGCGTCATTCACATGGGTGAGATCCGCACGGCCGGCGGCCGGGCCGGCGACGCGCCGGCGAACGCATTGGCCGAGCGTCTGCGCGCGCTGCCGCACCGCGTTGCCCGATTGAAAACCGGAACACCGCCGCGCCTGGACGGCCGCAGCATCGATTTTTCCCAATTGAGCGAACAGCCCGGAGACGACCCCAGGCCGGTGTTTTCGTTTCTCGGCACGACCGATGATCATCCGGCGCAGCGTTCGTGCTTCATTACCCGAAGCTGCGCGGCGACCCACGACATCATTCGCGGCGCGCTGCATCGATCGCCGATGTATTCGGGCGCCATCGACGGCGTCGGACCGCGCTACTGCCCCTCGATCGAAGATAAGGTCGTGCGTTTTGCAGACCGGGACTCGCACCAGATTTTCCTGGAACCCGAGGGCCTGGCGCTCAACGAATGGTATCCCAACGGCATTTCGACCAGCCTGCCGTTCGACGTGCAGCTTGCCTTCGTGCGCACGATTCCGGGCCTGGAGCAGGTGCGGATCACGCGCCCCGGCTACGCCATCGAATACGACTTTCTCGATCCGCGCGACCTGGAGCCGGGACTGGCCTCGCGCGTTCTGGAAGGCTTTTTCCTGGCCGGCCAGGTCAACGGCACCACCGGCTACGAAGAAGCTGCGGCCCAGGGCTTGATCGCCGGCCTGAACGCCGCGCGCCACGTGGCCGGTAAATCGGCCTGGATGCCGTCGCGCTCGCAGGCCTATATCGGCGTCATGATCGACGACCTGATCACCCGCGGCACCTCGGAGCCCTACCGCATGTTTACCAGTCGGGCCGAGTACCGGCTGATGCTGCGCGAAGACAACGCCGATTTGAGGCTGACCGACATCGGGCGTGAACTCGGGCTGGTCGATGATCGTCGCCATCGGGTTTTCAGCGAGCGCCTGGCGGCGATCGAAAATGAAACCCGGCGCCTGAAAGCCTTGCGAATCGGCTGTCATACCGACCTTGCGCGCACGCTTGAACAGGCTCTGGATACGCCGGTTCGCAAGGACATCTGCGCGGCCGACCTGCTCAAGCGACCCGGGCTCGATTATGCGTCGCTGACGGCCGTCGAAGGGATCGGCCCGCCGGTTGCTGCCGCCGATGTCGCCGAACAGGTCGAGACCGGCATTCGCTATGCTGGTTACCTGGACCGTCAAAGCCAGGACATCGAGCGTACGCGGGCCTCGGAGACGATGCCGATCCCGCCGGATTTCGATTTTGCACGCGTTCGCGGACTGTCGGCCGAGGTGCTGGAAAAACTCCAGCGCCAGCAGCCGACGACGCTGGGCCAGGCCGGGCGCATTCCCGGTGTGACGCCGGCCGCCATTTCACAGCTGATGGTCTGGCTCAAGCGCGCTCGCAGCGCGGCCTGATCGCAGGCGGTCTGACCGCATGCGGTATCGATGCCCGGTGCCGGGAAGGCTGCTATACCGCGCAGCGTAGCGGTTCTGGACCGAAGTGTCATGTAACTTAGGGTCCAGGCCGGGGTTCGAAACTGTCGCGTCGACGGTGGCCGGCTCGGGCGCCTCCAGGCTCACTTCATGCTCACTTCAGGCTCACTTTCGGCTCACTTCCAATTCACTCAATGGATGGAGACTTGTCGCTTGAATGACCGGGCCGGGTGCGCTGGCCTCCGGCAAAGCGTCGATGAACAACACAATGGCGAACCAAAATGCTGTTGGGCGCGTTGTAACGATCGCTGCTGCGACCGTCATCTCGCATCCTGAAGTGCCGTCGACGGTATAGTTTCAGTGAATCCAACAGCCGGAGTATGAAGATGCAGAATCGACAACAGCGGGCCGCGCGAATGCTTGCCTGGGCAGGTGTGATTCCTTTCCTGGCGCTGGTCGGTGTCAGCTACCTTGGTGCACCGTTATGGTTGTCGGAGGTGTTGCTGGGCTACGCGCTTCTGATTCTTGCATTCATGTGCGGCAGCCTGTGGACCGGCGCGCTGGCTCGCCCGGCCGAATCGCCGGCCCCGTTGATTGCAAGCAACGTGCTGGTGCTGGCGGCGTTGCCGTCATTGTTGCTGCCGCTGACCTGGGCGGCCGGCTGGCTGGCGCTGCTGTTTGCGCTGCACGGCCTGGCCGAGTGGCGCTGGGTGCATGTGGGTCAGCCGGGCTGGTACCGTCGGCTGAGAATGATGATCAGCACGGCGGTCGTGCTGCTGCTGTTGCTCGCCATGTTGCCCGGCTTTGCCAATGCCTGACGCCGCCGCTACGGTACTGAAGCTATCGGGCGTGAGCCGGGCCTACCGTGGAGGGTCGGAGCAGGTGCGGGTTCTGGATGGTCTTGATTTCGCGGTGCAGGCCGGCGAAAAGGTCGCGATCATGGGCGAGTCCGGTTCGGGCAAGTCCACGCTGCTGCACCTGGCCGCCGGCATGGATTTGCCCGACACCGGCGAAGTTGTGCTGCAGGGGCAGGCCATCAACCGACTGGCCGAGCCCGAGCGTACCCGCTTTCGGGCCCGAAACATCGGCCTGGTGTTCCAGGACTACAACCTGATCGAGTCGCTGAGCGCGGCTGAAAACATCGAGCTGGCAACCTGGCTGACCGGCCGGGCCAGTGATCGGGCCGCCACCGAGCGGCTGGCCGGAGAGTTGGGCATTGCCGAGTTGATGGCACGCCGGCCCGACCAGATGTCGGGCGGCCAACAGCAGCGCGTCGCGATCGCGCGCGCCCTGATCCACGAACCGGCACTGGTGCTGGCCGACGAACCCACCGGCAGCCTCGACCAGGCCACGGCCGGGCAGGTGCTCGACGTTCTGGCCCGGAGCGTTTCGGCGCGCGGCTGCTCGCTGGTGCTGGCAACCCACAGCGAACAGGCGGCCTCGCGCTGCGACCGGGTGCTGCAGCTGGTTCGTGGGCAACTGGTCGAAAGCCGGTGAGCGCCGCTGCTGGACTCGCCGGATACACTGAATGCTGCTGAGAATTTCGCATGCGTTCTTCCGCCGCCATCCGGCCCAGCTGCTGCTGGCCGTGATTGGAATCGCGGCCGGCATCGCCGTGGTTACCGGCGTTGCGCTGCTGCGTGGTGCGTTGCTGGAATCACTGGATGCGGCCTCGGCCGAGCTGGCCGGGGAGCAGGCGCTGGCGGTTCGCCACCCGTCCGGGAAGCTGCCGATTGAAAGCTACGCCCGGCTAGCCCGACAGCCCGGCGCCCCCGACTTCGTGCCCGTGCTTCGCCTGCCGGTGCGCGCCGACGGGCAGCGCCTGGAAGTGCTGGGCGTCGATCCCTTCAGCGGCTTTGGCGCGGTCTCCAGTGCACTGGGACCGGACCTGGCCGGCGCATTGCTGGAGTCAGCGCAGGACCTGCCGGCAGTAATGGCCACCCGCGCAACGCTCGATCTGGTTGGTGTGGACGTCGGCGATTCGATTGAAATTCAATACCGGGGCGAAGCCGTGCGGGTGCAGGTGGCCGCCTCGCTGCAGGGTGTTGCAGGCCTGGATCGACGCTTGCTGATGGATATCGCGCGGGCGCAATCGACGTTTGGCGTGCGCGGCTGGGTGTCGGAATTGCTGGCCCCGGCCGGCGCAGGGCAATGGCTGCAGGCCAACGCCGGCGACGAATTGACCTGGCAGACCGGTCAGCAGCGCCGGGCTTCGGCGCGGCAGTTGACCGAAGGCATGCGCGCCAACCTGACGGCCATGAGCCTGCTGGCGCTGGCCACCGGCCTGTTCGTGGTCTACAGCGTGCTGAGTTTTTTAATGGTGCAGCGCCTGCGCACCTTTGGCCTGCTGCGCGCCATCGGCCTGACGCATCGCGGGCTGGCGCAGATGCTGTTGCTCGAGGCGCTGCTGCTGGCATCGATCGGCGGCCTGATCGGGCTGGTGGCTGGAACGCTGCTGTCCGATCAGTTGCTGGCGCTGATCGCCGACCCGGTCGGAGAGATCTACGGTCAGCTGCCGCTGGCCCGCAGCCAGCCGAACATGTGGCTGTATGCCGCGATCTGGCTGGCCGGACTGGCAGCGGCAGTTGTTGTCACCGTGCCGATCCTGCGCGAGGCGCTGGGTGTCTCGCCGGGTCGCCTGGCGCGCTCGCACCAACTGCGTCCAGTGCCGGTCGCCCGGCTGCTGCTGATTTCGCTGGCGCTGGGCGCGGCCGGCCTTTTGTGGATTTTGCTGGACGCTCGCCTGGTTGCGGCGCTGGGCGGTTTGTTCCTGCTGCTCGCCGGCCTGATTCTGCTGCTGCCGGCGGCCGGCTTTGGCCTGCTTTCGCGGCTGTCGAGCCGCTACGTTTCGACGCTGGGCGGCCGGGCCCTGAAGTTGCTGCAGGCGGCCCGCGGCCGGCTTTCGCCGGCCCTGGCATCGCTTTCGCTGGCGCTGGCGCTGGCCATCGGCATGGGCATGATGATTCTTGATTTCCGCGGTGCGGTCGACGACTGGGTCCAGAAACTGCTGCGTGCCGATCTTTACGTTTCGGCCAGCGGCCGCGCATTGACGCCTGACGAGAAGGATCAGCTGACGTCGCTGGAGCCGGTCCGGACCCACTCCTCGGTGCGCCGACGCCAGCTCGCCGATGGTCTGCAGATTACCGCCTATGATTTGCCGGCCGAGGGCTGGCAGGGTTTTGAATGGCTTCGCGGCGAACCGCGCGCCGCGCGCCGTGCATTCGAAGCCGGCGATGCGGTGCTGGTTTCCGAGCCGCTGGCGCGCCGGGAAGATCTTTCGCCCGGTGATCGGATCGAACTGACGCTTCCCGACGGTAAGACCACGCTGCCGATCGCCGCGGTTTTTCGCGATTACGGCAGCAACCGCGGTTATGTTGCCGTGGCTGACGAGGCCTACCGGAGCTGGTTCGATGACGATCTGTTCGACAGCCTCGGGCTGTACCTGGCCGCGGGCTCCGACACCGACCAGCTGATTGGCGCGCTGGAGGCGCTGGAACTCGATCGGCAACTGAGCTGGGTGACCCCGGCGGCGATTCGCGACGAGAGCCTGGCGGTGTTCGATCGAACATTCAGGATCTCCTGGGCGCTGGCGGTGCTGGTCGGCGCGATCGCATTGATTGCGCTGACCAGCGCGCTGCTGGCCCAGGGCCTGGAGCGGGCCCGCGAATATGCAACCCTGCGTGCACTGGGCATGACGCCGATGCAGTTGTTCGGCCTGGTGACCATACAGACCACCGGCCTGACCGGCGCGGCCGTGCTGCTGGCCGTGCCGCTGGCGGTCGTCATCCATTATTCGCTGGCCTTCGTGATTCAGCCGCGTGCGTTTGGCTGGAGCGTGCCACTGAGTTTGCCGCCGGCGGGGCCGATTCTCTGGGTCGCGCCGCTGGCACTGCTTTTGGGCGCCGCAGTCGGCATGATCCCGGCCTGGCGCATCGTGCGCCGGCCGCCCATCGACCACCTGAGGGCTGGCCAATGAGTCGCGATTCGCTTGTGCTGCTGGTGCTGGTCACGACCTTGCTGGCCTGGCTGGGCTTGCGCGCCAACCAGCCCGAGCCCCGGGCATCGGGAATCGACAGCACCGGCTTGCTCAGCGCTGCACCGGATTCGTTTCGGCGGGTCACAGGTCCCGAAGCGTTGAATTTTCCGGCCGACCATGGCGTTCACCAGGGCTTTCGCAACGAATGGTGGTATTTCACCGGCAACCTGAAAGCCGCCGATGGCCGGCGTTTCGGCTTTCAGTTCACGCTTTTCCGCTTCGGCCTGGACCCACAGAATGGGCAACAGGAGACGCTTGACAGTGATTTTTCCGCCGATGCGATCTGGATGGCGCACCTGGCGCTAAGCGATGCATCCGGCAGGCGCTTTCTCTCCGAACAGCGGTTCGCGCGCGGCGCGCTCGGCCTGGCCGGCGCGACGGCCGACCAGTGGTGGTTGCGCGACTGGACCGTCACGCGCAGCGCATCCGGTTGGCAGCTGGATATGGCGGCCGGGGAATTTGCGCTGTCGCTGGCGCTCGAACCGGTCAAGCCGATCGTGCTGCAAGGCGACAATGGCTACAGCCGCAAGGGGCCGGAGCCCGGCAATGCGTCGCGCTATTATTCGATTACCCGCCTGGCCACCCGCGGAACGCTGCGGCTTGGCGCCCGGACAGCGGATGCGGCGGAATCAACTGCCAAGACACCGTTTGCCGACGGCGGCGACGTGCTGGAGGTCGAAGGCCTGGCCTGGCTCGATCGCGAATGGGGCAGCAGCCAGCTTGGTGAAGGCCTGGACGGCTGGGACTGGTTTGCCCTGCAGCTCGACGATGGCCGCGACCTGATGCTGTACCGCTTGCGTACCAACGAAGGCCGCGCCTCGCCGTACTCGGCCGGCATGCTGGTGATGCCCGGTGGTCAAAGCCGTGTTTTGGCCGCCGATGAGTTCACGCTTGAGCCGCAGCGCTACTGGCGGGACCGCAATGGCGTGGAATGGCCGGTGGCCTGGCGGCTAATGGTGCCTGGCGAAAATATTTCGCTGGCCGTGGAGCCGGTATTCGATCAGCAACGCTGGGATGCATCGGTTCAATACTGGGAAGGCGCGGTCGATGTGCTCGAACCTGAAGGCGGCGCGCGGGTTGGCCGCGGTTACCTGGAACTGAGCGGCTATGCCGATACCGGCAGCGACATGGCGCGTTGAAGCCGGTACTGCGCAATTCAGTGGTGGGTCGACCGAAGCTCGACACCCGCGGCGACAGCCGGAATCTGCAGACTTGAAGCCGCAATTTCGAGATCTTCGCTTTCCGGCTTGCGCGTGCCCAGCATGCGTTCGACGCTTTCGATCGGCGTGCCCTGCTGAATCATGTGCAGCGCAAAGCTGTTGCGAAGCACGTGGCCGGTCACGCGACGGTAGATCCTGGCATCGAGTGCGGCGCGCTCGATCTGGCGGTGCACGGTTTGCGGATCGACGTGGTGCACGCTTTGGGCGCTTTGGTGGGCACCGGCGGCGGCGCTGCGTTGCGGAAAAAGGTATTGCCAGGCCCATTTCCGTGCCACAGCCGGCTGGCGTGCCGAAACCACCGGCGGCAGCGTAGCCTGGCCAGCGCCGTCGACGATGTCGCGGATGTGCATCAACTTGAGCTCTTCGAGGTGATCGAGCAGGCGGCCCTGGATGTTTTCCGGCAACGGCAGGCTGCGCTTGATCTGGTCGGCGCTGTCGCGAACCAGCAATTTCGAGCCTTCCAGATCGATATCGCGGACTCTTAGACGCACGCACTCCAGCAATCGGATGCCGGTTCCGTAAACCAGTGCCGCGGCCAGCCAGTCACGCCCGCCCAGGCGGGCCAGCAGGCGCGCGATTTCGTCGCGCGACAGAATATTGGGAGTGGCGTCGCTGCGCCGTTCCTCGATAAAAATCTTCAACCAGGCCGGCGTGCCGTAGGCGGTGGATTGATACAGACGCTGGATCGCCTCCAGGGCCCTCTTCTGGCTCGGTTTGCCGGCGAACCGGTCCTCCGAAATGTGTGCCAGGTAAGCCTCCAGGTCAGTTCTGCCGAGCTGCTCGGGTTCGTCGTTATTGCAGAAAATCAAATATGAGCGGGCCCAGAACAGCAGGCTTTTCGCGTGCGCCTCGTCGATCTGTTCGGTTCCAAGCGCATGGCGCATCCGGGT
>JAVVET010000040.1:13610-26683 GCA_032251235.1 Wenzhouxiangellaceae bacterium
GGTCGGAGGACGGGCCGGATAATGGGCCTGGGCGGGAACTCCAGATAAAAGCGCCTTGTTATGTTCTTGAAGTCAATCAATTAAACAAGGAAATCAATATGAAGAAAATGCCAAAATGGCTGGCGGCCGGGTTTCTATTCTCTGGGCTTGCCGCTGCTGTCGATGATGTGGCGTGGCTGGAGTTTTGTGACTCCTGCGCCAGCCCGGGAGCCTTCGAGTTCGCAGCGTTGCGCGTGCCAAGTATCAATTCGACGGTGTTTGTGCTCAACCGCAAGACCGGCGAGGTGCACAAATATGCGCGTGAGATCGATCGCGAAGATGGGTTCATGATCTGGGTAGTCGAAGTTCAAATGAACGACATCGAGATCCAGGCATTCGCCGATGACTTTGCGCTTGCCTCGGTCCAGACCCTCCCGCCGATTGGCCGGCGGGAACTGGGTGATTTCCAGGCCGACATATTCCCGCTCGGGCCGGCTGATACGGTGATTGACGACCTGTCCGACGGGGCAATTCGCGGCGCATTCGCGGCAAAGTTCAACGACTTCATCGAGGCCGGCAATTTCTTCCCCACCGTGGTCCGGCTTGGAACGCAGATCAACTTCGGCCTGAGTGGCGACGCCTTCGGTGTCGGTGAAAACAAAGCGTATTACCCCAGCACGAAAACTTTTCGGATCGACTATCCGGATGGGGCAAAATTGTGGATTGTGGTCGGCATTGGATTGAAATGGATCCAGGTATGGGCTGAAGATATCAACGGCCAGGAGATTACGCTGGATGTGAGAGACAGCGAATTTGGTGCCGACATCAATCCGGCCAGTTTCGAGGGCCGGGAGCTGGATTTTGGACCTGGCAACGATCAAGCCCTGCTCGATCTATTGCGCAAGTTGGGGCAGCGCCCCCCAGGCGGTGGGGGTGGTGGCCTTAGTTGTTCCTCGATGACGTTGCCGGATGGAGCGGTCCGTATCACCTGTCCCAACCTGAACTGATCGTCCCGACGGCCGCCCCGGCATCAATGCCGGGGTGGCCGTTGGGCCTACAATGATTTATAGACTTGCCCGGCCTTCATCACGAAGCGTACATCGGTCAGGATCCCGACATCTTCCAGCGGGTTGCCTTCGACGGCGATGACGTCGGCCCAGCGCCCGGCGCTCAAGGTTCCGGCATCGACGCTGACGCCGAGCAGTTCGGCCGCGTACACGGTGGCGGTGCGGATGGCTTCGGCCGGGGCCATGCCGGCCTCGACCATGTAGCCGAACTCATGGGCATTGTCGCCGTGATAGCACACGCCGCAGTCGGTGCCGAAGGCAATCCGCACGCCGGCTGCGTGGGCGCGGGCGAAGGTATTTTGCAGCTGCGGGCCGATCGAGGCGGCCTTGGGCCGGACCAGTTCGGGATAATAGCCGTCGATCTTGGCCTTTTCGGCCACGAACTTGCCGGCCGAGATGGTCGGGATATACCAGGTGCCGTTCTTGATCATCAGGCCGATGACTTCGTCGTCCATCATGGTGCCGTGCTCGATCGAATGGATGCCGGCCTCGATGGCGCGCTTGATGCCCTCGGCACCGTGCGCATGTGCAGCTACGTGCATGTTGTAGTCGTTTGCCGTTTCAATCACGGCCTGCACTTCATCGGGCCGAAACTGCGGCGCCATGCCGCTTTTGGCCACGCTCAGCACGCCGCCGGTGACGGTGATCTTGATCAGGTCGGCGCCGTCCTTGTAGCGCTGACGGACGGCTTCGCGTGCCTCGGCGACGCCATTGAGCACACCGTCGTTCGGTCCTGGCGAACCCATCAGGTCGGCGCGCCAGCCGTTGGTCGGGTCGGCATGACCCCCGGTGGTGGCCAGCGACTTGCCCGAGGTGTAGATGCGCGGGCCGTCGATGATGCCGTTATTGACCGCTTCGCGCAGGGCGATGCTGGCGTTGAAGGAATCGCCCAGGTCGCGCACCGTGGTAAAGCCGGCGCGCAGCGTCTTGCCGGCGTATTCGACCGATTGCAGCGCCACATCGGCCTCGTTTTTGGTGAAGCGGTCGGCATATTTGGTCGGGCTCGACTCGGTCGTCAGATGAGTATGCATGTCCATCAGGCCAGGCAGGCAGGTCAGGCCACCAAGCTCGATTACGGTGGTTTCTCCGGCCCCCGGGTGGCCGTCGATGATTCGTTGGATACGGTCATCGGCAACCACCAGCGTCACCGCACCGGTCAGCGTGCCCTGTTCGACATCAACGGCGTGGCCGCAGCGAATCCAGGTTTCGGCCTGGGCCGCGGCGGACAACAGGCACAACGATAGTAAACAGCTTGCAGATTTCATTCGGGTTCCCGGATTTCGAGTAGGATTTAAAGCGAGTTTCGCAGGGGTTTTTGGGTTGTCAGGATAACAGGCCGGCCAGCAGCAACAGGCCGAGCACCGCCAGCCACAGGCCCAGGACCCGCCACGCCAGCTGTCGGCCGTCGGCCAGGCCTTGTTCGAGGCTTTCGTCGGGGTCGCACAGGGCCCCGGCAAGGTCGTCGAGCAGGGCGGCCGGGAACTGCCAGCGGTCTTCGCGCGCCTGGAAGGCTGCACGAACCCGATCGAAATCGGTCATCAGCGCCAGCGCCAGGGTCAGCAGCAGCATCACCGGCCAGTTCAGGATGCGCAGCAGCTGCGCCATCCAGGCACGTTCGCGCCCGGCAAGTCCGGAGCTGTGAAACGCTTCGCGCACGCCGCGATACAGCAGGCAGCCGGGCACGCCGAGCACGACAAACCACAGGATGATGCCGAACCAGCGCGCCAGTGCCGCCTGAAGCGCAGCAGCGGCCGCTTGCGATCCGCCCGATGCACTGTTGAGAAGCAGGTGTTCGAGTGCCACCTGGCGAGCCTTCGATTGCTCGTCGCCG
Source organism: Wenzhouxiangellaceae bacterium (assembly GCA_032251235.1). Taxonomy (GTDB): domain Bacteria; phylum Pseudomonadota; class Gammaproteobacteria; order Xanthomonadales; family Wenzhouxiangellaceae. Next base: position 16,488 of record JAVVET010000040.1, read on the forward strand.
GAAGCCATCTGGATATCGCGATCGAGGTCGCGCGGGCCCAGCGTGTACAGCACCGTAACGATGCCGAGAAGCAGCAGGCCGAACAGCCCGGCCAACTCGGCCGCCAGCCAGGTCGCGAGCATGCCAACCACAAGTGATATAGCCAGTAGCGTCATCGCCGGCAACCAGTCTGGCCCGCGTTGGCTGATGCGCTGCGGGCCGGCCAGCAACCAGCCATATTGTCTGAGCCGGGCAAGGTCCGACCCATGATGGGAGACCAGCAAGGCCACCAGAAGCGAAAGGATTTTCAAATCGATGGAGTCCGCTTGGCGATAGTGATTGCTCTTTGTAGCGCCTGGCGGCTGGTTTTGTCAACTGCCAGACTGTGGTTCCTGCATGCGCTTTCCGCGCCTTCGAGCGATCAGTCAGGCGACGCCAAAAGACGACCCGCAACCGCAGGTGGTTGCTGCGTTGGGGTTCTGGATCACGAAGCGTGCGCCCTGCAGGTTTTCGGTGTAATCGACCTTTGCGCCTTCCAGGTACTGAAAGCTGAGCGGGTCGACGAGCAGCTCGACGCCGTCGCGTTCGACCCGGATATCGTCTTCGTCGGCTTTTTCATCGAAGGTAAATCCGTACTGGAACCCGGAGCAACCGCCGCCGGTAATGTAGACGCGCAGTTTCAGTTCCGGGTTGCCGTCGGCCAGGATCAGTTCCCGCACCTTGCGTGCGGCCGAGGCGGAAAATTCAAGATCTTGTTGTTCCATCGTGGTTTGGCTGTCGAGTGGTTGCATACCTGCAAGTATGGGGGCGCCGGCGTGAAGCGTCAATCTCCTGCTGCGACTTGCTGGCCACGACGGCCTGGTTCTGAACATTTCTCGGCGCTTTTGCCCGCATTTATTCGCGCGATATGTAAGCCTGTCGCCTGCCAGCGCATGGCGATACGCAGTCGGCTTTTGAGCCTTTGATTTGGCAGGCAAGCGGAGGCCGGCTGACCGAAGCCATTGCTCGGGGCATAAAAAAAGCGGTCCGAAGACCGCTTTGCCCCAAACCGGATTGTGCTCGGTGAGATGATGTGCTTATTGTTAAATTTATGTATGCACGGCGGTTTTATACCCCGGACGACCCTGGGGCGTCAAGTTTTTTTCTTCGAAATATTCCGCGCAACGTATTTTCGATGCATTTTCGCTCGGGCATGCAAACCCGGCGCCCATGTGGGCGGTTACGAGCTTTCCGGATCAGCAGTGCGGTAATACAGCAGATCGGAAATGGCGTGGCCCTTGCCGAGGCCACGCTTTTCGAAATGCGTTTCCGGTCGCCATGCGGGTCTGGCGACCGGGTTGTGGTCGTGCCGGAACAGCGGTTGGGGGTCGAGCTGTTCGCGCATCCAGTCGGCGTAGGGCTGCCAGTCGGTCGCCAGGTGGAGCCGGCCACCGGGCTTGAGTACCCGGGCCAGCAATTCAATGAACGCAGCCTGGATCAGGCGGCGCTTGTGGTGGCGTTTTTTTGGCCACGGATCGGGGAAAAAAATGCGGATTTCATCGATGCTGCCGGGCCGGGCCTGCGTGCGCAAAAGCTCGACCGCATCGCACATGCCGACCCGGACGTTGTCCAGTTCCAGTTCGTCGATTCGACGCAACAGCCGTCCGACGCCCGGCTCGTGGACCTCGATGCCGATGAAGTTCTTGTGCGGTTCGTTGCTGGCCATCCAGGCCAGCGCCTCGCCATTGCCGAAACCGATTTCGACGACCAGCGCCGCGTTGCGCTCGAATTGAGCACGCAGGTCGGGGCTTGCCCGATCCGGATTTTCAGGCTTCACCTCAAAACGCGGCAGCAGCTGTTCGAGTGCGCGCTGCTGCGCCGGGGTCAGTCTGCCGGGTCGGCGAACGAAACTCCGGACGCGACGATGCCGGGGGTTGTCTGCGGGTTCGTACATCAGAAAAAAGCGCCTTCGATTGAAGATGGGAAAGAAGCCTTGTGGTGTGGAATCGGCCCGGCCAAACCGACCAACCGGGCCCGCCAGGCAGACTCGATCGCCGGCCAGATGCGGCATGACGTGACCTGGTCGCTGGACTTGCCGGAGCCGGAGCGCAGGCGGTCGGCGCGCCCGGCAAGCATCCAGAGCTGGTCGGTGACCGGGTCGGGTCTGGCTTCGGTCAAGCTGTTCATCGCCGGCCGGCGGCCTGCAGGATTTCGATGCGATCCTGGTCGGCGAGCCGGTGCTGGTTGTGCCGGCTCTCGGCCACGATGGCACCGTTGAGTTCAACGGCGAGGCGTTGCCCGGTCAGCCCCAGTTGATCCAGCAGTTCGGCCACGCTGGGCGGCGAATCGAACGGATGCGGCTGGCCGTTGACGATGACTTCAATTGCGCGGTTTGACATGGCGTATGTTCAGGCCGGCATCAGCCACTCGAACAGCGCGGTGCGCAAGTGAACGCCGATGCGAACCTGTTCGAGAATCAGCGATCGTGGTGAATCGGCCACCTGGTCGGCAATTTCGATGCCGCGGTTGACCGGGCCGGGGTGCAGGATTCGCACGTGTTCGGGCAGGCGCGCCGCGCGCTGTTCGGTCAGACCCCAGTCGCGATGAAAAGCCTCGCCGTCGGGATAGGCCTGGGCATCGATGCGCTCGCGCTGGATGCGCAGGCAGATGATGATATCAACGCCGTCGATCGCGGCGTCGAGATTGTTCATGCGGGTCACCTGCGGCCACGGGTGGGGCTCGGGCAGCAGCGACGCGGGCCCGGCAATGCGAATTTCGGCCACGCCCAGGCGGCTGAACAACTCGATATCCGAGCGTGCGACCCGCGAGTGGCGCAAATCGCCGACGATCGCCACTTTCATCTGCGCGAAATCGACGCCTGACTCGGCCAGCGTGGCCGCGTCCAGCAATGCCTGGCTGGGATGGGCGTGGATGCCGTCGCCGGCGTTGATGATGGCCGGACCGTTTGCCGGCAGCGTCGCGGCCAGGCGCTCGGCGGCAAAGTCGTCGGGGTGGCGCAGCACGATGGCGCCGATGCCCATGGCGGCCAGCGTTCGCGCCATGTCGGTCAGGCTTTCGCCCTTGCTGACCGACGATGCGGCCTGATCGATATTGACCACCTCCAGGCCCAGCCGTCGCGCGGCCATTTCGAACGACACGCGGGTGCGGGTGCTGGGCTCGCAGAACAGGTTGGCAATGGTGCCGCTGCGCCGATGGCAGGCGGCTCCGGACGACAGTTCGGCGCTGCGCGCGAGCAGTTGTTCGATGGCTGAATCGTCGAGTTGGCGGATGTCGAGCAGGTGTGGCATCAATGGCTGACTTGTTGCATCTGCGCGGCCAGCCAGGACTCCAGAATGACGGCCGCGGCGATACTGTCGAGATTGCGGGCATCCCGGCGACGGGCGTGGCCGTCGCGGCGCGCCTGGGCGAATTGGCTTTCGGCGGCGCGGGAACTGAAGCGCTCGTCCTGGAATTTCAGCGTCGTGTCGGGAAAGCGCAACTGCAACCGGGCGGCGAATTGACGCGTGGCGCGGCTCATGTCGGATTCGGTGCCATCCTGAGCCAGCGGCAAACCGACGATGATGCAAGCCGGCTTCCACTCTTTAAATACAAGCTCAAGCTGGCCGAACGGTTCGCCGGAATGCGAAATGGTATCCAGCGGTCGGGCGGTGCCGGTCAGCAGGTTGCCGGTGGCCAGCCCGATGCGGCGCTTGCCAAAGTCAATCCCCAGCACGATGCCGGAACGGCCCGCGCCGCGACGCTGCTCAGGCATGGCCTCCGACCGGTTGCAGGCTGGAAACCTCGATCCCCATCGAGGCGATCGCCCGGGCCCAGCGATCGACGACTGGAAAATCGAACACGATGGCCGCATCGGCCTGAGTGTTGAGCCAGGCGTTTTGCTTCAATTCATCTTCCAGTTGTCCGGCCGACCATCCGGCATAGCCGAGCGCGACGACGAATTTCTCGGGCCCGCGCAATTCGGCGATCGCCTGGAGTACATCGCGTGAGGTGGTCAGCATGATCCCGGGTGCGACCCGGGTGGTGGCTTCCCACTGGCCGTCGGCACTGTGGAGCACAAAACCGCGTTCCTGGGCAACCGGCCCGCCCTGCAGCACCGGTTGATTGGCGATTTGCTCGTTGTCGCAGCTAATTTCGAGCTGGGCCATGACATCCATCAGCGTCAGGTCGGAGTTCTGGTTGATCGTGATGCCCAGCGCACCATCCTTGTTGTGCTGGCACATCAAGGTCACGCCGTGATCGAAGTTTGGATCATCCAGGCCCGGCATCGCGATCAGTAATTGCTGGTCGAAATAATTCACAAGTCACATTTTATCAGTACCTGCCGCCAATATCGGGCTGGATCGTCCGGCTTGCAAGGCAGGCTGCTATGCCCCGCGGCTATTCCTGTAACTTTCAGCGCGTCCGAAAGCGCTCAGCCGCAAGGCTTTGTCGCGATCTGAATGTCACGAGATAAACGCCCGGGCAGATTAGTTCAGACCCCGATTGGCCGAAAATTGCCAGGTCCGCGTGATCGTCAGGATGTCGGTCTCGGCGCGGATATCCGGCGGCAGTTCCGCGTAGGGCGCGGCCAGGCGCACGATTCGTACTGCAGCCTCGTCGAGCAGGTCGTAACCCGAGGAACGCAGAACCTGTACCCGCTCGATCGAGCCGTCGGGCAGGACGTCGACGGTCATGACCAGACTGCCTTCAAGGTTCTGACGCCGCGCCATTTCCGGGTAGTTCATGTTGCCGACGCGTTCGACTTTGGCCACCCAGGCGCGCATATAGCTGGCGTAGAGGTGCTCACGGGTGTTGGCGGTCACGAATTTCCGCCGTGGCCGCTTTGGCACGACCCGCTCGAAGGCCAGCGGGTCGGGCGCACTCTGGACGATTTGCCGGGTTTGGCGCAGCAGTTCGCTGGCGTCGGGCAGGGGCGCGGGTTCAGGCTGGCTTTCGTCGTGCCGGGTCAGCGTGGCATCGGGTACAGCGGCGGTAACCCACTGATCCAGCGATTGGGATGATTCCGGTTCGGGTGTCGGCTTGGGCTCAGGTTCCGGCAGTGGTGGCGTGGGGCTGGCCTGTTGGCTGGGCGGGGGCGCCGATGGACGCTCGAGATCGGGATTTTCGCCGCCGCCGACCTGGTTGGCCTGGGCAAGGAAGTCGGCCTTGTCGGGCGCCCGCTCGCTGGCCCAGTCCACCAGGATCACATCGAGGTTGGGTGCTCTGGAATCAGCCGCGGGCTGGTTCCAGTCGAAATGCATCTGCGTGATGAACGCGACATGCAGGATCACTGCCACGACCAGTGCCAGCATCATGGTCTCGGTCTCGGTGCGCGGTTGGCGTAGCGGGCGCATGAGCTTCAATCGATGAGCGAGTCGAACAGCATACCGGCTATATTGATTCCGAACTGACGATCGAGTTCACGCACGCAGGTTGGGCTGGTGACGTTGATTTCGGTCAGGCATTCGCCGATCACGTCCAGGCCGGCGAATACAATGCCGTTTTCGACCAGCACCGGCCCGACGATTTCTGCGATGCGCTTTTCGGCATCGCTGATCGGCTGGCCTTCGCCGCGACCGCCGCGCGCCAGGTTGCCGCGAAAATCACTGCTGCCGGGAATGCGCGCCAGCACGTAAGGGACCGGCTGGCCGCCGACCATCAGGATGCGCTTGTCGCCGCGGCTGATTTCGGGCAGAAATTGCTGGACCATGGCCAGGCGGGTCTGGTTGTCGGTCAGCGTTTCAAGGATGACATTCAGGTTGGGGTCGCCTTTGGTGGCCAGGAAGATGCCGCGCCCGCCCATGCCGTCGAGCGGCTTGAGCACGGCCCGACCCAGTTCCTCGACAAAATCGCGCAGCGTCGCCGCGCTCGAGCTCACCATGGTTCGGGCGATCAGTTCCGGGAAACGCGCAATGGCCAGCTTTTCGTTGAAATCGCGCAGCGCCGCCGGTCGATTGACGACCTGGGCGCCATGGGCGCCGGCCCGGTCGAGCAGCAGCGTGGTGTAGATGTAGTCATCATCGACCGGCGGGTCGCAGCGCATCAGCACCAGGTCGCCCCGGCCCAGGGCCCTGCGGGTGGTCTGCTCGATCGCGAACCACGAGTCGGGATGGTCGTCCAGCCGGACCTTGCGCAAGCGCGCCATGCAGCGACCGCCGTCGAGCTCCAGGTCCGACTCGTTGGCATACCAGACCGCAAGGCCGCGCCGCTGCGCTTCGAGCATCAGCGCGAAGGTCGTATCCTTTTCCGGCTTGATGCTTGCCAGGTCGTCCATCACAACAATGATTGTGTTGGTCATCGGCTACTCCTGCAGATTTCAGGCGCTTGAGCGAGGTTTTTGTTAAAAACATTGATTGGCTGCACATAAAAAGAGTCAAGCCATAGTGGATTCAATTCTTTCAAGGGTTTAGACTTGGGTCAAAAGAAGGTACTATAACCGCCAGACATGCAGGGATGAGCGCAGTTGATGAGCGAGGATTCAAGCCGGAACAGTTCCGAAGCACCGATGATCGACCTCAAGGGGTTGAAAGTCATGGTGATCGACGATAGCCGCACCATCCGCAAGTCGGCCGAGACAATGCTCGGCCGCGAGGGTTGCGAGGTGTTGACGGCCGATGATGGCTTCGAGGCCTTGTCCTTGATCCACAAGCATCATCCGGACCTGATATTCGTCGACATCATGATGCCGCGTCTGGATGGTTACCAGACCTGCGCGATCATCAAGAACAACGAGCGCTTCCGGGCAACGCCGGTGATCATGCTGACCAGCAAGGACGGCTTGTTCGACAAGGCGCGCGGTCGGATCGTCGGCTCGGATCATTATCTGACCAAGCCCTTTACCAAAGACGAGCTTCTCGATGCTGTTCGGGAAAAGGCGCCGACCGTCAAGGCAGCATGATTTCAGTGTGATCTCGATTAGTTTACCGAACGATTGGCTTGCTGAAAGAGCCCGGCCGCAATCGGGCAAACAAGGCGACCGGTTCATCCGGCGGCCGAATAATTACAAGGGAGGAGTAAACGGTTCAAATGGCATCCAGTGCAAAAAAATCGCTATTTGACCTGCTGGCAGAATTCGAACGGCGCAGCGTCGCCCATGATGTTAGCAGTTCCAGCCAGCGCGACCGGGACAACACCTGGGACGGGGTGGTATTCCGCCTGGGTCAGCATCGCCTGACAATCGGCATTACCGAAGTCGACGAAATTCTGCCGCTGCCGCAATCGACGCCGGTGCCCGGTGCCCGCGACTGGCTTCTGGGCATGGCCAACGTGCGCGGCAACCTGATTACGATCGCCGACCTGGGCTGGTTTCTGTTCGGATCGCGCACCCCGATTACCGCGCGTACCCGGCTGATCCTGACCCGGCTTCAGGGCCGATACCTTGGCCTGATCGTCGACGAGGTCTTCGGCCAGCGCCACTTCAACGTGCAGGATCTCGTCGCCGACGATGAAGTCGACGCGGCGCTTTCGGGCCTGGTGGAACAGTCCTTTCCACAGGGCGACGAACGTTGGGGTCGCTTTCGGATGCGCCAGTTGATGGCCGATCCGTCCTTTCTGGATGCTTCGGCGTGAGTTTGCAGCCGATGTCGTCAGCTGCAGCGCCCGGTTGTCCTGAGCAGGTCCTTGCAGGCCGGCAAATCACCAACAACGAATTTACAACAACAGTTCCAACTGAGCCATTGAATCGAGAGGCCAAGGCATGAGCAGCAAAGCAACTCCAATCACCGAACGCCGGCTATCACCGTTTCAGGTGCTGTTGTTCCTGGTTCTGGTCGGGCTGGTCGGCGCCGTATCGCTGAACTTTTTCCTCCTGAACCAGCGCAACGCGCAGGAAACCCAGTATCTTGCGCTGACCACGGAAATCCAGGTCCGGGCCCAGCAGCTGGCGAAGGCCGCCGGGGAAGCCGCGGTCGGCAACTTCGACGCTTTCGATGAGCTCGCCGAGACGCGCGACATCATCGCCGACTCGATCAGTCAGTTGCGCAGCGGCAACCCGGCCACCGATCTGCCGCCCTCGCCGGCGGTCGTCAATGACAACCTGTCGACGCTCGAGCAGGTCTGGCAGGGCATCGATCTGGAAGCCGAGCGAATCCTGAGCCGCTCGGAACTGGTTCTCGATCTTGCCGATTCTGCGGCCGCGTTCGCGACCAATATTCCGCGACTTCAGGCCTTGTCGGACGAGGCGGTGCGGATGATGATCCAGACCGGCACGCCGACCAGCCAGATTTATGTGGCCAGTCGCCAGCTGGTGCTGGCCGACCGCATGCTCCGGCGGGTTGGTGAAATTCTTGGCGGCGGCGGTGCGGCCATTACCGCCGCCGATGCGTTCAGTCGCGAGGCGGAACTGTTCGACCAGGTGCTCAACGGCCTGTTGCTGGGCAACGAGAGTCTGAATCTCGCGGCGGTGCGCAACCCGCAGGTTCTCGAGGTGCTGGCCGAAGTGCAGCCGGTCTATGAGGAAGTCAAGATCGATGTCGACACCATCCTCAGCGGATCCTCTGATTTGTTCGAAGTGCGCGAGGCCGCCGACGAAATTTTTCTCGATTCCCAGATATTGACCGCGCAGGCCAGATCCCTTGCCGGAGAGTACGCGACGCTGGGCGACGAGGTCCTGTGGCCGTCGCTGATCGCCGGTATTGCACTGGCCGCCGCGGTTTTGCTGGTCCTTTTCCTGGTCGGCCTCAACCTTTATATCGATCAGCGCCGACGCGCGATCGAGACGGCCAAGGTCAACCAGCGCAACCAGGAAGCCATTTTGCGGCTGCTCGATGAAATGAGTTCGCTGGCCGACGGCGATCTGACCGTCGAAACCACGGTGACCGAGGACGTGACCGGCGCCATCGCCGATTCGGTGAACTTCGCCGTGGAGGCGCTGCGCGACCTGGTCTCCGGCGTCAACTCGACAGCCCGCCAGGTGGCCGCGCAGGCCCAGGAAACAGAGGCCACGACGACCCAGCTGGCCGAGGCCAGCGAGCACCAGGCCCGCGAAATTCGAACCGCAACCGATACGATCAACGAAATGGCCAAGTCATTCGATGACATGGCCAAGCGTTCCAGCGAATCGGCCGAAGTGGCGCAAAGTTCGGTCCAGATGGCCAACCGCGGCGCCGACATGGTGCGCCAGACCATCTCGGGCATGGACCAGATTCGGGATCAGATCCAGGATACCTCCAAGCGCATCAAGCGGCTGGGCGAATCGTCCCAGGAAATTGGCGATATCGTCGAGCTGATCAACGGCATTTCCGAGCAAACCAACGTGCTGGCGCTCAACGCCGCCATCCAGGCCGCATCGGCCGGTGGTGCCGGACGCGGCTTCGCGGTCGTCGCCGATGAAGTCCAGCGCCTGGCCGAACGCGCCACCAACGCCACACGTCGAATCGAAACGCTGGTCCAGACGATTCAGTCCGATACCTCCGAGGCGGTGACTTCGATGGAAGCCACGACCACCCAGGTGGTCAGCGGAGCGCGAACCGCCGAGGATGCCGGTGAAGCGCTGGAATCGATTGAAAAAGTATCCAGTGACCTGGCAACGCTGATTCAGGACATTTCCGGCCAGGCACAGCAGCAGTCGCAGAACGCGGGCAAGATTGCGCGCCTGATGAACTCGATTCGCGATATTTCAATCCAGACGTCCGAAGGTACCGGTCGGACGGCAACATCGGTGGTCAGCCTGGCAGATTTGGTGCGTGACTTGCGCGACTCGGTCTCGGATTTCAAGCTGCCCGAGGATCAGGATTGATTCGGTATGAACCATTCAATCGGCGAACCATCGACACGACGCCAATGAGGTCTGCATGCTGAATCCATCTGCCGCAGCTCGAGCCCAGGGTATCCTGTGGACGCGGCCCTATCTCGAATCGCTGTGTGAAGTCATTCGCAAGGCCCTGGAGGCATGGGCCGGACAGCCTGATGCCGCGGCGCCGAGTCTGGACGACGCGAGAGCGGCCGCCAGCCAGCTCGAAGCAACGCTGGCGACCCTCGATATCGCCGGCGCTCTCGGCCTGGCCGAAGCCTTGCGCGAGGCACTCGAGTCGGTCGACCAACCGGATCCTGAAACTGCGACCGTCATGCTTGAAACGGTTGCAGTGCTGCCTGATTATCTCGAACGCATGGAAACCGGCGCGCCGGATCTGCCCGCGGTCCTGTCCGAACGAGTCGATCGGCTGCGTGTCGTCGCCAGGCTCGAGCCGCTGCCCGCGGACCGCTTTGCAGCCGACTTGTCGGGGCTGGACGATTATGGT
>JAVVET010000040.1:26783-30448 GCA_032251235.1 Wenzhouxiangellaceae bacterium
GACGATTATGGTAACGATCACGGTCGCGACCGAATTGGCGGCAATGAATATAGCGCTCCAGTCGACAGCGTGCTCGACCCGCGGCAACTCCGCAAAAGCTATCAGCGCGCGTTGCGGGACTGGCTGCAAAATACCGATGACCTCGACGGCCTGAAGAACTTTTCGCGACAGCTTCAAACCACGTCGGAAAAGCCGCTTCGGCGCCTGGGCCGGACCGCCGAGGCCGTGTTTGCGGGACTGGCCGGCGGCTACCTGCAGCCGGGTCCGGCGTTGCAGAAGCACATCGCATCGCTCGACGCCCTGTTGCGTAGCTGGAGCCAGGCGAATGGATCGGATCAGCCGCTGGTCGAGGCCGAGTCGATGACCCGTGCGTTGCTGGGCGAACTTGATTCGGCCGATCCGGGTTGTCCGGAGATCGACCGCGTACGCGCCTGCATCGAAGACGACGAAGTGGAACTGGCGCGTGCGCGAAGCGTGTTGTCGGGCAGGAATCGGCAGCTGTTCACGGCCATCGCCGAGGCCGCACGCGGTGAATTGAATCAGGCCAAAGACGCGCTGAATGCATTCTTGCTCGGCCGAAGCCCGGTCGACGGCGGCACCGACGAGCAGTCGGCCTTGCTGCGCTCGGTAGCCGAAAGTTTCTCGATGCTCGGGCTGCAGCGGCTGCGCGAGCGCGTCGATGCCCAGGCCGAGCGGCTTGGCGAGCTTTCGGACGACCCGGAAAACCCGGTCCTGATGGAGGTCGCCCGGGAACTGCTACTGGTCGAGTCCGAGCTCGACGAGGCGGTTCTGTACCTGGGCGAGCCACCCAGCGGCAACCTCCTCGAGGGCGATGGCCAGCATCTGCCGAAAGCCGAACATCGGCGTGTGATGCGGCAAGTGCTGATCGAATCGATCGATGATCTCGGGCATGCGAAACACCTGCTCGACCAGGTCAATCGCGGACAGGCGGATGCAGATGGCGCCAGTTTGGCCAGGCATGGACTCGAGCGGGTTGCCGGCGTGCTGCGAATGGCCGGACTGGACGCCGCGGCGGAACTGCTGGAAGCCGGCTCGCGATGCGTCGAAGACGAAATGGTGCAAAAGATTTCCGGCCAATCGAATCGTGAGCGGCTTGACGGACTGGCCGAAGCACTGGTGGTGGTCGAGTTCTATCTCGACAGCCTGACTCGACTCGACGATCGCGGCGCGGCATATCTCGATTCGGCGCGCCGGCATTTGATCGAGCTTGGATATATCGAAGCCGTGGCCGAACCGGCCATTGAAGCCGCAGATATGACTGAGGCTGCGCAGTCTGAGCCATCCCCGATCGGCCAGACAGCCGGTCATGCACCCGAGGATGAAGCTCTCGGCGGCGCGGCGACGGCGATTGAGTCTGGCTATCTTGAGCCCGATGCCGACGACCATTCTTCCGCGCCGCCTCCGTCGGCCGATCAAGGCTTTGGCGAGGACGCCGACGAGGGCTGGTTGTCCGGTCCGGATGATGAGGAATTCGATGATCGGGCCGGCGACTCACGGCAAGCGCCGGGATCCGAAAGTCGTCAAAGGATACCGCTGCCGGAGTTCGAGGAAGGCCTGCTGTCCGGGCCGGATGCAAATTCCACAGACGACGAAGAACAAGACGCCGAACATGCCCCGATTGCCGGGCAGCCGCTTGAATCCAGCGCCGATGAATCGCTTCAGGCAACGCCGGAGCCGTCGCTCCCCGAGCCGGATGAAAGCGACCTGGAAGACGAAATCGATGCGTTGCCGCCCGCGCAGACCAGCGACGAACACGAGGCCGATTGGTCGCCGGGTCATGCGCCTGCAGGGTCGGACTCGCGTAGCGATGCCGACTTTGATCGGGTCCAGCCTTCGGCTACTGAAACCTCAGCCTTGAACTCAAAGGCCGACGAAAAAATCGAGCAGGAAATCGCGCAGGAAATCGAGCAGGAAATCGAACAAGAAAGTGACGAGCAAAGCCGCGCCGAGGCCGGCTACGCCATCGCAGCCCCGACTGGCTCGGCCCTGGAAGGTGACGACTTCGACCTGATGTCGATATTCCTGGAGGAATTCGACGAGGAGCTCGAAAGCCTGCAGCAACGTTGGCCGAAATGGCGCGACGATCTTTCGAACGCGTCGCTGCGTGGCGACATTCGTCGCTCCTTCCATACATTGAAAGGCTCGGGAAGAATGGCCGGCGCCGATCGTATCGGCGAATTCGGCTGGCAGATCGAGCAATTACTGAACCAGACCATCGATGGCCAGTTTCAGGCCGACCAGGTCGTTGAACTGGTTGGCAAGGCTGTCGATGCCTTGCCCAGTCTTCGGGCGCATTTGACCGGCGAACCGGCCGAGATGACCGAATCGGAAATCGACGAGTTGCTCGAGCGAGTGGATCATGTCGGTGGCGAGACGATTCTGCCGGAACTGGAGGGGCTGGATCCGACGCTGGTGCAGTTGATGATCAAGGAAATCGGCGATCACCTGCAGACCGTCGACGAATGGATCAACGCCAGCCGCAAACAAGGCTGGCCGGCCGTGGTCAACCGCGACCTGATTCGGTCCATCCACACGATCAAGGGCACATTGAGGCTCGCGCCGATCGGCAACGAAGCCGATAGCATGCAGATCATCGAGGAATATCTGCAGGAAATTCTGGATACCGATTCCGAACCTGCAGAGGAAATCGTCGACTTGATCGAAGACCTTCGAGTCATGCTGGGCAAGCGTCTTGAACGTCTGGAGCGCAAGGCTGTCGCGTTGCACCACTTCGAGACCGGTGATTTGACCCGCCAGGCCCGGGGACTGTTGTCGGCATTGCATCAACGTGAGCAGGAGACCGGCCGGGCCGCCTCGAGCGACCAGGCGCCGGTCGGCGAACGGCCTGATGCGGCGGGCTTCGACCAAGGGCTAGAAGCTGCCGGATTTTCACTGCAACAGCCGCCGGAGCTCGACATCCAGGCCGATCAACGGCTGGACGAGACGCCCGACGAGGTGCCGATTGAATCCCGGCAGGCATTTGTTGAAGGCCGCGAAGAGACGCCGGGCGAAGAACTGGCGCCGGGCTCCTTGCCGGAGCCTGACGATGTTCAGCAAGATGCCGAAGAAATGGAACCTGGTCTTGATTTCCGGGCCGACGAGTCCGCGCCGTCCGACGAAGATCTCGATGCTCAAGATCAATCGCCGATGGCGCCGGAAGCCGGGGCCGGGCAGGCCAGTGGCTCCGAGCAGCCCGAACCGGCTGAAGCCGGCGACGCGCTGTTTGACGAGACCGGCACGGAAGGCCTGGACGAACCGGCTGACAGTATCGAAGCAGCGGATGAATCAAGCGAAGATGCCGAGGCCGTAGAGGGCTTTACACCCTTGCAGGAATCTGTTTCGACACGACGCGCGCCGGATGATCAGGAGCAGGTATCGGGTCAGGAGCTCGAGCCCGGGGTCGACATTGAAGCCGAGTCCGAAGACGAGTCGCTCGAGGTCGGTATTGATTCCGAATCCGGTTCCGAGCTCGAATCCGAAACTGAAGCTGAAACTGACGCCGAGTCCGAGTCCGAGCTCGAAGCTGAGCCCGGAGCCGAGACTGAACTCGATTCCGGATCCGGGTCGGAGCCTCGATCCGACGCCGAGACTGGGCCTGGACTCGACGACGAGATCGAGCTCGAGTCAGAGCCTGAACATGAGGC